>JALJPB010000145.1 GCA_022969175.1 Colwellia sp. | reverse complement strand
CGACAGCTTTTAATTGCCTATCGACATAAAAATCATAATCTAGAGCAGAATTAACATACTCCTTAGTTTGAGGGCCATTTAAGGTAATTAAATACTCTACCCAACCCTTATTTTGATATTTCAAAGGCTTATTTAACCTTTCATTTTTTGCATCAGCCATACGTGCAGCTTTAACATGAGGAGGCACATTTTTAACATAATCTATCAACCGACGCCTAAGTCGCTTCCGATAGATAAGTAACTCATCAAATTCACCATTTAGCGTTTTCCTGACAGTCTCTAAAATATAGTTTTCAACGGCTTCATTATTAAAAACTCGGCGGTACAGCTCTTGTTGAAAGTCTTTACTGAGCTGTGTCCAATCACTGCGAACTGTTTCCATACCTTTAAAAACAAGCTCGGATTTATTGTTTTTATTAACAATGCCCGCATAGCGTTTTTTTGTGCCAATAGATTCACCGCCATCAGTACTCTGCCCTCTGACAGTAGGCATTAAAAAACGTGTAAAGTGAGTTTCAAATTCTATTTCTAAATGATTTTTTAAATTAAGATCATCTTCTATTACTTGTTGCCATTTATCATTAATAAGCTTTTGTAAATCTTTACCTAATTGATTACAGTCATTTATAGATTTATCTTGCCCTACATGAACAAAAATAGAGTCAGTATCACCATAAATAACTTGGTAGCCTTTTTCTTCAATCCAATGTTTAGTCGTTTTTAATAACTCATGACTTCGTTTAGTGATAGAACCTGATAAGCGGGGATCGTAAAAACGACAGCCAGTAGAGCCAAGTACGCCATAAAAGCTATTCATGATGATTTTTATTGCTTGAGATAAAGCTGAATTGTTATCTACTTTTGCTTTATCACGCTCTGCCCATAATGTTTCAATAATACTCGGTAAGAAGTGATGTTCTTTAGAAAAATAGGCACCATCAAAGCCTTTTATTCGCTGGTCATCTCTTTCTGCCCTTAATCCCTCTATTAAGCCCATAGGATCAACTTTAAAAGTACGAATGATACTTGGATACAAGCTTTTAAAATCGAGCACTAATACATTTTCATATAGACCTGGCGTTGAGTCCATCACATAGCCACCAGGAGAGATCAAATCTGATTCACCATCGCCCATATTAGGCGCAACATAACCATTGCGATGTAGTTTAGGTAAATAAAGATTAGTAAATGCTGCGACAGAGCCACCCATTCGATCTATGGTTAATCCCGTTAATTGAGCTCTTAGCATAGCAAAATCTAGTAATTGTGTTTTTTCAAAGATCAACCATACCAAACGACAATCTTCAATGTTATAAGCTGCAAGAGCTGCTTTATTATGAATGAAATTATAGGTGATTTCTTCGACGCGGTTTTCTACATCATCAACCTTTTTACCAATGCCTAACAAAGTATTGGCAACATTATCTAAGGAGAAACTTGGAAAGCTATAAGTCGCCGTTTTAAGTAAATCAATGCCATCAAGTACCACCCGGCCAGCGATTTCTATATAACTTTGTTCGCTGTTCATATTTTTACGCCAGTACGGCGCACTACCATCACGGCCAAGGGCAAGTTTTATTCCATAGCAGTCACACCGTTTTTGCAATAACGCCATATCAAAATTAATAACATTCCAGCCAATAATAATGTCGACATCATGGTCTTTAAACCAGCGAATAAATGCTGTTAACAGTTGTTTTTCATTATCAACCCAAGTAATCAAACCCTTGTTATCTTCAGAAAGTTCAGTGATTTTTTTTTCATCACTTATCATCAACACTTGTTGTATAGAGTTACTATAAAAGCCTATGGAATAGAGTTCACCTGCCATTGAACATTCAATATCAATAGATACCATTGATAAATCAATATCACATTTTTGAGGTTTACACTTTGCATTAGTTAAAGATAAAAAATTCTGATGATTGATCGTTTTTACATCACCAACAAAATTAATGCCCGCCGTAATAAATCGTTCCATTAAATAACGATCATCCGGTCGAAAATCATCTTCATAGCATTTTATACCTTGAAGCTTTAAACTTTCTCTAGCGGCATAAAAATCGCGCATGAATTTAAAATAGAAACCGCTAACGTCTTGTTGGTTAAATGTTTTTAATGATAATTCAGTTATTTTTTCAATATTAACTTTTCTTGAAACTAAACATTGCCTTGCATATTCAACGTGCTTGGTTTCAATAAAAAAGACGGCGAGTTCGTTTAATACCTCAAGCTTAACTGGTCCTTGTTGTGTTTTTAGCCACAAGGTAATGTTAATGCCCAAACTCGTATCCTGAGCTTGTCTGGTTAATAAAAAACCACTTGATATATTATTTGGCATACATTGTTTTAACCGCTCAATCATTAAATAAAACCACTCTTATACAGTAGTGTATACAGTAACCGTAGACATGAACACTTTTTAATGTAAACATAGCAAAATTACCAACCACAGTACGCTAGAGTCTGAAAACTGCATGTTAAGCGATAAAATAAAGCAAATAATCCGCGGTGCTTACAAAGCCATTGGTGAAAATTTAACAAACTTTAATCCCAGATCGCAACAAACCTTCTTAATCGCCGAAATAGCTAAAACATTAGCGGGTGAATACTCCAAAGACCGTAAAATAATTACAATTGAAGCTGGCACTGGCACTGGAAAGTCATTAGCTTATTCTTTGGGGGCAATTCCCCTTGCACTATCACGAGATAAAAAGGTTTGTATTTCAACGGCAACGGTGGCTTTACAAGAGCAATTAGTTGATAAAGACCTACCCTTTTTAAAAGAACATTCAGGTCTTAATTTTACTTTCACTTTAGCAAAAGGCAGGCAGCGATATGTTTGTCGACAAAAGCTTTCACAAGCAGTAACTTCAAGTACTGATAATGCGCCAGTACAAGCAGGATTTACTTTTGCTGAAAAACCAAAAGCCAGTGATATTCGCACTTTAAATTCAATGTTTAAAGGCTTAGCTGATGGTAGTTGGTTGGGTGACATTGATTCTTGGCCTGAACATCTTCCCAACCACGTTTGGCAGCAAATTCAAAGTGATAAACATAGTTGTTTAAAGCATTTGTCCGAGCACAGTCATTGCCCGTTTCACAAAGCAAGAGAAACAATGCTTGATGCCAATGTATTGGTTATAAACCATAGTTTGTTATTAGCCGATTTGGAGCTAGGTGGCGGAAGAATACTACCTTCACCTGAAGATACCTTCTATATAATTGATGAAGCACATCACCTGCCAAAGGTAACGCGTGATCACTCTAGTGCAAGTATTAGCATTAAGGGTGCGGTTGACTGGTTGAAAAAACTCAGTGAAGTGGGTGATAAAATGGCAAAGTTTATTAAGTCACAAAAAGCTATTTCGCCTTCGATAAAACTTGGTGATGACTGCCAAGACTTACTTGTTGAAATGCAAAAGGTAAGTGCTTTTATCGAGTCGAACAAATCAACTTACTTTCCCTATTCAACAGAGCAAAACCAGCCATATTCAAACAATAAGAAAGACGATAAAAATATCTATCGTTTTGATAATGGACTTATCCCAACGACTTTAAAAAATTGGGCTGAAGATATCAGTGAATTGAGCAAGAAGTCACTAAGCCATATCAACAAACTTTATAATTTTTTAATGGAATCGGTTAAAGATGGCGATACTCAAATGTATTTGGCTGAGCCTCTACTCGCTGAGGCTGGTTTTTTAATTCAGCGACTTGAAAATTTACACGCACTTTGGTCAATGTATGCAAAAACCGATAGCGAAAAAGGTGCTCCTATGGCTCGCTGGCTTGAGATAACTCAAGGTAAACGTCAAGACTACCTCATTAGTGCCTCCCCCATTGAAGTAGGCTTCACCTTAGAAAATATGTTATGGAGTAAATGTGATGGTGCTGTTTTATGTTCAGCAACGTTACTGGCACTCAATTCTTTTGACCATTTCAGGTTTCAAAGCGGCTTAAGAGATGACGATGGTAGCCAATATCAACAGGTAAGCTCCCCTTTTGATTACCAAAACAATGCTCAACTTGTTGTAGCTAAGATGGAAAATGAGCCTAGTGCCCCACAGTTTACTGATGAATTAATACAAAAACTGCCGCACTATATTGAGCAAGGTAAAGCGAGCTTAGTGCTATTTTCCTCTTATTGGCAAATGGAAAAAGTCGCAGAAGCTCTCAGGGACAAAAACAAACTAGAGATATTAATGCAAGGTGAGCATTCCAGACAGCACATTATTGAAACTCATAAAGAGCTTTGTAACAAAGATAAGAACAGTATTATTTTTGGTACACAAAGCTTTTCTGAAGGGTTAGATTTACCAGGTAAATATTTAACTAACTTGATCATAACAAAGCTACCCTTTTCAGTTCCTACCTCCCCGGTAGAGCAAGCCCAAGCAGAATATGTAACAGCAAAGGGCGGTAATCCTTTTATGAGTTTATCGGTACCAGAAACCTCTAAAAAACTTGTACAAGCCACTGGCCGATTATTAAGAAATGAGAAAGATGAAGGTATTATCACCATTATGGATAAACGCATAGTAACCAAACGCTACGGTAAACAATTACTTGATTCTTTACCGCCCTATGAACGAGTCGTTGAATAGTGTTTATTGGTTTAAAACATTCTGTATTGCAACAGTTAATTCAGGTATTAAATGAGCTAATTTTCTATTAACAAAGTGATATGCGGATACTTTTTGTAACGTTATTTTTTGATAAGAATCATCTTTTAATTTTAAGATACTTCCATAGCGATCATCTTCCCCCGTTAAAATGTAGTCTAAGCGGTCTTTATTAAACATTTCAGCCATTTTAATATTATCGACAACTTGATAGGTGCCAGCTTGTTGGTGGCTCATGTACAAAGCCGAGAATGTTGAACCTCTGATCACGCCAATAAAATTAGCACTATCGTCAAATATGCTCTGGTGACAAACTACACTTTTTTGACAATAAAGCATGATACTGCCCGTTGTCAGCGGAACAGGTATTTTAATCAAGTTAGTTAAAACATCACTAATATCCACACGTAAAATAACTGCATCAAGGCGCCCTTCATTGACTTCAATGAGTCCCCTACCCGGTGAAACTTCATGAAAATTGACCTTATAACCAATAGACTTATAGGCGAGAACAATATAATTTTTATATAAATGGAGGATTTCAACACCTGACTCAATAGGAATATTGACAGTTTTATACTTTGGGGTGGAAGCATTTGTACTGTGTACCAATAAAAACGGGGGTATTAATACAAGTAACATGAAAATTAATTGTTTCAACATATCCATAAATATCTTATTTAACGTTAATAACAGTATGGTTGACTCTGCATAGAGATCAAATTTGTCGTTAAGGTAATAAAACAATTTTGAATTAAAAAAACCGAGATTTTAAATCTCGGTTTGCTTTAAAAGTTATTGGGAGTAACTTGCCTTACAAAGGCTATATTTTCGGCGGGATTATTTTTTTAGGCTATTCACCTCCTTATTGCTTTTTATTTCTCTTTATTGGTTTTTTGCTGTTTGATTTACTTGATTATGCAGTTTCATCACTACACGGCGATCGTAAAAGCTACTTTCTTGCTGAGCATTAGCAACTAAGGGTTGTGCTTCACCAAAAGCGGCAGTAATGATGCGTTCATCTTCTACACCTTGTGCCATTAGTAAGTTTTTCACTTTTTGAACTCTTGCAAGGGAGAGTTTTTGATTTAATGCTTCTTCACCTAATAAGTCGGTATAACCAGACAGATCAACTGACATAGTAGGCGTTCGATTCAGTAAATCGGCTAATACGGCAATTTGTTCTTGATAATGAGGGGCAATATCAGTTGAACCCGTTGAGAACTGCAAACTCATTAATAAGTTTTCAGCTTGTAGTTGACCATTGGTTTGATAATTTTGCTCTAATGCTATTAATTCTGTTTGAAAGGCTTGTTCACTTACCTGAAGCTTTTGTTCAAACATTTTTTGATTACTGACCAATTGCTGCTGGTAAGTTAATTGCTCATGGGTTAAAGCGACTTCTAATGCATCAATATTTTCATTAGCATTTATATGCTCTGCGATAAAATTTCCGGCAAGTGCAGCAACAATAGCACCAATAGGACCAGCGACAATCGCGCCGACAACTAACCCGGTTCCTAAACCTATTTCTTGGTTTAGTTCAGCATGTTTGTGTTGCTCTTTTTTGATTTGTTGTGCAGTTGTTAACTGTTGAGTATTTTGCAATGTATTCGCCATTAACGGAGTGCTTAATAACGATGTGATGACTGCCGTTGCCATGATTGCTTTTTTAAATGAGATGTTTTTTACCGCTGAAATGTTTGCTTGGTTTTGTTTTTTAAGAGTTATCATAATATTTACCTTTTAAATGAATGTTGTTTTAAAAATGTCTTTGTTTAGTTATCTATCTTCTTTATCTGCTATCTATTAAACACAACAAAACCGGCACTAAAGTGCTGTAAAAAAGGCAAAGCACAGAGCAAATGTGGCAACAATATGGCAATTTCAATTAAACAGCGCATTTTGTTAATTTATTCGATATAGTTTTGCCATCAGAAGCGTCCACTAGAGTCAGAGAGTTAAATGAGTAAACGAATTGCCATTGTTGAAGATGAGGCTGCTATTAGAGAAAACTATGCCCAACTGTTTCGCAGCCAAGGTTATCAAGTACAAACCTATGCCAACCGTGAAACTGCTACCAGTGCATTTTCTTTACGGCTACCTCATTTAGTTATCTTGGATATAGGACTAGAGCAGGAATATGAGGGAGGTTTTACTTTATGCCAATGGCTTAGAGGGTTATCAAAGACATTACCTATTATTTTTCTAACCGCTCGAGATAACGATTTTGATACCGTATCCGGCTTACGTATTGGAGCAGACGACTATTTAACTAAAGATATTAGCCTACCCCACCTGAGTGCGCGTATCTCTGCTCTTTTTCGACGAGAGGATGCTTTAAAGCAACCGCCACAAGATGATCACTTACTTATTTCAGGACCTTTATGTATTGATAGTCAGCGAATGAGCGTTGTTTGGCAAAGCCAACCGGTTGAATTAACGATTACAGAATTTTGGATGGTCTATGCATTAGCAAAACATCCTGGACATGTAAAAAGCCGCCAGCAGTTGATGCAAGACTCCAAAATTTATGTCGATGACTCAACCATTACCTCACATATTAAGCGAATTCGAAAAAAATTCATGCTGATTCACCAAACGTTTGATTGCATAGAAACTGTTTATGGCATGGGCTATCGTTGGAATGAAACTTACCTTTCAACCAAGGTAAGTAAAAGCTAATATGGCTCGTTTTTCTTTTCGATTTGGCTTGCGTAGTAAGCTATTCCTTTTCACCAGCTTCTTATTCACCATTCCTTGGTTTGGTTATCAGTACGTTTGGGAAATGGAGAAGTACTTAAGATATGGACAAGAGCAAACGATTGTTGGTACAGCAAGAGCGCTAGCAACAGCTTTACATGAAAGGCCTAACCTATTTAATAACCAAGCCAGTTTTTTACCGAGTGTAGAAAAAGGTAAAGATTTATATGGCTTTGCACTTAAGCAAGCTATTCAGCTTGATGGCTTATTTATCGATTGGCCTAATTATGATCAACGATCACATTATTACGGTCAACAACATCAAATACCACTCACGACATTAGAGCCGTTATCTATTGAACAGTTAAGCTTAAATTTCACCACCGCTTTGGGAAAATATGACAAATACCTTTATTTATTTTTCAAGGTCGTAGATAACACGTTAATTTATCGTTCAGATAATAGTAGGAGTATCACCAGAAACGATCATCTAGAGCTCGCTTTTATACAACCTAATGAACATTTTATTCGTTTCATTGTAAGTAACAAACAAGCGGGTTGGCTAGATGCTTACCGTATAACAGACATTGAAGATGATATCCCCCAACCAGCCCCTTATATTCAAGGTCAATGGCTAGAAACACCACAAGGCTACAATATTGAGCTTAGAATTCCGCTATCTAAAGTGGGTGATAAAATTGCCTTTGCTTTACACGATGTCGATGAAACAGGAGGGGAAATTGTTAGTAGCATTGGCTCTGCCGATCCTCGCACTGCTGAAACCTTAGGTACTATACTTGTTCCTTCTCCTGAAATTGAACGTATCGTCAAAGGAATGCATTATACCCATTCAAGTATTTGGGTGGTTGATCAACACCATAGAGTCTTAGCCAGTGCAGGAGATATAAACAAAGCAAGTGGAGTATGGCATTCAAACCCTTTGAAAAACTCATCAAAGGACAATAACTCCTGGTGGCAACATATTGAACAACAGTGGTTACTGCCACTTTATTATAAAATATTAACACGCCCAGCTGATAACTTTATCGATCAACTCTATGATGCGAGCAACTTAACAGGAGATCATATAATAAGCGCACTCAATGGTCAGGCAAAATCCCAATGGCGATTAACTCAAGACAATCAGGCCGTTATATTATCTGCAGCAACACCAATTTATATTAATAACAAGGTTCATGGCGCCGTTATCGTTGAAGAAAATACCAATGGTATCCGCACCTTACGAAATCGTGCCTTAGAAAAGCTCTTTAGTGCAATTTTAGCGATTATGTTTATCGGTGCCTTGAGTTTTTTCTTGTTTGCTTCACGTATAACCTACCGAATAAGAACCTTACGAGACCAAGCTGAGCGTGCAATTGATGATCATGGTCGTATAACCCAAAAGCTAATCCCTTCAAATACCAATGATGAAATTGGCGATTTGTCCCGTAGTTTTTCAACGGCGGTAAACCGATTAAGCCAGTACAATCATTATTTAGAGAACATGTCGTCACGTTTGTCTCATGAGCTAAGAACACCTATTGCGGTGGTAAGAACATCTCTTGAAATATTATCAATGCAAAGCGAAGAGCATTCTCATGAATTATCAAAAACAACCATTGATCGGGCCCAAAGTGGTATCAGCCGACTGAATTTAATATTGACTAATATGAGTGAGGCTACCCGTATTGAGCAAATGCTGCATAGCACAGAAAAACAAAACTTTGAGTTAACTGATGTTATCAATGGTTGTATGCAAGGTTATC
>JALJPB010000144.1 GCA_022969175.1 Colwellia sp. | reverse complement strand
TATAGATAACATCTCCTTTAGTACCTAAGTGATCAAAGTGCGCGCTTAATACAATGTACTCATTAGGAAAGTCAACACCTCTAACAATACCTATAACGTTTTGCCCAATCACCTTCTTTGAAAAATATTGATTTATAAACTTATGGTGGTAACTATTTTCAAACGGGTCTACCTTGTACTTTTTGAGTTGAGATTCAAGATAGTCTCTCGACCTTTTATTACCTAAAGAGCCAATTTTTCTCCCCATAAACTCATCTGATGATATGGTTTTAAGATGTTTGAGTAATTTAGTTTGATCTATAGAAAAACTAGTCGTTATCACCTTATTTGGAGGATAAACTAATGCTTTATTTGTATTGCAAGCTAATAAAAGAAGCAGAGTTAAAATAATGAAAAATAATTTAATTCTCAATATTATTATCTCTTATCAAGTTTAATTTAGCAGTATATAATCCTTGTGAATCCCCATTACGATTATAGGCTATAGCTCTTTTTAATGATTTTTCAGCAAGTTTTGGTTGATTCAATTGATAGTAAACTTTTGCCAATCCAAAATGGAACTCATGAGCTTTTCTTTCCATTCTTATCGCTTTCTTATAATAACTGATCGCTTGTTCGAAGTTGCCATCATAAAAAGCTTCATCTGCGAGTAGTGCATAATAGTATGGGTTTGAGCTTCTTTTTTTATGAAGTTTATGCCGAATACTTAACGCCTCTTCAAATTTTTCTTGTTGAGTAAAAAGTATGGCTAAATTTTCCATTGCGGTAAAATTGGTACTATCAAGGTATATTGCATAACGGTAAGACTGTTCAGCTTCGTCGTATTTATCTCTATATTTGTATAATATGCCTAAATTTCCCCACGTTTGTGAGAATAAGGGGGCAATTACTGTTGCCTGTTTAAAATACGCATAAGCGGTATTATAGTCGCCGTCTACTAACGCTTCAGCGCCTTTGTTATTATAAAACATTGCTAATACGGTATTTTTTTGTATAACTGTTCTTTTAAAGCTTGATTTACTGGCCAGCGGATCAAAATCAATTTGAAAACCATTACGACCCCAAATGTAAGAGTTATTATCATGATTTTTTTGTTTTACCAATAAATTTACATGGCCTGTTAATAAGTTATATTCACCATTACGAACCCAGTATTCAGGAGTATCAACTTGTTGAAATTTTACATTTAAATCAGCTTCTTTAGCTAATGCATAAGCCATAATTGTTAAAGATAAACAATTAGCCTGTTGTTTATGATAGGCCTGCCTAGCGTTAACGTTGGCATTACTTTTATAAGTTAACGATATTTCTTCCGAATCAAAAATTTGTTTTAACAATTTTAGTGTACGTCGTTTAATATTTTTATCGGGCTTTAATTTTTTCGCTACCATGACTTTCATTTCATTATCTAAAGCAAATATGTTTTCTTCAGACTCGACAATAATAGTTTGATGATTAATAAAACTATCGTCTAGCAGTGGCGGTTGAGAAACCAATGGCTGAATTGAAGAAACGGAGTTTTGACAGCCATAAATCAATAAACTCAAGAATACTGCGCAAATAATCTTTTGCATTACTATATCTCCAACATTAGAAGTTATAGTAACAAGTTTAGTACGAAACTCCTCGTTCGCACTATTATCTTAACTTTAAGTGACAAATTTATTAGTTACTGTTAATTTAAAATATAACTTTATTGCCGAAACAAAAGTTATATAACTGCCTAAAGCTCCCTATAGATAATTAGCTCTGGGCAGTAAAACAGACCGAAGAATAACAGTTTATTCAGACTCAGAATGTCTCAACCAAATATCGGCATTGATTGATGTTTTCTTTTTACGTTTTTTCTTACCAGTGCCTTCTGGTTTTGCCATTGGTTTTTCTGCGGCTAAAATTGAATCATCAGTAATTTCATCGGCTTCAAAACCCTCAACTTGTTCACGTTCAAGACGAATTTCATTCTTCTTTTCGATGACTTTAAAATGATGATAATCTTCATGATCAATAAGCGATAACGCTAAGCCGACTTCACCAGCACGACCACTTCGGCCGATACGGTGCATGTAATCTGACGGACTTCTTGGCAAATTAAAATTAATGACCACTGGCAGTTTTTCAATGTCTAATCCACGAGCTGCAATGTCCGTGGCAATTAATACTTCAATCTCCCCAGCTTTAAAGCCATCAAGTACTCTACTACGTTCCGTTTGGCCTTTGTCACCATGAAATACTTCGGCGGTAATACCACGTTTAGAAAGCTTTTTAGCTAAGTGCTCACAGTTGTTTTTAGCATTTACAAAAATAAGCGCTTGTCGCCATTGATGCTTTTTAATTAAGTGTGCTAATACAGCTGTTTTTTCGCCTTTATTAACGGTAAAAACACGCTGCACCAATGTGCTCGTTTCACTACTTTGTAATTGTATTTCAAACGGGTTATTAAGTAACTCTTGGGTTAATGCTTGTACTTGTTCAGGAAAAGTTGCTGAAAATAATAAGATTTGTTTTTTCTTTGGCGTTAATGCTAACAGTGAAGTCAGTTCGTCAGTAAAGCCTAGGCTTAACATGCGATCTGCTTCATCAAGCACTAAGGTGTTAACTCGATCAAGCTTAATGGCATTACTTGAAATTAAATCGAGTAATCGACCAGGGGTTGCCACCAAAATATCAGTGCCGCCGCGTAATGCCAGCATTTGTGTATTTGCCGATACCCCGCCAAAAACAGCAACCGTTTTAATCTCTCCGTTAAAGTGCGCCGCATAAGATTTTATGTTATCAGCAACTTGTTTGGCAAGTTCACGGGTAGGCACTAAAATCAGCCCTGAAACATAGTTACCTTTACTGTTTTTATGACCTTTATCAGCTTGCTGCGCGAGGTGCTGTAACATCGGCAAGGCAAAGGTGGCTGTTTTACCCGAGCCAGTATTTGCCCCTGCAATTAAGTCGCGCCCTGCTAATATACTTGGAATTGCCTTCGCTTGAATGGGCGTTGGTTGTTGATATTCCAGCTCAGTTAATCGAGCTAATAAGAGGGGGATTAGGCCAAGTTCGGTAAAGCTGGCTGGCGTTGTGGCAGAAGTCATTAATATAAAGGGCTCAAAGCTAAGATAATAGCCCTTATTTTAGCTTACTTATGCTCCTTTTGGTTAGTTAAATCGATCAGCCTATCTTGATTTTTTCGTAAGTTATTACAGTAATTAGATTTAGCTAGCTCTTTTCTGAACGGCAATGTTTAGGTTCGATAAAGTGTTTTAATAACATGGTAACCAAATTTTGTTTTTATGGGTCCATGAACTTTGAGCAAAGGTTTAGTAAACACAACTTCATCAAAGCCTTTAACCATTTGTCCTCTTTTAAATTCACCTAGATCCCCTCCTCTTTTGGCAGAAGTACATATTGAATGTTTCTTCGCCAATTTACTAAAAGGTACTCCTTTAGCAAGAAGTTTCATTATCTCACGGGCAAGTTTCTCCGATTTTACTAATATATGCACTGCACTTGCTTTTGACATATCATTCTCTGTGTAGACGCTAATTTTGGCCATTATACGGTAGATTGCCCGCTACTCAAAACAAGTTTATTGAAGTTTTACAAATTCAGTTAGTGTTACTTGTTACTGAATGCTGCCATTACTTTGTTTACTCAACCATAATAGATTCAAGAAATTTTATCTTATTATTTATTGCCAACAAAAGTGGTGCACAATCAGACCGCAACCGAGAAAACGGCTAACGGGACCTGCATTTTGAATTTATATAACAGTATTCTGAATGCACTCATCTTCTGAGAATTTAAATCTATCAAATATTTTTCAACATTTTTTAACGTGTCGTTAATAAATTAATAATAAATGGTGGTTTATTTGCTTTGATTTCAGCTATTTAGAGTGTGTGCTATCAACTAAAACTAGACCTAAAACATCATTTGGGTAGGTAAGAGCATATAAATTAGTAAATATACCACCCAGAGAATGTGCTACAAATAAAGCTGGGGAAGTGATATTTAATTTAGATAATAAGCTATGAATTTATTTCACTACTTATGGTCCTTAACGCCTCATTAAAGCCAACTGTTTTTTGCCCGTTTGAGAAATTTGAAACTAAGCTTAATATAAAACTTGTCGAAAATAATCATCAAGGGAAATAGAAGAATGTCTCGTTTCTTTAGACTTGCCGTTATTTGATCCAGACCCTATGCCATAATATAACTTTTCATTATCAAGGTAAATTAAGCTATATGGAGGATAAAGCTCGGTAATGTCAGGACTCTCAAGATTATGACCATGGAAATCAATAAAGTCAGGACCCTCAATAAAAGAGGTATTAAGTCCATAGACTTCAATACTTTCTTCACTAGTAATCTTATTTGTAATTTCAAGTTGGGTCGTGAACTTGATTATTGTCCCGAGTGAATGGTGATTACAGTCTGATTCGTCAAACATTTCAGCTGTAGTAATTGATTCTAAAGATGAGTTTATACGAATGTTTATAATAAAGTAATATTCCCTAGCACTTTTTAAGTTATTAATATAAAAACATTCTCTCAGCCAAGACGTTTCAGATATGCTTTTTATAAATGCCTCTTTCGAAGTATTAACATTAGAACCACCAGTACCACCAACAGTAGGTTCACTTCCAGATCCACCACAAGCAAATAAAACAATTGATAAGCTCACTATACTTGCTAACTGAATTTTTTTCATTGTCACTCCATAATTTGATAAAATATATCGCCTACCAGCGGCGCAAAGTAGTTGGCTAAAATTGGTAAGATCAAAAGCGCGGCCAACTTATCTGTTATACGTCCATTTAAACAATTTGTTAGATGAATTTTTAATTGATTCTACTTACTAAAAATCCCTCACCCTTACTAATATTTAGATCTACAATTATTGGCTTACCGCCAAAACCATGTTTATTACATTTGGATCGTACGATTACCTTGAAAATTCCTGATGGAATGATGATATTACACTGGCTACGTGTAAATGGTTGCTCATTATCGTGAGGGTGACCAAGTCGTCGAACCCCAAGTTTATTTCCCTTTAAATCTAAAACCTCCCAGCCATCTGCATAATGATCCCATCCTTGGTCATTGTGTCGAACTGAAGTATCGAAACACCAACTACCGTCAGATTTTTGAGTAGCAACAACATGCTTAACCTGAGCAAACTTTAAAGACGTAGAATAAATATCACTGTCAAATTCTGATGCGTCCCCTGATGGTAAGAACATTGATGTTGCAAACATTGATAATATTAGTAGTAGTCTCATGTAACCCTTGTTGATTAATCGTTAATTTCAATTTGGAATTTACCCTATTAACTCTTAATAAGTCCTTAATCAAATCTAAAAACTTCTAATTAAGGTTAAAGTCATTGAAATTTAACATTATAAATTCCTTGTTGGTAAGTTGTTCTGAAATGATATTTTAGTTAAATTGATAAATATCATTGGTAAAGTTATGTGTTTAAAAAGGTTAAAGGAAATGTAAGTGCACTTCATTTCATGAGCTTACTAGAGCCAACATCGGCTTTAAGTTAGACCGATTGTGTTAAGCCGAATAAGTAAGCACCTAGGGTGAGAACAATTAAACATCGGTCGATTTACAGTCAGTTGAGTTTTAGCTGTTTGACTAAAGCAATATAAGCAGGTTCATTACTAAGTGATTTAAAAGCAGGTTCGATGGCTAATTTAAGCACTTCCAAATTTCGTCCTTTCACCAAAGTTTGCAACAATAAAATCGCTTTATCATTTTCACCAGCCCAAGCATAGAACTTTGCTTTGTCGTAGTTATTAAAAGCAGGAATTTTTTCAACGATGAAATTAAGTGCACTACTTCGCCCCTGCTCTTTCAGCAAAACCATAAACTCATCAATGGTATTTTGTGGTAACTTAGATTCTTTTAAAAATAACGGCGCGTGGCTTAACAAAGCATCATCATTGCCACTCGCTAATGAATTCCAAACATAAAGTGTTTCTCGATAACCCGCAGAAATAATCGCCGCCTTATTCGTCACTTCTAGAGCAGCCTTTTTAAAATCCCCGCGGTAATATAAAGCATCATACGCCCTACTTTTATTGTAAGCCAGCGGACTACTTGCCACCATATGTTTTGCCAGCTGTTCAGCTTTATTAAACTGCTCGGTAATTAATAGATATTCGATGTACCATTCTAATATCATCAAGTCCTGATTTTTTCGTTCAAACGCCAATTGAAAAGCTTGACCCGCCGCTTGATAATCATAATCTTGATATAAGTATTTTAACGCCATCGCTAACTGAACATAAGCTGGATTGGGATCGATCTGTAAAGCATTGATGGCTAATTTACTCGCCTTATCAATAAATTCACCTGCTTGTTCGCTTCCAGAATAAGATTTAGCAAGATCAAGAAAAAAATAAACATGAGATAGATGAGCATAAGCTTCGGCATAATAGGGATAAAGGTCTATCGCTTGCTGATAAGCATTTATAGCTTTTTCATTTTCACCCTTATAATGAAAAAACTGTGCCTGCAAAAAACGATCATAAGCTGCGGCAGGTATCTTACTTAACGTTGAATTGCTGTTATTTAACGTCCTCTGTTTCGATGATAAGTTTAATCGAGTGACTATTTGGGCGGCGACTTCTGCCTGTATTTCAAACAAATCACTTAAATTTCGTTGATAAGTTTCACTCCAAATATGCACATCTTTAACTGCATTAATTAATTGTGCCGTCACTTGAACTTTATCACCTTCTAGTTGAACAGAACCTTCTAATATCCACTCTACATTTAATTGCTCAACCACTTCTTTTATTGATACTTTATTTACTTTATATTGCATAACAGATGTTCTAGAAGTCACTTGAAGATCCGACTCTTGTACCAGTCTATTAATAATAGCTTCAGTTAAGCCATCGGCGATATACTCACGATTTTTGATCGAAGAATAATAATCAAATGGCAGAACCGCCAATCGGACAGCTTGATTTGAATTTGATTTTGAATCTGAAGAGACGACCACGGGGATAAATTGAAAGAAAAGTGGTATGGCAATAACCAATACCAGTAGAATGGCGACCAGCCAACTGAGATTAATACTACGGCTTTTCGAGGACATTGCTTTTACTGGCGCTATCAGTTGATAGCCTTTTCTGGACACAGTTTTGATATAAATCGGAGCTTTAAAATCATCACCTAAGGCTTTGCGCAAGCTACTCATTGCAACATTAAGTACATCATCAGCGACTACTTGATTTTTCCACAATTGATCAAGCAGTTCATTTCTGGAAACCACACGCTCCCGATTATTAATGAGATAAACCAACAATTGCATGACCTTTAAATCAAGGTCTTTGAGCTGGTGTTTGTTTTGAATACTTAAGCCATCAAGCATTACCTGCCATTTTCCCACCAAAAATGTATTTTCTTTCGACATTGCAATAACTTATTAGACGTTGAATGGCTCATACTTTACCAAAATCAAACAGACACTGCACTAAATCAGCTGATGATTATATATTATATATCTTATTCAACTCCATGAGATTTTTGATATAACCCAGTAACATTGTGATTTAACAATCATTAAACGCACTTAAATTCAAAGACTTACCAGAAATCATGTGTATTCTAAAACTATATACTTGTTTAAAACAATAAGCATCATTTTCGATAGCATCAACTATATCCGACTAAAAGTAATATTTGGCCCGCATTTATCAGTAATAAGGAACTTGTTATTCACCGCCGTCATTAGCATTTAAAATGAAACTATTGCATTATTAACTTCTTCGGCTTGCTCAATGTTCACCCAATTCGCGACATCTTCAATACTGACAACTTGAGCATGAGGAATTAGTTTAGAGAGCTTATTTTTATTTGTGATAGGGAAACTCACGTATTGCTTACGCCAAATGTACATTGTAGGTTTATTAAGATCGCCGAGTTTCTTCCAACCATCAGTGTAATCCAAAACGGGAGAATATCTATGAGTAAAAAGCGCCGAGCGCATAAAACCAAGGTAACTTGCAAATCTGTTTCATTGTTCAACGACTTCATGCAACCTTGATAAGTTATTAAGCGAAAATGTATATTGAACGGAGTGACAATAGCCAACTTCAGTGTCCTTGTTGATTTTCCTGTTAGGCTAACTATGCGCCGATATACAATAACCCAGAACCTACAAACCAAAAAATCCATTGTGGTAAATACATAAATGTTTTTGCATTACTTTTAAGCCATACAAGTTGTACCAACCAAACTACACCCCAAAGTAAATAGAGCACACTTAGAAATAAAGTTAACTCGTATTCAAACGATAGCAGGTCTGTTAACGATATTGTAAAAAGAGCAATAGTTACAGCTATTAGATCAATTGCTAACATTTGAAATGCACACATAGCTTGCTTCCAACTGCGAGTTAACAAAATATTGTTTTCGTCAGGAGCAATACTAACAGTCTCTTTCGTTCCACCAATAACATGTGCAATAACAGCTAGTAAACTAAAACAGGCAACGATCAGTACGGGGATATTCATATTTATATAGTCCATTAATAAATGCAGTAAACATGTACGACTAACGCCCTGTTAACTGGAAAAAATAGTTGATTAAAATGATCGACGCAGGAGCAAAAACCGACTGCTTTTGTCCTGCTTTAATGACTTATAGCAAGATGAACTACTAAACCTTAATTTCACTAATTTGAATTTGAGGCTGGGTATTTGTGTAATTAGGAATATCTGCCATTATTTTTTCTGCATGAGGACCAAATGAATTCTGAAAACTATCTACTGAATCAAATATCAAATGCCCTATTGCTATAAACGGAGCCATTTCGTCAGGAGCCCCCCAGCTAAACCAGAATCAACATGACAACTTTTTACGCTGTCACCAAGTAGATCTTTAACCATTGGCATATGAGTATTGCAATAATATTCAATGTCAAAATTCGCATCTGACGAGTTTGGGTACATTACACTTACTTTAATCATTACTTTTCACCTTGAAGTTGAAATCACATGAATAAACCTAATCTTACTAAATACCACAAAGCGGTCTAAATTCATAAATGAAAAATCATCCACCTAACGATCATTTTGATACAAATATAGTCCTTTTTTAGTCGGAAAGCTAAGATGCACCCTCTT
>JALJPB010000143.1 GCA_022969175.1 Colwellia sp. | reverse complement strand
CATTACACTTAAGTTACTGGTGTATTGCCTTAGGTCTATTTCTTTATGGTCTCTCAATGGTAACTAACTTGGTTAGCCAATCCCAGGCAATTCATACACTCACCATTGGTGCTATGGCCACGATGATTTTAGCGATGATTTCACGGGTATCATTGGGTCACACGGGTAGAAATATAGTGGTGGGTAAAATCATGACCATTGCATTTGTGGCAATTGTATTGGCTTTCATCATCAGAGTTTTTGGCATCTATTGGATCAGTAACTACCAACAAGTTCTCTCAATGTCGATATTGTTTTGGGTGATCGGTTATGGCAGTTTTATTGCCCTGTATTTTCCTATTTTAACCAAAGCCAAACTTTAGAATTTAAACCAAACTCAATAAAATTCTTTATTTAAATATAAGTTAAAAAGGACGTACTTTAAAGTTGCATTTCAAATGCATCTTATGTAAAATACAGACAACTTAATCCAATGGAGAAACTTATGAGTTGTTGTGGCGGATGTGGTGGTGCTAACCACGAAGAGAAAAAACAAGAGCAAAAAGATCAACCAGAAGAAAATACCCAAGAAATTTCAACCTAGATCAATACTCAAGTGGGCTGTATGTTTTTCAGCCTTAACTTGAATTTAATTTTGTAAATTACATGGTTATGCACGACGAAAATTACTCTATAACTTGTCCTTAACACGGTATTTAGTTAAGTGATGTCTTCATAGTCTTTCATAAGACTTTTTATGTTTTTGAAATGGGAACATTATTTGTATATCAGCAGATAATGACAACTCAAATACTCAGTAAGAGTGGAAAAACATAAAAAGTTTCAACATTTTACAGTGTATTTAAAGGTGTTCTTTTACGAGCACCTTTGAATGATGAAAAATCTACTCGATTTGACATTATCAATCACTAAATTTTGGCTTTTATCTGATTCACGTAAATTACTTAATATTCAATTAACTAAATAGTTCAAGGAGAACTAAAATGAGAAAATTAGCAATCGCTTTGGCAATAACTTTAACTTTGTCAGGCACAGTCGTTGCAAACGAATCTACTACCGGCGGTCTTAAGGGCTTTGAAGTATCTCAACAATTTCAAGGTCAAGGGATGCAACGTATAGTTCAAGAAATGGTAGCTCCACCTAGTTTTCCAATTCATGATCAGGTTGTTACTGAAAACAAAATTGTTCAAGTAAAACTTGTCATTGAAGAGAAAGAGGTAGAAATTTCTCCGGGTGTTTTTATGTGGCAAATGACATTCAATGGTACTTCTCCAGGTCCAATGATCGTAGCTCATGTAGGAGACTATATTGAGTTAACTTTAGTCAACCCAACATCTAATACATTATTACATAACATTGATTTGCATGCTTTTACCGGTGCTATGGGAGGAGGGGCTTTGACTGAAGTACCTCCTGGTCAAGAAGTGACCGTGCGATTCAAAGCAACAAAAGCGGGAACGTTTGTTTATCACTGTGCACCAGGTGGGGCGATGATCCCTTGGCATGTTGTTTCTGGTATGAATGGGGCTATCACTATTCTTCCTAAAGATGGTCTTAAAGATGGTGATGGTAATCAAATCACTTATGACAAAGCTTTTTATGTTGGTGGTCAAGATTTCTATATACCTAAAGATGATAAAGGCAACTATAAGCGTTATCCATCACCAGTAGTTGGTATGGCGGACACATTACAAGCGATGAAAACTTTGATACCAACTCATTTACCTTTTAATGGTGTGATGAATGCAATGACTGGAGCGAACGCTCTTAAATCTAAAGTTGGTGAAACCATTTTGATTGTCCATTCACAAGCTAACCGGCAGGCTTATCCTCACTTAATTGGTGGGCATGGCGATTATGTTTGGGAAACGGGTAGTTTTAATGATGCGCCAAATACCAATTTAGAAACATGGTCAATTGCAGCGGGTGCAGCGGGTGCAGCTATATATACTTTTAAACAACCAGGTACTTATGCTTACGTAAGTCACAATCTGATCGAAGCAATATTAATGGGGAGCGTTTTGCATATCCAAGTAGATGGAAAATGGAATAATGACTTACAAGAACAGCTTATAGCTCCTCGCCCAATTCAATAATAGGTTAATAGTAACTAATCAGTGGGTCATGCCTATGGCTCACTGTATTGGAGAGTTATCATGAATTTTATAGAAACGCACACTTTATTATGTGGATTATGTTTCATATTAGCCGTTCTATGTGTATCAATCCCAATTTATACACAGTATGTAATGAAGTAGCATTTTAAGAGCATTTCGAACAGTGGTTCCGAATGTATCATTAATGCCCAATCTTAACCGCTGACAATAGTAACAGATAAATCCCGTGGTGATTCAGCAACCAAGCAATAGCTGAGACCTCTCACGAGATTATTTATTTTAATAGGAAATATTATGAAAACTCAAAATGAAAAACCACTAACTGACCTTCTAACATTGATGAAAATTGTTGCATTAGTAGTAATTTTAATAACAATTTATGGCATGTTCTAGTGGAAAATAAAGGTTAGGTAATAAATTAATAGTTCCTGACCTTTTATTTGCTAAGTACACTTGCTCAGATTGTCTCACTTTATCATCTGTCGATGATAAGTTAACAGTAACTTATAAGTAAGACATTAATCCATTCACCCAGAATCTAGCTAGAATAAAAGAAAACTGCCTGAATAAAACTTCCTCTTAAACTTAATTAAGTAAATAATCTTCGATAAAAATCAGGCTATGTAGGCACAAATCTCACTGTAATTAGCTGTTCTAAAAGAATTTCAAGATGAAATCTAACATTATAAGTGTTTGCTGTGCTTATTCTATGGAAATTTCAGTACTATAGATCTATACGGGTACTAGGTGGTTTTCGTCATTTTAGGGACGGTTAGCGATACGAACACTATTTTAGCTTGCTTGAATCAATAATAGTGATGAGTTTACCGTCAACATTTAACAGGCCATTTTTCAGGTTTTATTGTTCATGGGATAGTCATAAATTTAACATTCAGAGCAATAGGTGTGGAGAATAACTTAATTAAATTTGATTAGTTTACGTGATAAGTAAATTTTTCTATCTCACTTAGGGGGACATATCGGCGCATGAATTATGATCACTTTGATACGTTTGTTGACGTTCATTAATCGCTATTGAAGAACAATATTTGACCATGATATGAGTGAAAGATTATATAACTATAATACCTTAGCACTTAATAGACGTATTTGAAGGCCTGAGGAAACAGATAAACATAATGAAGATTCTGATTTTTGGTACTTAAAACTAAAAGGATAAATTAAACAATAATATTTTATTAGTTTTTCATTTCTGCGCGTAAGTGGCTGTAACAAAGTATATCTACAACCACATCAATCTACAAAAAAACTTATCAGTATAATCAACGGCCTAGAAATAAAAAAAAGATTAAACAAGGTTGTATGTAACCCAATGGTGACATTTATTATTACATTTGCCGCAATCTTTATTACAACCATTTCAGAAAAAGTTGCCACTATACAAGTAACAGAAAGTCTTGTTATTAATTTATTTTTAGGGGAATACCAATGAACATGAAAAAATTATCTATCGCAGTTTTAATGACCACAGGTTTAATCGCTTCAACTCAAGCAGCAGATGTTGTTGCTGCAAATAATTCTCAATTTACTCAATTATGTGTAACTGCTGCCGCAGGTAATCGTGCCGCTATGCATAACGCAATAAAGTCCTCTGGTTACTCACGTACTTATGTTGCTAATAATGTACAATGTAATGGTGAAAACATTATCAGCTTTGTTGAAAACAATGGTAAAAATTCAAATGCAATGATCCACACCATAGATCGTACAGCGACTAAAGTAACAATTACAGATCTTGCAGATAACCGTACAGAGAAAACTGTACATGCTGGGTAGTAGTATTTTGTTGAAGTTTAATTCAGCGAGTGAACATGCTCGCTGAGACTTTATCTTTGCTATCCCTATATTAAAGTTTTCAACGCCGCACCACGTTCAATTATCGATAGTAAATCCTGCAATAGCTGAGAAAATCACATTCAAATAGTTTAATGGCAATGATATATCTAATACTTAGAATTACTGCCTATCACTACATATCTGAAACATTCCTACTGACTTCATGCACCATTAGTCCAGTACATAGCCTAAAGATATGGGTATTTAACTGTTGACTATGATTGCTCAAAATTTTTATCTTTTAATAAAGTTCATAGGTGCTTCATCAAGACATGAATCATATTTAAACTTTGGTTAAGGTAAGTATGAAGTGAGCATAATACTAAGCGCAGCTTCATCGAAAATCTGTCGTAATTGTCTATCTTAACTCATCAAATATAATGTTTATTTCGATACCAAAACTGACAATTCACTAATTCGAGTTTATGACTTCTCTGTGCGCTTTATAGCAACTTGTAAACCTAACGTCCGCTTCAAGCTCATTAACTTGCCCCAAAAATATGCACAGTTAGATTAGATTATTTCATGGGTGACTGTAAGTTAGACACCGACTAAGATTGTCTTAATACTAGTTTGAACTTGTCCCATTTTGGACACTAAAAAATTAATTTCCTGAAAGTTTTTCATTTACTTCTATAATTACTATTCTTCACCTTTATTTTTATAATTTAATTAGAACAGGGAATTACAATATGAGTTCTTTATCTGCATCAACCTCTTCTCGTCCAGACTTAGACTGGAGCCAATTAAAAGAAACTATCATAATGCTTAATTTGGCAGTGACTCAAATTGATCAATCTATGAATGAGGGTAACTCTTCTGTTTCGGCTTTATCTACATCATTTACCGGGCTTGCAACAAATTTAAGTGATATTCAGAGCTCTATTACGCAATTGAGTCAAAAAAATGAAAGTAGTGAAAAAATGAAGTTGATTATCGAAGGCTCTACGTCGACGGCTTTGGATAAAGTAAATTCAGCAATAATTGCCTTTCAGTTTTACGATAAACTAAGTCAAAGATTAGACCATGTTAGTGGCAGTCTTAGCTCTTTAACTGCACTTATTAGTAACCCTGAAGAATTATATTCACCTGTAGCTTGGCAAGGGTTACAAGAAACTATCCGTAGCAAATATACTATGGAAGAAGAGCGTCGAATGTTTGATAAGGTTATTTCCGGAGTGCCTATTGAAGCCGCATTAATTGAATTTAATCTAGAAATGGCAAATAAGAGTAATTCCGAAGAAGATGAAATCGAGTTATTCTAGATTGAAGCTATTGATTGAAATGTAGCTCTATTTTGCCAAATCTCGTTGCAATTTAAATGTATAACTGTGCGACTAACGCGTCGGATTAAGCGAAGCACGCTATTGGTGTACGTAAAAAGAAAAGTGGAATTACTAAGAACCAATAAATATGCTCTAAAATCCCCCAATATTTACAGACACAAGTTTTAAGACAAAAGTGCTAAATTAACTGTCCGTATTTTTTGGGAAAAATTACTGTGCGCTAAGTAAGTTGTCATAAAACGTTCACTAATATAAAGCTCAAGTTTCGAATTCTAAAACGGACATTACTTTATACTCTTGAAATGTACGGAGTACAATCCAAGATAGGTTTTATCTAGAATCAACCTTGGGTTAGATCGTGGGTAAAAACAGACAAACTCATTTATTTGCTGGCAAGTCCTTGATTTATTTTTTTGAGTAAAGTCTCAAATTTAAAAGGTTTTAGCATAATGTCATCCATACCTGCAGCTATACATAGTTCTCCTACTTCATTTGAAGCGCTTGCGGTTAAAGCAAAAATTAAAGTGTGTCGCTCTGATGATTCTAATTCTCGAATTTTTTTGGTCGCATCATAGCCGTCCATTATTGGCATTAAACAATCCATTAAAATGATATCTACATGGTTTTTTTCGAATTGTTCAATAGCTTCTAATCCATTTTCAGCTATTAATATATTAGCTTTAGAACAATCAAGGGCAAATGACACTATTTTCCTATTGATACGATTATCATCTACAATCAAAATTGTTTTATCTTCGAGTGATGAAATTTCTAATACCGAATGCTGAATAAGCTCAGTTGCTTTTTGTTGCTCACTAATCGGCAAAGTTAGCTTGAAACTAAATTTGCTGCCATGATTTACCGTACTAGTTACGTCAATGCTACTGTTCATCAATTTAATGAGTTGATGACTAATACTTAATCCTAGGCCTGTTCCCCCATAATTTTTAGTCGTAGAAGAATCATATTGGGTAAAAGGTTTAAAAAGTTCAGCTATTTTTTCTTGTTCAATTCCTATACCCGTGTCAGTAACCGAAAACTCTAATTGGCAATTATTATTGCATGCAGAAAGTAGGCTTAATTTAAGCTCGACACTGCCTTGTTTTGTAAACTTAAGAGCATTACTAACCAAGTTAATTAATACTTGTTTTAAACGAGTATCATCTACTAGTACTTTTGGATAGTCCTGCTCAGTAAAAAAGGTTTTAATTTCCAGTTTATCAATGCTTTCTACACTTCTAGAGCATATGGAAATAACATCTACGACCAATTTTTTTAAATCGGTTGAGATATTATGAAGTTCTATTTTGTTTTCTTCAATTTTTGAGAAATCAAGGACTTGATTGATAATAGCAAGTAATTGGTCACCTGAACTTTCAATAGTTTTAATTAAATCTGTTTGTTGAGGTGTTAACAACGTTTTATAAAATTGTTGCACCATACCTAAAATTCCATTCAGAGGGGTTCTTAATTCGTGACTCATTGACGCTAAAAACATACTTTTTACTTTGTTGGCGGCATTAACTTTATCAATTGCCTGTTCAATCAATGTCTTATTTTTTTCGGCAATTATACTGTGGTCATGAATAATTTTAGTTAGCTGTGCTTCTGTGCTGTTGATTGAACCTTGAATTAGAAGAAAGCTTTGGTTTTCATTAATCGAAATAAGTTTGCTATTGAAATCTATATACTCCAGACGAGGACCAATAACTTGTTCCACTTTAAAACGGTATTTACGTTTTTTCGAAATAGCATTTTTTATTCGCCTGACTATATCGTTATCGAAAATATCGTCGAGTGAGGTATGTTCTAGTTCGATTGGATACCAATTAGAAAAAACTTTATTCTGTTCAATAATTTTAAGTGTTTCACAATGACAAATTAGCAGAGCCTGATCTAAATCATTAAGTAATTCAGGTAAATGGGTTAGTTTTGAATGATTTTCTAGCTTTATTGAATTATTCACTTGATACAATTTGATCCATTAAACTTGCAATTAAGCTAATAATACTTTTGATATCTTCTTGTTCTACTCCTGCTTCATCAAGAGATTCATCTAATAACTCAGCGACTTCTTGAAAATGAGGTACGGTTATTTTGTAGGGGGCATGTGCTTTTTTTAAATCGATTCCTGTGTAATTATCGGGACCACCAAGTGCGGTTGATATGAAATTAGTTTGATGTGACATTAACTTTTCCATATTAACGTTATCAAAGTAGGGGGCGAGTTCTTCACTGTCTAATATTTTTTGATAAAAATTTCTGACAACAGCGCTAAATGTTTCGAAACCACCGTACTTGTCGTATAGGGTTGTACTCATGATATATTCCTTTAAGAGTTTAAGAGTTTAAGAGTTTAAGGCTTAAACGGCATATGCATAAGCGTGAGTTATAAACGCAATTATTGCAAATATTTATTATTTATTAAGGATTTGAAATGTACTTAACCTTTATTTAATGAGTTAGATAGTAGTTAACCCAATAGTTGAATCTGTAAATGAAGTGAGAATTATTGTCAATATTTTCTGGGCAGGAGCTAGATTGTAATAATTTAACTTAAGTTTTTACGTCAAAAACCGTGAGAAAAGAAAGGTAACTAAATACACAAATTGTCATTAGTATAAAAAATTTATCAATAATTATTCTAATACGTTACTATCACTCTTTCACTAATCTGTAATCTAGTAGGGCTAACATAATGAGCTGTTACTTAGGTTAGATTAGGGTAAAGACGTCAAAAATCTCCAATTCTTTAGAGCATAAAGCAATATCATGACCAGAAAAGTATTAAGTTTGAATGTGAAAAGAAAAAAAGTCGCCAAACAACTAGATGAAGTGGTCAAAAGTGTACCTAAAGTTGAACCACAAAAATGTTTTTTAAATGGCGTAGCCATCCATCCTTATCAGTGTATTCGCCTTGAATTAGGTTCACAGCAACTCTCCACGCGAGCGATGGACCTGTTCACGCCAATAGGAATGGGGCAGCGAGGTTTGATTGTTGCTCCGCCAGGCTCAGGTAAAACGACTATGTTAAAACATATTTGTCAGGCGGTGGGGTCAGCTTATCCTGAGATAAAGCTTTATGCGTTGCTCATTGATGAGCGTCCAGAAGAGGTGACAGATTTTAAGCGCAGCGTACCAGCAAAAGTATACGCCTCATCTACAGATGAAAACTATGACCAACACGTACGTGTAGCTAATGACCTTCTTAAAATAGCTCGCCAAGAAGCTGGTGAAGGCTTTGATGTAATGATTGTCATTGATTCTCTCACTAGGCTCTCACGAGTACATAATGCTAGTCAAAAGGGCAGCGGTCGTACCATGTCGGGCGGGCTTGACGCTCGAGCTATGGAAATACCACGAAAACTGTTTGGCGCAGCGAGAAAGATTGAGAATGGTGGTTCGCTTACCATTCTAGCGACCGTACTTGTTGATACCGGAAGCCGGATGGATCAGGTTATTTTTGAAGAATTCAAGGGTACCGGTAATATGGAAATCGTTTTATCACGTGAGGCTGCAAATCAGCGGATTTTTCCCGCGCTGGATATTGCTAAAAGCAGCACACGTCGTGAAGAGTTGCTGCTCAATTCGAAAGAACTCGACAAGGTAACTGTGTTGCGTAGGGCGCTTACCAGTCTTAAACCTGTAGAGGGTGCTAGGAAACTTGTTGAGTTACTTGAGCAATTCCCAACAAATGTCGAACTGTTGAATCGTTAGTTAGTTAGTTAGTTAGTTAGTTAAATTTATCAATCCATAACTCAACGTCTATTTAATATATATAGTATAAAAGCGCGTGAGGCTTTACTCAGCGCAACAACGTATTGCAGCTCATAGTCTTATTTTAGCTTTAATGCACTTGGTATTATATGCATTGGTGTTCTATAAAATAGAGTAACTATTTAATTCATGCGTTTAAAATAAAACAAGGGAAAAGTTATGTCTAACTGTCTTCATCTTGCCATTC
>JALJPB010000142.1 GCA_022969175.1 Colwellia sp. | reverse complement strand
GCATTGGGCTATATCAGTCCGGCTGAATATGAGCGCATTGGCGCATAACCCGTGTCTACTTTTTATGGGTAACACCAGAGCCTAACGCCTCACTAAGAGGCAAATAATTGTTGGCTAAAATAAGCGACGAAGGAGCAAACAGCCAACTGTTATTTGTCCTTTTAAGTGACTTGTTAGCTACCGTTATGCACGTAACTTTCAAGTTGCCAACTGTCCTTTATACGCCGTACATTAAAAACAGAAATACCTTTATTTATCCATGATTTTCTTGTTTCGGAATAACCTTCTTCGGGAACACCTAACCTTGAGACATTCTTATAGGTTGAACTGCCTAAATAAATTTCTTTTATCGACTCAGGAGGAATACTTAAACAATAAATTGGGCGGCCTTGAAATTGAATTGAGCTCCATGTACCTGATTTATTTTCAAACCTAAAATCCAAAATACGCGTTAAAGAATTAGAGCAATTGATGTTTTTAACGACTCTTACCTCTTCTTCATAATTCCAAGGTAAAGATTTATACAAAAATGTCCTTTTGAACAGCTCATAATTCTGCTCTTCAAAAGCTTCAACCTGACTTCCAATTTCCATTAATCCTTCGTTGGATATTTTAGGTAAAACCTTACCTGGTATTGTTGATGAATAAATCACATCTCCATACTTCGCAGGGATTAGATTAGCACTTGTAGTATTTAGGTTGGCAACATCTATATCTATTCCTATAACTACCCCACGATGTTCATCACCATAATGCGACCACATAGTAGGGTTTAATGGTGTTCTTGTTAATGAGAGAATTCCAAAGTTTCTACTCATACGATTTCGTACTGCATTAGCAACTACATTTGCTGGTATTTCATCTTGGTCTTCAAAACTTACTGAGGTTCCTTCGAAAGGGTCATTCAGGTCTTCAAGGCAAGAAAAACCAATTGTAGAGGTTTTTATAATTGATTCGGCAGTTTTGAAAGATACATACTTATACAAAATCATCCAGACAACCCTAGGTAGCTAACGCCTTACTAAGCGGCGCGAAATAGTTGGCTAAAATGTACGAGGAACGAGTGCTAGCCAGCGGTTTATCGTCCGTTTGAGTAACTTGTTATATGCCGACTACCGATAGTCTTTAAAGTTTAGCCATTCAATTTTATTAGCATTAGTATTGTAATGCACAAAGATCATATTACTTGGTGGTACTCCTGCATCCCAAATACAACCAATTGAATCTAAAGTTTGTAAACCAAGATGATAATCAGCTAAAAAGTCCATGAACTTACTAATGACTAATTTGTAATCACAATCATTGTTATGCTTCGGTAATAATAATTTAAATGTATACCCATTTTCTGCTTCAGCATGTACGGCACAAGCAAGAGAAAAAGGATTATTTCCACTTAATTTGCCTTTTGATCCAAAAAGAACTGGTTCAATTCTAGGTTCTGACATAACTTTTGCCGTTAACCCAGATAAACTTTCTTTTAAAGATGCATAATGGTCTTTACCCATTTCTTTAAGAAAACCATCAAAATAGCTTTTACCTATATAAGCCATAACGACTGGTAAAATGAACCATTCTGCGCACATCATAGCGCCCATAGGTTCTTTTGATTGAACAAGTAAATTCAGACCATCTGATTTAACAGAGCTTTCAAACTCTCTAAAAATATCATCAGGTAAACTTTCTTCGAAGATTAATCCAATGTCAGGCTTTTGCACATACTATCCTTAGGCATATAACGCCCTGTTAACAGGCAATACAATAGTTGGTTAAAATAAGCGACGAAGGAGCAAAAACCAACTGTTTTTTGTCCTTGTTTAACAGCTTGTTATGTTTTGCTTACTGAGCACATATCTGATTTTTCACACCAATAAACATCATTTTTATAAGCTATTTTACGAATAATATTTTCTTCATCAAGAAGATGAATCCATGACCAAAATAAATATTGATGTGAATAGCCAACAACCTTCATTGCTATATGAGATTGCGATTCAACTGCTAACATTCTTAAAGGTGCTAGTGCAAAAAACAATAAACTATAAATTAAAATGAAATATGAAACGATCTTAGTTATTCGTTTTCTTAATTGAGCAGACATCCATATCTCCTTAAAAACATAACAGCTTATTGTGGATACGTCTAAGTAACCTTCGCACCATAAGTAACATTTAATTCACATCAATATCCCATACTTTCAATGCATTAGAAACAATTAACACTAAATATAATAAAAATTTAAGAGGTTACTAAGACATCTTAGTAACTGACTTTTACCATATACCAAATAAAGTGAATTAAATTCAGTTGGTTAGGTGATTTATATTGGTCATGGTTTAATTGACTGTGTGTTACTAATACGTCTTAGTAACATTATGTGAATGATTCATTAGCAAATATAGGGAAAAAAATTATTGGTAGTTTCCGCTTTGCGAACAAAGTGGAAGTTAGCATGTGAAGGGTAAAGCTGATTCGGATTAGATTTTGTATCGATAATGCTTAATTAAGCGGCTGATAAAAATTTACTAAAATGTTGAACGGCGAATTTTCAGTTCTACGGGTAGTTCTTCTACTTGAGTTTTTAGGCATTATTTATCTCCCTCATTTTGAGTGCCTTTCTCCGCCAACAGATTTAACATGTTGCTTTTACCAATATCAGTTAAGTTCCAAAAAAGCACCATAGATCCCCCTGTTGCTTTCAGGTATTTAACATCAATTATACCTAACGCCATGAATTGAATTTTAATTTTTTCAAAAGATTCATCTTGAAGCTTTAATTCTGTGACATTACTTTTTGACCTTTTTTGGAGTGACTCATCAAGCTTATTTCTAACTTTATAGTTGTTTGGATTTTCAAGTAATAACGGGGCTATGAATGAAAATATTTCAGACCATTTATAGTTCAATGTATCAGTAAGAGTCTGGTAGCCGCCTGTACCTCTGTAGCTAATATCAAGAGACGTTTCACAATTAAGGTCAGCTAAATTGTTAGGAGAATAAGTAGCTGGTAATTTGAGGGAATTTACCTGAACCTTTAGCTCGTCGTTTTGTTTTCTTAAATCATTAATTTCCACTAACGATTCAACTGAGGATGTTTTGTTTCCTCGTACCCAGCCAATAGCAGGACTGATTTTTTTAGCTCTGGTGATTGCAGTAATGATTTTAGCGGACAAATCATCTTTGTTGTTCCATTCGCGAACTAAACGTCCTTCCATTGCTTTAGCTTTAAATTGCTTTAATTTTTCTCTTGCTTCGGGTGATAATTCTGAATTTTCCAAGCTTAATTTTTCTGGTGTGGCATGAACGAAAGCCAATACTGGTATGCCTTTTGAAATGGCGTAGTCATATTCTTTTTCAGTAAAACTTATGCCGTCTTCTGAAATTGAGCCGTATCGTCCTCCAATGATAAGAACATAATAATCACAAATATCAATTACTGTTTTAATGTATTCAAATTGTTGTATGTCTGCAGCGGGAAATAATTCCATACCTGCAGGGAAGCAATCAACTTCCATTAATGCTCTTGAGGCAGTATCACGCTCGTCTTCTAAATCTAAAAAGGTTGAACTAACAAATACGGTATAAAAAACTTCCACAATCACATCCTCTGCCTTGACCAAACTACGCGGACTAATAATTCGATATCCGCTCCGTTAAGGTGTTCTTTGCCGTTTCCCCACGGTTCGTACATGGTATTGTTTGATAACGCCGCCGAGCAGCATTTGTAATCTTTTAACTAATATCGTGTCGCTTCACATAAACGTCATCACTTAATCCGTGGTAATGGCGATAATTATGGAGACTTCTCAGTAATATAACACGAATAATTCCTTAGAAAATATATCGCAAAAGATTTAGCACTAAAGTCAACTATGCGCACCAAGAAGTCATTAGCATTTGATTAATTTATAAGCCAAAAATTGAACTGCTTGGGGTTGAGTGATTAGGCTAAATCATGCCACACTGCGGACATTAATAAGTGGATACTTAAACTTGATTCGGATTAGATTTAGTATTGATAAGCCTCATTTAATTATTTATTAGGTGCTTAATATTTCTTTTTGTACTTCGCGAAAAAAAATGAATGCAATTAAAAACGCACCTAAAAATATATACAAAATATTTGGCGACAAGCTATAGCAATAACCACCAAACCCTAATAAAAAACTTATCATTGAAATAACAGATAAGGTGTGGTGAATATTTTTAATAGTATCACTGGTTGGATGTTCGAAAACTTCAATTTCCTTTAAGGTTAGTAGCGCAGCAATTGCAAAAGGGATTGCAACTACTAATGCTCCAAGCGAAAACCACTTTGCATTAACATTTACGTCATTAAGACTAGGTATAAATACCAATAGAGCCAAGGATGTAGCAGCAATACCAGCGTTTAACCAAGAAAAAAACTTTTGCCTGTGAGTCGAAATCAAATTAGCACCTAATGCCCAAATAACGGGCCAAATAATAGTTGGTTTTAATATACGAGTAATAAAGACAAAAGACAGTTACGTATCAATTTTTGCCGGCTTTTTTTTCATGCACAAGCAGTGACATAAAAGAAGCTATTAGTAGGGCCATAAAAATATAACCAAACATTGCCTCTGTAGCGGCCCATAATCTAACTGCTTCTGTAGCTTGAAAATCACCATAACCTAAAGTTGTCCATGTCACTATACTAAAATACAGGCTTGAATCAAAAGAATGCACGACCTCACCATTTAGAATAAGTCCCTTTTCTTCATACAGCCTAGCGAAGGCATAAATAATGAGAGGAATATATATTGATAAGTGGAAACAAAAATCAATACTCCGTTTTATTACGGATTCCTTCATATAGGATTGAATGATCAATATTGGGACCGTTAATAACAAACATAAAATCATATAATCCCACTTTTCAAAATACCATGAAAACCAAATTCCAAGAGCGGGAAGGCTAAATGTTATTAAAAGTATATTTTTTAGATTGATCATAAATAATATGTCTAGTCAGTTTTATATTCCGCGCTTACTTTATAAGTAAAATTCAAAAATTTCAATTAAGTAACACACTCATTTAATTTGAAGTAAAAATGATTACCATATTCTACATAGCCCCTAATTAAAGATTAGAAAATATATGATAAAAAAATTGATGCTAACGTCATAATGCGCACTTTAAAGACCAAAATAGTTTAATTTAAACGATGAACTTGACCTTAGTATCATCACAAGCATTAACCAATACTTCTATATTACTTAACGTCAGAGGTATTTCATTATCGATTATACTCATCCTTTCACGCTGGGTTATCCCTTTTTTTGAACTAACAATCTTATACTTCACTGCTTCCATTCTTTCGGTTAATTGAATAATGGTAAACTTAGGTTCAAGGTCTTATTTTCGCCAAAATATAATTTTTTGTTCGGCATTTTTTCTTAACTTACAAAAGTAATCAGATCTACCATCAGATAATAAAACAAGGTTTTCTATTGTTACTGGTGAGTTAGAGTTTTTGAGCGAGAAGCTTTTTTTCTTACTATCAAGCTTGCCTCTGATCATAAGATAAATGTCGTCAACGCTAACTAGTACTGGTTGGTTAAATCGGTTTAATGATTTATGGTGTGCTTTCGCTTGGGTACTAGCTTTCACATCTAATTTATAAGATTGATATTCATCATGAGATAAGCTTTTGAGGTTGTTTAAGTTAACTGGTTGCGTTTTATCAATAACAAAGACTTTGCCACTAGGATTATCGGCATACACTGCAAATAATGGTGCTAACTCATCGAGTGATAACTCACAATATAAACCAGTTCTTAACCATCTCGAACGAATTTGAGCAGCTCGTGTTCTGATATTCATAGTTTAATTTGCAAGTTGATTAACATTATTAATAACTGACTTACTTGTGAGATTAGTTTTTTCCATTTCGAGATAAAGTATCGCTTGGTTAACATCATCAAAAAACATGTGTAGTCTTTTTCGAGCTATCTCTTGTGCTTCAGGGTACTGTGTGACTGTCGCGATATCAATCCAAGTTTGGATAAGCAAAGAAGGTGGTAGTGTCAGGCTCATAATATAAAATCCTTTTAATATTTAACTCTTAATGTAGTTGGCTAATACATATAAAACAATCAAAAATTAAAACGAGCTGATGTGTGCCTTTACCACAGAGTGATCATTAGCCAATTAAGTTAACCGCTGCCGCTTTATGCTCTGGTGCTAAGTGAGCATATCGTAAAGTCATTTTTAAATCACTGTGACCTAATAATTCGCGAACCGTATTTAAATCAACACTTGCCATCACTAACTTACTGGCAAAATGGTGTCGTAAATCATGAAATCGAAAATTCGTAATTTGAGCTTTGTCTAATAAATCACTCCATATGTAAGGGAAGTCTTTCAAAGGTAGGCCGTTTTTATCTTTAAACACAAAACCTATATCATTCGTTTTTTGCTGCCATTCCTTTAGGGTATTAAAGGCTTGTGTATTTAACGGTAAATGGCGGGTATTACCTGATTTTGCATTTTGAAAGTCAACCGTCAATATTTTGTTCTCAAAATTAACATGGCTCCATTCAAGTGATAACAACTCTCCCTTACGCATACCTGTATTTAAAGCAAGTATCACTATCACTTGTAAAAAATCAGTATCACAGTTTTGTAAGTTCTCTCGTAGCCTTGTTTCTTCATCTTTGGATAAATAGCGAACTTTAGAATTATCTACCGTTAAAGTTTTTACTTTACGTAAATCGTGACTATCAATCGCTCCCCATTCAACAGCACGACTCAAACAGCCCTTAATCGTGTTTATTTGCCTATTTGTTGTTGCAGGCTTAACTCCTTCAGCTAACCGTTTGTTTCGCCATTTCTCGATCTCCCACGCATTAATATCAGACAACTGAAAATCCATCAACGCAGGGAAAGAAGACTCAAACGCTTTTATCGTTTTTTCGGCTGTTTTTGGATTACGTGACTTTAACCAAGGAGCATATTTTTCTTCTAAGAAGAATCGTAGTGTTGAAAATTTAGAATATTGGATTTTAGTTCGGTCATGCTTTCTAACCGCTTGAACATCAACCCCCTGAGTCACTTCGGCTATTTTGTTTTTTGCTAAATCTCTGGCTTGTGCAGGAGACATTTGACCGTCTATACCTAATCGGTAATTTACCTGTTTCCCATTTAGGCGGTAAAACAAATAATAAGTGATCAAACCTGTAGGTGTTATACGGGCGTGGAAACCAGAAATTTCAGTATCATTTAAGCGCTTATCTTCGGGAATTAAATTTTTAATACTTGTGATTGTTATCTTCGTTTTTATTGCCATACCATTACCGCTCCGTGTAGCTCATTTGTAGCACCGCCATTATGCTACAATGAACAACCAAGAACAATACAAAACAAACACAGAGCAGTCAAAGCAAATAATAACAATCAGTTAACCATCACAAAAGTTCATAGCTGTTCATTGGTGTTTATTGGATATTACGGGTTAAACGCCCTAATAAGGGGCTAAAAATTGTTTGCTAAAATTTTTGAGGGACGAAAAACAGCAAACAGTTATCAGTCCTTTTTTATTAGCTTGATATAGGTATATCTTACACCACTCTAAAGCTTCAATGATTATGTATCAGACTTAAATGGTTACCTTTAGAGTCGGTAAAATGACCGACAGCTATTCGAATTAAATCTATAAGCCACCAGATACCAAAGCCACCCAAAGTAATGAGCATTAAAAAACCTGTGCCTATTTTTCCATATATGAATCTGTGTATACCAAAAACACCGAAAAAGAAGCATACAACAAATGCGATAACACCCTCGGAATTTTTTCGAGAGGAGCCGTTGGAAACGACAGTGAAATTTTGTTTTGAATCACAATGATCGCAAACTAAATCAATATCAGAAATTTGTTGACCACAATAACGGCAAAAAACGCTTAAACTCATACATCACCCTTAATACAATGTTTGATTGATATACCTAACGCCTTGCTTAGGGGAAATTAATGGTTGACTATAATCGCGAAGCGATGGCCAACTGTTAATTTTCCGTTTAAGCAACTTGTTATATTTTAATTATTTAAATACGCAATTAACACAATTATTAATACGTAAAAGGATATTCCCAAGAGACAAACTAAATTGACCTTTTTAGATTTACTACCTTTAAAAGAGGCGAAATCCTTAAACTCCATTTTATACTGACCAAAGGTAAATACTTTTAGGATTAAACAGCCCGTCGAATAAAAAACAAAACCAAATATAGTCTCTATGAATAACCACAAAAATATATCTATAACGAAACTCATGCTGATTTACTCCTAAAATATAACGCCCAAATAACAGGTTTAAAATAGTTTGTTAGAATTTTGAGGAACGAAAAACAACAAACTGTTTTAAGTCCTAGTTAATTTTCTTGATACTAATTGAGCCCCCTCCCCAAAGTTCAGCGTTTAGCTAAACTTTAAGGCGACGAAACCAAAAGGAGAAAGCTCGATGAAATTCTATACTACTTTACATAAATATTATTGCGGAATCGACTTACATGCCAAAATTCTTTATATTTGCATCCTAGATCAACAAGGAAATAAGCTTGTTCATCAAAATATTGGCACAGACCCACTGGCTTTACTTCGTCTACTCGAACCTTATATCTGCAATGTCGTTGTGGGCGTTGAATGCTTTATTGAAAAACAAGTCAACCTACTTGAATAGTGCCAGCCAAAGGTTAACCTATGAATGTCTAGTGCCCCTGCGACCAAAATGGACTGAGGAAAAGCAGGCAGTGATGAGATCACAATAAGAAAGCCTCAATATGTGTTTGCCGTAAACGAGTGTTTAACGACTAACCGACATAGTGAAGAAGACGAATTTATTGATTGATAACAATTAGCTGCCTAATGGCAGCTAAAAGAACACTATTGCCTATTGACGAGAGATAGGCTCATATGTGTTATGTGTTTATTTCTATTGGTACATAAATATCGAGAACTGAATTAGGCTTGTTCCAGTTAAACCGATAATCGTAACGTTCGTAATGTATAAGTTTTCTCTTCTCATTTAGTCCAAAACTCGATAATGGAATAACTTTTTTATAAATTTGATAGATTGTTGATTTAATAAGCCCCATAGAACCAACATGCTGAAAACAAATATAATCTCCTGCATTTATTGTTTCTGTGTCAAATCCATCAATTTCGATATCAGATGAAATTGCCACCATGTAATAATAGTTATTACCTATTTTTTTGGTGATACCGTACTTCACCCAACTTGCTCCTAACCTTACTTTTTTGGATTTCAAAGCATTGTTAAAATTTTTCCAGTGCTTAGTGATTATTTGATAATTCTCACTTTGTGAAGTTGTTAGCTCAGTGAATAATCCATAGACTTTGAATTCCTCTACTATTACTGGTTTAAAATTCACACTCTTTACCCATTAAATTTAAGTCAGAAAGACTGATTGATAGCTCACAAAACACATAATG
>JALJPB010000141.1 GCA_022969175.1 Colwellia sp. | reverse complement strand
AATTGCTTTGCAAATCTTAAGTTTTTCCTGGTGTGTTTCTTATGGTTTTGCTCAGGCAACCTCAATATTAGTGGGTAACCAATTCGGCAGTAATAAAGACAAGCAAACCATCATTAACATCGCACGTAATGGTTTGATCTTGACCACCGCATCAAGCGTAGTGATAGGCCTGATGTTCACCATTAACCCTGAATGGTTGTCGCAGTGGTTTGCTAAACCTGACGATGCGCTATTTGCGGAACTGGTCGATATTTTACCGAGCTTAATGTTAGTGGCCGCCGCCTGTTTTGTAGTAGATTCCTGGCAATTGACCGGATTAAATATCTTACGTGGTATGAAAATAGTGTTTGCTCCGGCAATGATCACAGGTGTTGGTTATTTGTTGGTAGGCCTACCAGCAGCCTGGTATTTAATGCAGACATTTCAATTACAAGGAATATGGATGGGCATCGGTCTAGGGCTTGGCGTAACCGGTTGCTTATTATTGGTACAAGTATCGTTAAATTTAAATAAGCTAGCTAATTAAACAGTTAACTTGGCTACTTTGTTAATTTTGTAAGTTCGACAGATCTTTGTTTATACGCGGTAACTAAATGCAATATACATCTTTAATATATAGTACTGCACCGTCGACGTAGAGTTCAAACCTCTATCTCCAAGTTTGTTATCACATCCTTGAAGTTAACCGCCATATTAAGAAAAGCTGTTAATCGAAAGGTTAACGGTTTTTAGTTATTTAAATTGATTGATTTTTGTGTTGAATGAGCTTACATTTTAATCAATTATGTTTTATGGTGGTTTATTATAATCATAAATTAGGCTTTCATGCTCTCATCACAAGAATACTTAGTGCCTCAAGCTGTAGCACAATTAATGAACGTTTCACTTTCACAGGTTTACGCGTGGATTAATAATCATGAGTTAACCGCTGATTTAGTCGTTAATGGCCACCACCGATTCCAGTTAAACGAAATTAAAGTGTTTGCCAAAACAAAACAAATAGAATTGGTAAAACAAAATAACAAGCAGCGTTTATTAATTGTTGATGATGAGCCTTTATATGCAGACTTTTTAAAGGATGCTCTTTCAGAAAGCTGCAATGAACTCGATATTGATGTTTGCTTCAATGGCTTTGCAGCTGGTTTAAAAATGAACAGCTTTAAGCCAACTGTAGTATTGGTTGATATAATGATGCCTGCTGTTGATGGCTTACAATTTTGTCAGCAGATCAAGCAGGACCCTCTACTCAATCATACACGCGTTATTGTTATGTCTGGTGCTATTGATGATGACATGAAGGAACGTCTAACAAAAGAGGGTGCTGAAGCGTATTTTGAAAAGCCAATTAATATGAATAAACTAATGAAACAATTAAATTTTTAGGCAAAAACAAATTTATCATTTAGCCGTGGTGACATAGCGAGACATTTCATTATAAACTCTGCTATTACATATTATATTTCAGTTAATGTTCTGAAGTGGTTGAGAAAATTCGGTTATTTTCTTAAAACTCGTAAGGTGATATCTCCCCCAGTAATTTTGCTTTATAACTAAGGATGGACATTATTATCGAGCTATATTAGATAATAAATAAGCTTCGCATAAAATCTTTCGTTGACTATTTTACACCACGTAGCCAATAGTATTATCAGTACCATTCTTAGTTATGTTGTGTGGCAAATGTGACAGAATAATACCGACTGAAATGTGATTAATATCTCACTAAAGTTTTGAACAAAAACAGTTTTAATAAATTTACTTAACTTATACTAAAAGAAAAGTATGAAATTAAAAATCGCCTTTTTTTGGTTGTTAACGTGTGTAGTTTCACACAGTACTCCGTTGTTGTCAGCAGAACAATCTCAAGACCCGTCAGGTACTCTTACTGTTGTGGCGAGTATAGATTATTTGCCCTTTAGCTTCAGTCTACCTGATGGTACTCCGAGCGGACTCTATGTTGAGTTCTGGGAACTTTGGTCTAAAACGAACAACATTCCTATACGTATACTATTGGTACCTTTCGAAGAGAGTTTACAGTTAGTAAGACAAAAAAACACCCTTCATGTTGGCCTCTTTAGGAATGAACAACGGGAACAATGGGCAGACTTTTCTTTGCCTATCCATAATGTACAAACAGGCATAATTTATAATCGTTCAGTGAATAAAAATACTAAACTTAGTGAGCTAAAGGATATAAAAGTATCGACTTCACGCTTTAGTTTTCAAGAGCTCTATATTAGAGAAAAATATCCCAATATTGAGCAGCTAACCTATATAACTTTTGATGATGTCCTCAATCAGTTGTTAAACAATGAGGTTCAGGCTGTTATTGTTGAATTACCTACTGCCTTTGCAAAACTGGCTAAAAAAGGATTAAGTGGAGTCTTTGTTATCTCGGAGGAAGTCATTATTTCCAATAATGTGTCTGCCCTTATAGCAAAAGGTCAGCCTGAATTATTAAATAAAGTTAATGCGGGTATAGAAAATATTCCTGTTAATAAAATTATTGAGTTAGAAAAAAAATGGTTGCCAACCTTAAAACCTTTTTTTAATAATGACTCGTCACTTACTAGTTTAACCTCGGCAGAAAGAAAATGGTTACAACAAGCCCCCACTCTAAGGTTAGGCGTAGATTCATGGTATCCGTATGAATATTTTAATGACGAAGGTGATTTTTCAGGTATTTCTGCTGACTACATTAACTATATAACGAGTATAGTTTCTTTAACGATTGAGGTAGATAGAAATTATAGCTGGGCTGAAGCGCTTGCTGCAATGAAAGATAATAAAGTTGATATTATGTCGGCCATTGTTAGAACTACAGAGCGTGAAAAAACCATGCTATTTACCGAGCCATACGTTTCTACAGACACTATACTCGTTTCGCGTAAAAATGGATTTAATGCGAACTCATTAGCGAGTTTAAAAGGGCGTTCCATTGGTATGGTAGCTGAGAATGCTGTATTGAAGTTTGTTGCTGCTGATTTTCCTGAATTAGTGATAATTCCTGTTGATTCAACTGTCGATGGACTTGAAAAATTAAATGATGGTAAGTTTGACGCTTTTCTCGGAGATATTTCCTTTGTAAATTTTACTATTAATAAGGAACAGTTTTCTGATCTGATTATCACAGGTTTTTCACCCTATAAGCTAGAGATATCTATGGCGGTGAGAAACGAATTAGCCCCACTTGTTGGGATTCTCAATAAAGTTTTTCTAAATATGAGTGAGAAAAAAAAAGTTGCAATTGCTAATGACTGGTTATCTATTCGGCTTACAACGGGGGCCGAACTATCAACTATTGCTCTTTGGGTTTTACCTATAGCCTCATTTATCATGCTAATTGTTATTTTGGTGTTTTTTAGAATGAACAAAAAACTCAAAATAGAAATGAATGGTCGAAAAAAATCTGAAAAAGTACAGGCAATGTTAGCTGCACAACTGCATCAATCTCAAAAAATGGAAGCGTTGGGTAAACTCACTGGTGGTATTGCTCACGATTTCAATAATATGCTTGGTGTTATTATTGGTTATTCAGAATTATTAAAGGCAAAGTTAATTAATGATAAAAAATTAACATCCTACGTAGACCATATTTCAGAAGCAGGGGAGAGAGGGGCAAAACTGACAAAAAAATTATTGTCTTTTACAAGAAAGAAGGACATTGAATCTACCCGGGTTGATATCAATGAACTCTTACTCCACCAACACGATGTTCTGCAAAAGACGTTAACCGTACGCATAAAAATAACTTTAAAATTATGCGAAGATATTTGGCCGATTTGGTTAGAGACTAGTGATTTAGAAGATGCAATATTAAATATGTCTATTAATGCTATGCATGCAATGACCGATAATTTGCCAACAGCAAAGTTAATTTTAAAAACAGACAACGTTGTGATAACAAAAGATTATGGCGAAGAGTTAGGTTTAGCACCTGGGAACTATGTAAAGCTTTGTATCATTGATAACGGTAGTGGCATGAGCAAAGATATTAGCAAAAAAATATTTGACCCCTTTTTCTCAACCAAAGGTAAACAAGGAACAGGCTTGGGCTTGTCACAGGTATTTGGGTTTGTACAAAGAAGCAGTGGCTGTATTATTGTTAAATCCTCGTTTGAGCAAGGTAGCCACTTTACACTTTATTTTCCAAAATATTTTGTTGAACTTGAAGATGTGTCTATTCAACTTAAGGAAAGCGCAATAAATTTAAAAGGAAATGAAACGATATTGATTGTTGATGATGAATTAGCCTTACGTAAATTGGCTACTGAATTATTGCAAAGAGAAGGTTATAATATTTTAGTCTCAGACAGTGGGGAATCAGCATTAATAACCTTAGAAAAAAAACATGTTGATTTGGTGTTAACCGATGTTTTAATGCCTCGGATTGATGGTTATCAACTTGCTGTAAAAATTAAAGAAAAATATCCTGATATGAAAATTAAATTAGTCAGTGGTTTCGATGATGAAAAAAACAACAGTTTTGTAGATGATGATTTACAGCGAAACATCATACATAAACCTTATACTAGAATTGAACTGTTGCAAGGTGTCAGAACACTGCTAGATAGCTGAGCCATTCATGTGTATTGCCGTTATTGTTGATAGCGTATATTTATTTTACCCTGAGATAACAATAATCTAGCGCAATTAGGAATTTAGCTTTAACTCTCTTTAGTTACTACTTTACGGGCAATTTTATTGAATAAAAAACCAGTGTCCATACTCGTCCCATTCTGCCCGCCATATTCTAAGAAGCCGCAATTTTAACGAGTTGCGTTTTTTTTGCCATGATTTTGGTGTAGGTAAAACAAAGGTTTTGTAGCGCTGAACCTGCGACGTATAATTCAAATATCTTTCTCATATTTTTATCACTTCATTGTGAAAACCAGATGAATTCATCCTTGAAATTAACCGCCATATTTAGAATAACTGCTATTTTTATAACGGTTTTGCTTTCTGATATCCAGGTTTGTAGTGAAAGTGAACTTTTTGTTTGGCCAAACTTTCCGGTTTATCAGTGAAGAATTTGAATTACCTTTCCTCAGATTACCTTGTTTTATTATGCGTGAGAAAATCACTTTATAGAGGCAGTAATAAACTTTTACCGCTAAACAACGCTTAAATACCATCAATTTTGGAATGACTATAAAATAATCCAACAATTTAAATCTACACTAATACTGTTCGGAAACGCCGATATACTGGGTTTTATGGCCATTCTAATACACTAAATCACTTAAAGAAAAGCTTCAACTGATAATAAAGAGGTTTACATTTTTGTAGTGGTGCACCATCATAAGTAGTGCACTACTCATGATGGTGCACTAAATTAAGTAAATGGAAGAATTTTTTATGAGTAAACCTTCAGTCCTCAAAATAAAGGTAGTTACCGGCGATATCCGGCCTATTTTTAAACAAATAATTGATGGAATTCGATTGGAAATAGCGACAGAGAAATTATCGCCTGGCAGTAAATTACCAAGCTATCGTGGTTTAGCTATGCAGTTAATGATTAATCCAAACACGGTAGCCAAAGCGTATGCCGAACTTAGTAAGCAAGGACTTATTGAGTCAAAAAAAGGCTTAGGTTTATTTGTCAGCGAAAACAGGCAAAGCCTGAGTGACGATGAACGAGAACAAAAGCTAGCTAAAGCCGTGACCGTCTTCATTAATGAGACGGTTCACCTGAATTATTCAGATGATGAAATAGTGGAAGTAATAAAGAACAAGTTAAAAGAAATAAAAACAACTTAAATCTAGCGGAGTAATTACAACTAAATTCCGTTAGCTAAATAAATTAACCTATTGAAAGATAGAGGTATATCATGAGTGATTTTTGTATATCAACAAAAAATCTAACCAAGCAGTTTGGTAAAAAACTTGCCCTTAATAACTTAACATTAAACATTCCTCAAGGTGGAATCCATGCCATAGTTGGCAGTAACGGTGCAGGTAAATCAACTTTATTTCGCTTATTGTTAGGGTTCGACACACCAACCAGCGGTAGTTGTACTTTATTGGGTGAGCAGAGTGACCAACTTTCGGCAAGAGTGCGCGGTCGGGTTGGTTATGTAAATGAAGAACACACTTTGCCCGGTTGGATGAAAGTTGCTGCGGTGAAAGAGCTTCAACAAAGTTTTTACCCCAACTGGAATCACGATATTTATAACAAGGTTATCGCTTATTTTGACGTTGATCCAAAGCAAAAAGTTGCTGGTTTATCCAGAGGTGAAAGAGCCGGTTTCAACCTTTCAATGGCATTGGCGCAACGTCCTTCTTTACTTATTTTAGATGAGCCGACCTTAGGTCTTGATGTGGTTGCCCGTCAGTCATTCCTCGAAGCGTTAATGTTTGCCGAAACCGAAGAGGTAATGACTACCATCTATTGTTCTCATCAAATGGAAGAGATTGAACGCATTGCCGAGCAACTGATCATAATGGAAAAAGGCCGCTTGATAAATAATTCAACTCCAGACGATTTTTGTGCTCGGGTCAGTTGTTGGGTAGCCGACTGGGATGCTATCGGTAGTATATTAAGGAATAAAAACGTAGATATACCGGGATTTCTTTCCCACAGAGAAATTGATGGCCAACAACATATTTTGGTGGTTGATCAGGGCGATGATTTTGGCGGTTTTCTTCAAAAGCAAGGTGCACATGACATTGCTCAATTACCAGTTAACCTTGAAAGAGCCGTTAATGCCTTCTTGACAGCTAACCACAATAAACCTGTCGCCTTATAAAGGGAAATTAAGATGTTAGCACTTTTAAAAACTGAATTTCTGCACTATCGAAAATGGGCGATAGGGCTATTAGCCTTGCAAGCTATGGCATGGGCTATTGTACTTAAATTAAATGAATATACTGACGCGAGCGCGTTCGATAATGAAATAACGCAAATATTAAGCCTGTTCGGTGGTTTTATTTTTGGTGTGGTGCAAATGGTTTTAATCACCCGTAAAAATCACTGGGCTTTTTTACTCCAGCGCCCGCTTAACAGCCGCGATATTTATTTCGCGATAACGGCTGCTTCGACGTTGCACATATTCATTGCATTCCCTTTAGTTTGGTTGGCCGTTGTTGCCGGTTTTGATCTCTTCACCAATACAGTCGTTGATATGCGTCACTATTATATGGCGCCGTACCTGATGATGTATTCGGTTGCAACTTACCTAATTGGTAACTTAGTAGTATTAAACGCTAGCCGAGCAGCAATCTTAACGGGTTTTGGCTTGTTGACTCTACATAACGACTTGCCGCAGTTCACTTGGTTAAAATTTTTAATATTAGCACTTGTTATTATTATTTTGCTTTACCTTAATATAAAATCGTTTAAAGCTGACCGCTTTCAGCCGCTTAAATCAGTTTCAGGTATTGTATTGATGGCAATTCCGATGCAGGTCATCTTAGTGTTTTTCCTAACTATGTCGACTGCGTTATTTTACGATATTCCACAAACGCTTATGGGTACTCATCCTGAGCAACATCCCACTGAAGGCAGTTTTGAGTATTGGCGCAATATTGAGGAAGACAAGCGTATCGCATACTTGCTTAAAGACAGTGATATGGACAATAAAACACTATTTTCACGACAAACCGAATTAGCAGATAAAGACACAATAGCCACTTATCACAGTGCTTTTAACCGCAAGAATCAACTTAACTTTCGCGACAATCAATGGTTTCTCAGTGATGAAGACAGCAGAACTGTGTGGGTATTTTCCCATGATGAAATGATGCTACAGGGTTCAGATAATTTCACTGGCGAACATGTCGGCTGGCTTGGCCAACAAGGATTTCTTGATAAGCTAAATTTGGCTACTGATGCCGACCGTTTTATCACTGTGCCTAGTATGATCAAAAATCAGTTTATCGTCACAGATAAATTAATTTTTCAGGTAGATTTTGCCAATAAACAATTGTCTGTTAAGTTGATGATGACGGGTGGGGAATACTTAATTGGTCGACCTGAGTTCAAAGAGCATTTTGTTGCCTTAGTAACAAACAAGCAAACCTACTTATTTGCAGCGCAAACATTTTTAAATGAATTTGAACTGGCAGCCACTAGCTATCAACTACCGCATCCAGTCGCCTTAGAGAATTTGTCTGGGTTAGAAAGTTATCGAATGGCCGATGGGTTTCTCTTAATTTACCGTGGCCAAGATTATTATGGCTTTGATAAAGCAGGTGCTGAAATTTTGTATGCCCATGCAAATGGTGATGTCGAAAAAATTCACAGCGTTCGCTTTAATAAACAAAACACCCCTGAGTTTATTCAACATTTCGATTATTTGATTTCACCGGCAATTTATACGCTTCGAGGGGTGATTAGAAACTCCTTTCAGTCGTCTGAGCTAAGTAAACAAAGTAATGACGCTGTTTTAACGCGCCCATGGTCTAGCACGATATTAATAACCATTATACTACTGCAAGTAAGTGCTGCTATCGTGGTTCTTATACTCGCTAGAAGATTTCGCTTAAACCATGGTAAAACTGTTCTTTGGGTGTTGATGTCCCTAGTTGTTGGTATACCTTCCTTACTTAGTTTTTTACTATTAAATAAAAGAGCTTAATATGCAGTACTCAAAGCTACAGAGCTCTCTATTTTTTACTAACAAAGCTAATAAGATAAAGGTTTTTACAACTTATATGAATGTTAGGGGCATTGCATTAATGCTATTCCTATTGCTTTTACTATTTCAAATAATAACGATTTCAAATGCAAAAGCAGATATTGTGCAAGATGCCATCAATGAGAGCGAGAAACTGTCACCAGCAAGATTGTTTGATCGTAATTCGCTACTGTTTAACAAAAAGAATCTCAGTTCAGTAAAGTTGTCACCCAATGGGCAGTACCTATTTTTTTTAGTTAAAGAAGGCACTAAACAACAATTGTGGTCGCACGATATTAAAAGTAACACGACTAGTAAACTGTTTAGCTCTAGGATGATCAAAAACATTTATTGGACACAAGACAGCCAAAGTATTTTTCTGCATTTAGATACTGGAGTTGCGATAGTCGATGTATCGCCTGGTGCTAAGCCGAGCATAATACTGAAGTTAGAAAGACAAAAGCAACAGTTTTTCTACGGCCCTGACGATAGCAGTCCACATCATTTTTTTGTTTGGCAAAAGGAAATAAACGCTGATACAAACGGAAAATACTATGTGTTATATCGGGTCAATCGACACGGTATGAAACAAAAACTGTATACCGCAGATAAAATAATGAAAGATTTTTTAGCACCAGGTGGTGGTCCAATTCGATTTTTTACCGAAAACTATGGGCTTACTAATATAATTTATGATCTTGCTTCGGGTGAAAAGCGTGAGGTATACCGTTGCTACTATACCGATTATTGCGGCTTGCTTAGCTACCAACAACAAAGCAATGTTTTATATTTAAAAGGCCGTGGTAAGGGTGATTTGATCAAGCTGTTGGCACTCGACTTATCAGCTAATGAAGCTGTTCAGATTGGCAATAAACAAGCGAAAATTGTTCATCAAGACCCAGAGCAACGATTTGATCTTGATCAAATTACTTTTGACCCCATCTCTGGTGAGCCAATTATGGTCTCTTATTATACCGATTTTTACCAAAATTATGGTCTCACTAAAATCGTTAACAAACATTTGAATAAGATCAAGCAAACGCTAAATTCACCTGTGATTAAGCT
>JALJPB010000140.1 GCA_022969175.1 Colwellia sp. | reverse complement strand
CTTGTAGGTTTAGACAATGGGTAATCTTGAATGATGGAGTGACTCAAAACTACATTAGGATCATCCAAATCGTAAGATTCAAACAGTATGCGACAGCCTTTTCTCATTTTAAATTCACTCAATCAAGTTCATGTCACCATAGTATAGATTATAATCACTTAAAACTAAAGTTATGACGCTTCCGTTGTTCTTTAGGTCAACTGATAGCCAAAAGCGGAAGTTAGCTTTTGAGTATTAACGGCAGTTCAGAGATCCTAAAGCTTCATTTTTCACTTAAAAATTACATCTATTCACAACTGAATTTATACCTAAAATTTTTACATGGCGTTAGATATCAAATCCCCAAAGCGGACATTGGAATCATTCAATTATTAAACAGATTTAGAGTATTAAATCTAAGGCGCAATCGCCCCCACAGCGTGTTAGAGCTAACCGTCACTTTTGCCACCAAGAACTAATTATTAGAGCAATATACTTCACTTTTATGTCCACTATCTCCAAGGATAGCTGACATTAGCAGTATTTTTCTATCTCGCCCCCTATATAATTTCAACTGTCTACATAAATCAATACCATGTATGGGTGTCATGTTATGCTGAGCAAGCAACCACCTTGTTGCGACCGCTATTCTTGGCTTGATATAGATTCTTGTCGCAGGTTTTCATCCAATGCTTCCAGTCTTTCTCTGAATCTGAAGCAGCCACTCCAATACTGACTGTTACCATACGTCCAGGTATTAATGAAAGATTTTCAATATCCCTTCTTAATCTTTCAGCAATGTCTACACTATTAGCTTCATTACTGTTGCAAACCAAAATCAAAAATTCCTCTCCGCCGATTCTGAATACTTTATCAGTCTCTCGAAAGAACTTCTTTAAGAAAGCCCCCAGTTGCACAAGTACATGATCGCCAATATCATGGCCTAGTTCGTCATTGATCTTCTTGAAAAAATCAATATCCATGCTGATGAGTGTGAAAGCTGTATCTGTTCTATCAGTTTGGTGTATGGCCTGTACCAAAGAGTCTTGAAGCAATGCTCTGTTGTACAGACCGGTTAGCGGGTCTGTATTCGCTTGTTGACATCTTTCACTATATAACTTAGAGATGATACGAAGAAAAATAGCCGCATATGCACTGACCAATATGAGTGTTACTGAAAACCTTGCTGCTTCATTTGCTTCAAGAAGGCGCCACGCCAGTGGAAGAATGCCCACTATGAGTATAATATTTGATATCCATGCTTGGCGCTCTGATATTACAAAATAAAATAATAGTATTGTTGGATAACACCAATAAGTGCCGCTTATTCCAACGGTATTCGTTAGATAGAGTAGGTATAAAGTACAAAAAGGGCTCAGCAGGACAAAGGTATAGACTGGTTTATATGTTTTTCTGTAACAGCACCAGCTACCAAAGAAAAGAGCAAATGCGATGATCAAGGCTCCTATACCAATTTGCAATTTTTGATGAATCAGGTCATAAATTGCAAAAGGCAGTATAAGGCTTCCTGCGGCGGAAAAAAGCCATAATGTGGATTTAAGCTGAAAATCTGTTTGATCTGGAGTGATTAATCCGTTCATATATTCGACATAAAATCCATTCATATATTCGACATAAAAATTAACGAGACACATGCTTTCATGCTTATAAATAGGATAATAGCTATGTCGGCTCTTGTCCAGATTTTAGGTAGATTTAAAAACACCTCTAAATGCAAAATTGACGGTAAACTTTTGATGTCGAAAAAGCTATACCGGCTTGTGCCCTTTGCGCCATAGAAATATTAAATTTATGTCCGCTATATGATCGGAAAGTTGATGTTAGATATTTTGGCTGGACTTATTCCGCTTTGCGCACTAAGTGATCATTATAAACAAAAAAGGCGAACCATATCTGATTCGCCTTTAAAAATTCATCTATAGTTTCCAACTTGATGTCACCGGTTTCCAACTAGAACTGTTGTTGACAACAGGAATTAAGATTGTGACTGGAAATAAAAGTTTAGAATATGACTCTATTTAACTCTTTGACCATTACATCCTTGTTCAATTGAGATAAATAGCAAGAATCAATCTAATTTATCAAATTTTCTTTTTTCGCTTGGCCAACAAAACTTCTAATGAAGGGTACAAATAAATTACGAGGATCACCAGCTAACTCTGCTGAAGAAACGGTATTCCATAACATTTTTCGCGTGGAAACTTCGTAAAGGCTACTAACTAAACTGACAAATTTGTGGGTTGTATATTGATACGCTGGACCATTTGCTTGATATGAATAACCATAGTAACTGTGAGAGTCTCCGTTACTAGAAATCATCATCGCGCCACCATAATAAAATGTATCGCCGTTATAAACGTTATATTCACTTGAACCAACATAGTTAGTCACTAACACCGACTCAAGGTCTTTTTTTTGTGCAATATCAACAACGTTGTCCGGATTGATCCGTTTCAAACCAAGTTTGTGACTTGCATGTGCATTCACACCTTGTTTTTTCAATTCGGTGACATAATCGTCTTCAAACAACATTCTTAATTTTATATTCTCTGCCACAGCGACAACCAAGACACCCGACAGTTTTTTTGAATGAATATCTTTATCAACCCAAGTACGATTTACATCCACATTTGTCGAACAGCCTATAGTTGTTAACAGAACTGCGATTATTGCTAGATACTTCATTAAAGCTCCCATTATTTTTAAGATGACAAAATTACCGCTTAATTGTTCTTTGTTAGTAGTGTACTTTCAACTTTTTATCGTTGTCTAATCTTGAGGTGTCTTTGATATAAAAGCAACTGATAAGTAATGAGATTATTATTGTAAAATCATTGGTGGCGTTATTTTGTCCAAGTAAAATAATGTTTCCTATGTATTAGAATTTAGCCTAAAAGTAATATTTAAATCGATTAACTATTCTTTTTAAATTCATCCAATGTAAACGACTTCTTTGTGCTCTAATGCGCACAAAGTGATCCTATTTACTAAGGCTAAATGTGCCCCAAATCGCCATAAATTAATGAAGTAATATGTCAGCTGTGTGATCATTAAGCTGACGTTTGATATTATGGCGGGGCTTATTCCGCTTAGCGCACTAAGTGAGCCTTATTCGTCAAGGGATGAGCGGCTGTTGATCAATATGGCCAGTCGGTGTCCTAAAATTCCTTTTATACTTGGCTTATAACTGCGAAATAAAATCTGAAGCGTCCCAACGTCTCCTTTGGGATCTTACTCCTGACCTTAGCCTAACTTTTGCTTATGTCTCCAAAGTGGTCTGTTGTTTAAGCAAAACCCACCCCAATTAAGGAACAGTTTAGATACGAATAGACGCTATTAATAGTAAAGAATAAGATAAAATTAATTATCTTCAGCAAAATCTACAAGCGTTTGACCAGACATACGATAGCCAACCCATTCGTCCTGTGATTGCGCTCCAATCGAATGATAAAAGTCACGGGAAGGCTTATTCCAATCTAAGCAACTCCATTCAAATCTGCCACAGTTATTTTGCAAGGCAATTCTTGCCATTTTTTTCAGTAATAATATTCCTGCACCTTTACCCCGATGTTCAGGTGATACATAAAGGTCTTCGAGATAAAGTCCTGACTTTGCCAACCAAGTAGAATAGTTGTAAAAATAAATTGCCATACCCAATGCTTCATCACCTTGCATACAAATTAATGCACTAACATGACTTTCGTTAGAAAAAAGCGATTGCTTAATGGTATGCTCGGTTGCAAAAACTTCATGTTCAGATTTTTCATAAATGGCTAGTTCACGAATAAAATGTAAGATTAGTGCGGTATCTTTTTCAGTCGCTTTACGAATAGTTAATTGATTCAAAATATACTCCGTTAATGTTTATTGACACTATCATAGCGTCTGAATTAAAATGTTAACAGTGCATTCTATTCATCTGAATATGTAGATAATTCATAATGAACTTATATCAAATAGATTTAAATCTTTTAATTTTATTCGACGCTTTATACCGTCATCGTTCAGTATCAACCGCAGCTAGTGAAATTTTTCTCAGCCAATCTGCATTTAGCCATGGTTTATCTCGGCTTAGAATAAGACTGTCAGATGACCTGTTTGTTCGTATTAACAATGTTATGGAGCCAACACCATTTGCTCATGAGCTTGCGGTAGATATTGCACCTGCTCTAGTACAGATTCATAAAGGTTTAAATAATAGCCTAGTATTTGATCCTGCAACCAGTGATATCGAACTCACATTCGCTGCAACGGACTACACCCAATTTAGCTTACTCCCCAAACTGATTGGTTATATTTCTCAGGTGGCACCAAATATTAAAATCACTATTTTTCCATCAGAAAATAAAATACCAACAGCAAAGCTCATTAGTGGAGAGCTTGATTTCTTATTGGGTTTTAGTCACGAAGTAGAAAAGTCATCAACAATCGAATCCCAAACTTGGTTACAAGATGATTATTGTACGATTGCAAGAAAGAACCATCCTCATCTTAAAGATGGCTTAACTTTAGATAAGTTCCTGAAATTATCTCATGTCCGAATATCACCATGGGGTGAAAAACAAGGGATTGTTGACCAACATTTGGCTAAACAAGGACTGAACCGTCATGTTGCGTTACAGTTACCTAGTGCAATGGTTGCACCCTACACTGTTTTACACTCGGATCTAATCCTAACATTACCAAGATTACTTGCATCCTACATGGCAAAAATTATTGATATTGATATTTATTCAACTCCATTTTCAATTTCTAAATATCAATTGAATATTTATTGCCATAAACTAAATGTAAATAAAGCAAGTCACCTTTGGTTAAATGAATTAGTTAGTCAACTAGTCAACTAGGATGTGATTTTCATTTTTGGTGTGTTTAAAAAGTGTCATTCGCATATGTGTATGAAACGATCACTTTTACCACAAAGCCAACCTAATTTAGACGCGAATATATCACTTTAAATAGTCCGCTTAGCCATCAAAGCGTTCACTCGACAGGATTTTTGGGGTTAAAAAGAAGACATATACTCAAGTAGTGCTAATAATTTACCTGTGTTAGCCAGAAATATTTATATATCAAGGGCAAAGGATGCTTAACCCTATGATGATGGTTTACCGATGAATTAACCTGAATTACCAATCATCAGAAACAAAAAAACACCAATCATGACAATTGATGTTTTTATTGAATAAAAAATTTTAAATGATTAAGATTATTTCTTAAGTCGACGTGATACTAAGCCAATGATTCCTAATGCAAAAATAGCGAGGGTAGTGGGTTCTGGAACAGAAGTTACAACGACATTATCTAATCCGAACGCTTCATCAGTCCAGCCTTGGTCGGTATTAGCCTTAAAACCAAAACTGATTGATTCACTAGTGTTCCACAAACTTATTGAATAATGATAAGTACTCGCTCCACCATAAAAGTGTCCATAACCAAAACCACTTTGATCATGTGAAACTAGCTGCCCAGTTGTTGGACCAACAATAAAACCGTTAGAATGACCATAAAAATCTACAAACTGTGACAAACCATTAATAAAAAACTCAAAATTATCTCCACTATTAGTGCCGTCGAGGCTACGTAAGCCATATATATCAAAGTCAATCGTAATTAAAGAGGCTGGTGCAAGACCATTAATGGTAAGTAGTGGTGTGTTACCATTATTTAAGTGTCCAAGAAAGCTTTCACCATTTGGAGCCTCTACTACGGTAGTAAAGTTGGCAAATCCATCTGCTGTGCCATCTTCAAAATTATCAGAATAAATTATTCCTGCATTAGCGACACTGACCAAACAACTAGCAGAGATTATCAACCACGCTAAAGTTCGTTTTAAAAATTTAACCTTCATAGTATTTCCTTTTTATCCCTTTCCATTAATTTTGGTAGGTAATAGTTAAAATAGTAACTTTTTAATCTTTCCATTTTAATACAAAAACTGTACCAGAATTAAAAACTATAATAATTTCAATCCAATAATAAAGAAGCGGGATTTACATATAATCAGACTGTAAAATATTCTGACATTACACACTCGTCAACCAGTTGTTTTTGTTCGATTATTTAAGATTGGTTGAGTTTATATGGGCTTAGAGCAATAAGTGAAATAAAACCGCTTAATTTATAGGGTTTGTCATGCAGATAGTTTAAATTTTGGATAGGAATACTCAGCAAAACTAGCCTTTCTGTTGATAAATGAATTAGACGGGTCTTATTGGTTTTAGTTATCTACAGCTAGAACTGTAGGCAGCATTGATCTTAGAGCAAACCTTAGGCGGGAAGTTGCTGGGATTTCTGCAATGCGCACTAAGTGAGCCTTATTTATCAACGTTTGAATGACTATAGTTCGCTCGCAACGGCCCGTGGCCAACTTGAATTATTTAAAAAACAACAATACATGATGTTATTGTTAAAATACAAGTTTTAGTAGTTCTGACCGACTATAAAGAGCTGAACGGTCACCCAAGAATTTATTAATGAGGTTCAGATTGTTTTTTATTTCAGGTATCTAAAACCACATCAGTTAGGAACTCTCGATGAGCAGTTCTAATGTTTTATTATCGCTCTATTAATTAGAAAACCGAACAAATTAACCGGCCATGTACGAGGTATAAATCTGTTTTCCCAGGCATATATTTTATTGATCAATCCCGGAACCACTGTTGCTTTTTTGCCTAATGCATTTAAACCGATTTTTGCTACAACTTCAGGCGAATGACTAGTGATTGGAACCTTGTTAAAGTCGATGGTCATATTTTCTGTCATAGATGTTTTAGTTAACCCAGGAGACAGCACCGTGACATCAACACCAAGAGGTTTTAATTCCACATTGAGTGCTTCACCCAGTGTTAGGATATAAGCCTTACTTGCAGAATAGTTAGCGACAAAAGGGACTCCTTGATAACCAAACAAACTGGAAAGTAATAAAATACCGCCTTTGCCTCTCCTAACAAAACGTTTCGCAAAAGCGTGGCTTAATATCATAGGGCTCACAACATTAAGAGCAAGCAATTGACTTTCATCACTTTCATCGATTTCAATGAACAAGCCATTATTTTCAGCACCGGCATTGGCTACCAATAGACCGATATCCAGTTCGTTTGTTTGCTCAATAATGAGTTGGTTGGATTCTTGTTTTGATAAATCGGCTGCGATAGTTTTCACCGAGATATGGAACTTCGTTTCCAACTTTAGTTTTAGTGCATCTAGATTAGATTGATTTCGGGCAACAGCAACTATGTTCAGACCTTGCTTTGCAAGTTGCTCGCTGAATTGTGCACCTATGCCAGCTGTTGCACCTGTAACCAAAGCCCATGAACCATATTTTTGTTTAAAGTTTTTCATTGTAGTATTTCCGGTAATTTTAATATAACTAATTGGATTCACATTAAGGTCATTTCAGTCCTATTATTCGAATGTTCCGCGTATTGGGTAATTGTTTGCTGGATTCCGAATAAAGCCTAAACCGCCGACTAAAGTTTCAAGTTCTGGTCGGGCAAACGGTGCGTTAGAAATATCGGTTACCTGTACTTGACCTTGCGCATTTATCACGTAAATTCCGGGCTCCGCAAATGGAATATCGGTTTCCTGCGTTGAGCGAGGATGAGAAATATACAAACCTAACTGCTTCATTTGCTCTACTGTTAAGCCGTATGCCACGGGAAAGCTAAGCGCCATTTCTTGATTATGAGCTGACGCTTTACTTTCAGGATCTGCAGAAACTGCAATGATGTCTATTCCCAGGTTATAAAATTTATCCTTCAGCTGATCTAGCTGTTTCATATAGTTGGTACACATCGGGCAATGTTTACCACGATAAACCACCACCATTTGCCAATCTTTACCCTGGGTTGGTTTGCCTATTTCAACTTCAACATCCGTTAAAGTATTCAGATAAATTTGTGGGAATAAATCTCCTGCCTTAAATTTTTCACTGCTCATTTTATCTCTCCTCTTCAATCAAAATAATTGTCATTTATGTCCAGTTATTTCCGTCGAATTATTACCGCTGTTAGCGCTCATTTACCGGCAACCATTTTTTGTTGATAAATGCACCGTCGATACTTGTGCCGACAATATGGTTAGTATAATTACTCATGGTTTTATAAGCCGCTGCGGCAATAATTTCCAACACGGTTTCTTGTGTGTAACCCGCATCAAAAAATGCATTAAGCTGTGCTTGAGATACCTTACCTCTTTGTTCAACCATGGTTAAGGTGAAGCCGCGCAATGCGCCTAACTTTTTATTACCAATCGGTTGGTCATCACGAATGGCATTGATCGCGTCCATATCAACCCCGGTCATTTCTGACACCATGGTATGGCCTGCCATGCAATAGCGGCATTCGTGGAAACGATTAATGGTCATCAACACAACCTGCTGTTCGGTGGCACTCAATGTACCGCCAGCAAACAATTCGCCTATGGCCATATAGGATTTGACCAGAACCGGTGAACCGGCCATATGGGCGATTAAATTAGGTAGAAATCCGAAGTTATTTGTTACCGTTGCCAAAGTATCGACTGAGGCCTGATGCGAATTGTCTTGATTGTATTTTTTGAAAGTAGTCATGGTTATTATCTCGTTTGATTTATTTTCGATAAGTAAAGTATGGGTATTCTTAGATAGAAAATAAATATCAACTATGGAATACTATTCATTCCAAAATAGAATGATAAGTGAAGTGTATGGATCGATTAACCGCGATGAAAATCTTTGTTCGAATTATTCAATTAGGCAGTTTTACCGCGGTCGCGGTGGAAATGGGCATGACACAATCTTCAATTAGCAAGAAGATGTCGGGCTTAGAAACTCAACTGGGCGCGACTTTGCTGACTCGAAGCAACCGGCAGGTTTTATTAACCGAAATAGGTACTAACTATTATGAGCATTGTTTATCCATTTTAAATCAGGTGGAAGAAGCTGAAGCACAGACCAAAGATTACACTTTGAAACCCAAAGGGAGTTTAAGGATAAATATGCCTGTCGCATTTGGCCGAATACATGTCGCACCTTACCTGCCAAAATTTATGAAAACCTATCCAGACATCCGTCTTGAGGTGAGTGCCCTGGACCGAAAAATAGATTTACTGGGTGATGGTTTTGACCTAGTTATTCGAATTGGTATTTTGGCCGACTCTAACTTAGTGGCCAGAAAAATTGGCAGCAGCCCACGGGTCATTGTTGCCAGCCCGGAATACTTAAAAACACATGGCTCCCCTGCAGGTATCCAAGAGCTGAAAGACCATAATTGTCTGGTATATACTGACCTCGCTACGGTTAATATTTGGCATTTCTGGTATCAAGGGAAAGAGGTCAGTATTCAAGTGAAAGGCTCTATGCAGTCTAATTGCAGTGACGCTATTCTTGAATGTGTTTTGTCCGGTATAGGTATTGCTGTAATGCCCAACTGGTTAATTCAACCACAATTAGATAGTGGCGATTTGGTGCCCATTATGGAAGATTATGTCCCGACCGAATTCCCGATCAATGCGGTGTATCCGCAGAATAATTATATCCCTTTAAAGGTGCGTTGTTTTATCAATTATATCAAAGATGCTTATTTACAAAATCCTGTACTTCAAACACCTAAATAAACAGAGATCTAAAGCGTTTGAATGCTATATTTTCATGTCGGTTTTTTACTATTGGTTTAAAACAAAGCTAAACTTTTTAGTTGCATATTGCACAAAAACA
>JALJPB010000014.1 GCA_022969175.1 Colwellia sp. | reverse complement strand
ATGGCTGGTAGAGGCGCTTTCTAATTGGTCGGTACCTGCCACTTGGTTAGAAACCAAAACAACCGCTCAAAATTCCTTGGCTCAATATGCTTTTTATCCTCATTATAGTTTGGACCATATCAACCCAAGCCAAGCCGGTGATGAATATTATCTGCTATCAGGTCATCAATACGGTACTTACATTTTTTTCGAATATTTAGCAAAGGTCACTAACGATCCGGATTTTGTGCTGAATTTTTTACAGTACCTGAAACCTATAGTTGCGCAAAGTAATAAGGAAAATGCCCTTGATCAATTAATGCTATTCGTAGACCTCAACTATGGACTCTCATTAAAATCGCTATTCGCCTTTTTTATTGCCAAAAATGCAGAGTGGGATTACCCCGATAAAGATATTTATACTGAAGTACTTGCAATACAACGGCAAAGTTTTAAGGATGAACATATCGCTCAAACTGTCGCAGCCATAGATAACCAATGGCATGAAGCGCCACAAAAAACCTTACCACGTCGTTGGGCGGCCAACTACATTAAGCTTAACCAAATTACCAATAACTCATTGGAAATTGGATTCGAGGGCAATCACCTCGGTGATGAAGGAAGCGAAGCAGAGTGGCGGGTTACTGTTGTTATCAGCCGGGATGGAAATAACGAGTATATTGAGTTGCCGATCCAGGACGGAAAAATAGGAAATTATAAGATTTCCTCCTCCAATGCTAGTGCTGTTTGGCTGGCAATCGCCATTACCAGTGAATCAAAATCACTCAACCAACGATTCGCATATCGCTATCAGTTCTCCCATACGGGTCAAACACAAGCTTCACCAGCAACTCAAGTTATCTATAAATCAGAAACAATTACCAATGAAGAGGCAGTGAATTCTGGTGGTGGTTCGATAACATTTTTACTTGCCTTTATTTTTCTCGGTTTATTTAGAAGAAAATAACAAGGTCTATATTGATCTAGCTATAGCAATTCATTAACGCAGGGTTTAGTAATCTCGCTTATGACTAAACGAACGTCAGCAAACAATGAACGCAAAAAAGCGGTAGTTCAACTGTTTGTTAACGTTTTCCGCTCTGAAATGTTTCTTCTACGTTAAGTCTTAAGACATGTTACCCACGTCTTAGTTAGGATAATATTTCACAGTTACGCCGTTTTATCTTCGAATCACCCACATTGAGCTATCTGACCTTTTTTGGTGGATGCCATAATGCAGCCACGATCATTATCTGTAGATTTTTTACAATCCGCCATCATCTCCGAATGGCTTGGCGCAAAATTACCTAATACCTTTGCTGCATGTGCTACGACTTTGTTACATTCGCTGACTGGAACAGGTTCATAGTTGCTACACCCCTGCATTACCAACACACTAACAAACAAACCAGTAATACCTCTTAATGACTTCTGTGATTTCATCTTTATTCCTTATTCGGAGTGTTTTTTTGGAAACTATACATTCAGCTATCCTCAATTAGATTCTAGCGAAGTTCTTTCGAGCTTAGTCCTGAAATGTTTATATTTCAATGAAACGTGACAAGTCAAATTGCAGTGGTTCAACAAAATTGACCAAAGAAATAGATTTTAACTAGTTGTTAAAATGTCAGCTAACGTAGCTAAGTGATCGTTGGGTAGAATGATTCTGGTTCTTAAAAAACGACAGCTTTTGTGGCAAAAATTAGCGTTGTGAGATGAAACTCCACTGGCAGTAATGAGCTGTGCGGTCATCAGCAATCAAGGTCGAAATAACGTTTCGATTTAGATTGAGTACCGACAATACAGCTAATTAGCTGTTCAAAATCACCACATCTCTAAAGATAGACATCCTTGCTAGTAGTGTTTACATTAGTGAACATAATATTAATTAGAATCTGCAAAAATGGAAATTTCGCTCTTACAAGCTGTAATTCTTTTTGGAGGCGTTCATGGCCTCATCCTTACTGGCATTTTTTGCTTAGGTAGTCGATATAGACCTTTTGTCGCTAATAAAATGTTGGGACTTTTCTTAGCTGCATTTTCCTTAATAATTATTCGTAACATTTTTGAAATCAATGGAATTCTTATTCCCTTTACCTACGTAAGTCTAATTTCTAACGCTTTAATTCCTTTGCTTGGGCCTTCGATATACCTTTATGTTAGCGGATTAGTTTCTGAAACAGGAACATTAAAGATAAAACAATATAAGCATTTCTTACTTGCAGTTCTTTACTTTTTTCTGCTACATATTCCCTATTTTTTAGGCATAGATAGTCAACAAGCGTTAGAGAATGAAAAGGAACTTTTGATTGTAGCTAGTGTTCTTCAATTAGCTATATTTATTGGCCTTGTTGCATACCTTATCCAAGCCATTAAAATTCTAATTACCATAAATATAAAAATTCGTGATCAGTATTCGCAAACAGAAAGGTTGGGAGTGAACTGGATAAGTGCATTGCTTATGTCTATTATTTTTATCTTCTCTATTTGGACGTTAGTATTTTCAGGTGACATCAGCATCTTTAGAGGTGCCCGTTCGCAATTGTCTTTGGAATTATTTTGGTTGGCAATAAGTCTTCTTGTCTATGGCATAGGTTATTTCAGCTTACTTCACCCAGAAATACTGACATTGAACTTACTTCCTCAGGAGAATAATTCGAACAAGACGCTTGTCGAAGACTTTAAGTTGTCTCCATTGATTGGGCAACTGACTACATTAATGAGCCAAGAACAACCTTTTCTAAATCCTGAATTAAACCTACAGCAGCTTGCTAAATTACTAAAAATAAAACCCAAACAACTTACTTATGTTGTAAATACAGGACTTAATCAGAGCTTCTACGATTTTGTGAATTCTCATAGGATAGAACACATAAAAATGAAACTACGATCACCTGAAAGTATAAACCAAAAACTAGAAGTTATTGCCTATGAGTCTGGTATAAGTTCTTCCTCGACCTTCAATCGACTATTCAAAAAATTTGAAAAAATGACCCCAAATGAATATCGACAACAACAAAGGTTAAATCTGGTAGTTCAAGCCTAATTACTAAACAGGCACTTGAATTTTCTCCTGAGTACTCGTCTTAAGTATTGCCCAAGATAGTTTTCTCTGCCCATTTAGGTCCTTTCGTTGCCCATATCCGTCTTTGGGCAACGGTTATTGTTACCTGCTTACATTTTTTAGCCAATATAAAAGAGGTAACCACATAACAACAATTGAGGAACATGAAGATGAACACATTACTGCTTAAAATTTCGCTTTGTTTTGTATTGGCTATTTCAGTCATTTTACTTTCGGGTTGTGGAGAGAATCAAAATACTAGCCAAACAACAAACTTACCATCAGTAACACCTGAGGCGTCTAATCCCGTAGTGCCGCTAAGTGACATTTTGGATGATTATTTAGATACACACTTTCTGCCCAACGAACCTGGCATTGTGGTCATGGTTGTTCAAGAAGATAAAATGAGCTATCAAGGAAATAGGGGAATAGCCAATTTTGAAAAAGGTTTGCCGGTTAATAGTGATACACCTTTCCGCTTGGCATCTTTAAGTAAGTCATTTACCGCAATAGCTATAATGCAATTGGTCGAACAAGGACAGCTTCGCCTAGATGACTCAATACTCAACTACATCCCTGAACTTGATAGTAGTTGGCAGCAAATATCAATTAGTCAATTATTGTCACATCAATCAGGTATCCCCAATTTTTTTACTAATGAATTCATCCTGACTGTCGGTTTTGAATGGGTAGTTAACTTAAATAACTCTCGTATCCTTGATTATTTTGTTAGCTATCCTCAACTCGATTTTAAGCCAAATACTCAAGCTGATTATAGTAATAGCAACTACATATTTTTAGCCGAAGTTGTAAGTAGGACTTCTGGTTATATGTTCCCTGATTATATGGATAAATTTATATTCGAACCGATTGGCATGAATTCGACTTACATAATTGATGAAACTAGAGATTACTTACCTGAAGAAGCCTTGAACTTTGGTATAACACATAGCCTTTTTGATACTCAATTGTATTTTAATGGTGCCGCAGGTCAGGTGAGTTCAGCGAACGATCTAAACAAGTTTGTAGCAGCGCTGTTAACTGAGACGCTTATCTCCGAGCAGACGCTTGCATTAATGACTCAAACACAATCAGTGTTCAATAAAGATGGTACCGAATATGGATACGGTTGGAATATCGGACGAGGCAAAGATAACGCTAGACCCTATTTCTTTCATATTGGTTCAATCGATGGTTTTAGATCACTGCTTGCTATTGAACCTACTACAGGAATAAGCGTTATTATTCTGACAAACGGAGGGGATGATGCTGAAGTCCATGCTGCAAATATATTTGATGAAATTACTAAGTATTTTGAGTATTAAATAGAAGCACATATTAATTAACGAATGTAATTAACGAAGACACCTACCGTTAACTGATCTATTTATACCTCTCTACTAGGGTTAAATAACCAAGCAAGTCGAGAGGTTTTTATTGTGGTTGTAACCCGACAAAGACAAGGAGTTTAATTGATACCTCCTATCTAGTCATCAATACATTCCAATAACTTCAATGATTTTTAATAACTTCCAATAAATTCAGGTCAGTAATCCATTGTTTTTATTACGTAAACTCAAAGTCAAAACCAAGTGACTTTAGATAGATAAACAATTAAATAATTTAGCGATATGTGCTTATGGTTTTAATTGAAATTAACGGTGGCTGTCTTTGTTAATTTTATTTTTATTAATGAACACCATGTTATGGTAGCTTCAAAATAAAAGGGACTAAAAAAACATCTGTGATATATAAATATGTCGACTTAACAATTGATTCTCTTGAGTTTCAGGTAACAAGAAACAGTGAGATAATTAAATTACCTAAACTTTCTTTTGAATTATTCCTGTATTTTTTAAACAACTCAGAGCAAATATGTTCAATTGATAACTTAGCTGAAAATGTTTGGCGTACAACTCAAGTAAGTGATGAAACAATCGTGCAAAGGATCACTTTACTTCGAAAAGCGTTGAATGATAACAGTAAACACCCGATATACATTGCTTCGATTCGTGGTAGGGGTTATCGACTTATTCAGCCGGTATATCAACAAGACAAAAAACAGCCCAAAAGTAAGCCTATTTTACTTTATAGCGCTGCACTTTGTATTCTCTGTGTAGGTTTGGTTTTTTTTATTTGGTTAGTTAATGCACCTGAACAAGCATTAACGCGAAATTCTGTTGAAAACCACAAAATTGAACTTTTAGATCGTGCAAAATATTATCAAAAAATTGGTCAACAAGACGATCTTACCCGTGCCGTAACATTATACCGCCAACTGTTAGCGCAACAGCCTGATAACATTAAAGTACTTATAGGCCTTAGTAATTCTTTAAACAAACTAGTATGTCGTTATAATTTCGATAGAAAACACGCGATTCAAGCGCAAAAACTAGCTGAACATGCCATAATTTTACAAAACAAAGATGCAGGAAGTTGGCAAGCCTTAGGCTTTTCTTGGGACTGCCAAGGAAACCTTGAAAAGGCACTGAGTGCCTATCTAAAAGCGGTAGAGCTCGCGCCAGCAGATGCCAATAGTCGACTTGGTGCCGCTCATTTATTTACCACCAAAGGAAAATGGCTTAAAAGCCTACAATTAATTCAGCAGTCAAAAGCCTTAAACCATAACGCTGAAGTTATCGAGCTTCAACTGGCTAAAATTTATGAGTTATCTGGACTTTTTCACCAAGCCGAAGTGCTATATAAAAAGCTATTTCAACTATACCCCGATAATGTGTTTATCAACGAGGCTTATCCACGCTTCCTTTATATTCAAGGTAATCTCAGTGAAGCTAAAAAAGCTTTTAACATTGCCTTTGCACGAAAAACAAACAGCGCTTACTTATATAGTTATTACGCCGAATTAACCTGGTTATTAGAGGGGCGTGAACATTCATTACCCTGGTTTACCAAGGCGAGTAAAATTAATCCTAACAAAAGCTACCCCAAAACCATTGAAGCCATACTAACTAAAAGCATAACGATCGCTCAGGCAAAAGAAAAAATAACTTTATTAAATGAAAGCATTCAATGGGGTGATACCTGGCCAATAACCTTTGTAGAAAAAGCATTATTACAGCTCGCCGTTCTTAAGCAGCCACATTCGTCAATAACAACATTAAGGCAAGCTGTTGAAAGCGGATATATGGAGAGCGAATACTTGCTGATTTCACCCATATTTAATCCGTTAAAAGAAACGCCAGACTTCTTCCAACTGATTGACCAAATTAATCAGCAACGGGCACAACTAAAACAAATACTAAAGCAAAAGCTCATTCACGCCAAAATGTTACCAAGTGTTGAGGTAACATTAAAATAAAGTAACTCGCTAAACTCAGGGCGAGTTACCAAAGTCTCTATTATTCGACACTTTGTAGTATTAGCTTTAAAATATCTACTGAGCGCTGGTTGGCATATGGCTTAAAAAAAGCCGTTGTTGTAATGGTAACCACCATGTTTAAATCAGGAATAATGCATATTTTTTGCCCGCCGTTGCCAGCAGCTGAATAGTAATTAATTAATTTTTCATTAATTGTCATTGAATGGTTATACCATTTAAAACCATAACTGTGGTAACCATGCCAGTAAACAGGATATTGCCCCGTGGTCGACTGTACAACCCATTGTTTTGAAATAATTTGCTTACCATTATAACTTCCGTTATTTAAATACAGATAACCGAATTTTGCCATGTCTCGCGTCGTTATTCTAAAATTCCCTTGAGCAACCACTCTGCCCTTAGGTGTATAACTCCACTGCATGTTAGTAATACCCAAAGGTTGAAATAGATACTTTTGCGCGTAAACGTCTAGCTTTTCACCTGTTGCTTGCTCAAGAATATAACCAAGTAAAAAAGTATTCATTGATGCATAAGACCACTTAACACCAGGTTTATTTATAACGGGTATGTCTATTGCAAATTTCACCCAGTCGTTAGCCATTTCCATTTTATCTTCGTGGCCCAGAGAATGACTGTTATCAACATCGGCATTAAATCCTGAAGTCATGGTCAGTAAATCTATAATTCGAATGCTCTTTTTATTTTTGTCTAGATGTTTAACGGGGAAATAATCAGAAAAATACGGCATTATTGGGTCATTAATGCTGTTAATTTTACCTTGGTCTATTGCAATACCGACTAAAGCAGAAATAAAGCTTTTTGTTGCTGAGCGAATATCATAACGGGTTAAATAACTAGCCCCGTTAAAATACTGCTCGTAAACTAACTTGTCATTTTTAACGATAGCGACACTCTGTAAATCATTATAAACATCTTGTTTAAAATAACTTTCCACCGCCAAAAATCGCTCGGGGTTGATCCCTTCTAACGCGAGTGTAGACCTTTTCCAACTTTCATCATTAGCCCCTGCAGTTACTATATAAAGGGATAAAAAATAGATGAAGGTGCGCATTATTGAAGAGTTTACTGTCATTGTATTGCCTCTGTTGAATTATCAAATTTAAAGAGCAACAGTAGTCATAAGGGTAATAAACAACATGAACAAAGCATAAAGATTACATGAACAATACATTTATTTGTTATATATCAGCAAGCTGAACTTAATAAAGTAAACTAAACATTTGAAAATTAACGAAGACACCCATGTTTAATGGGTCTATACCTCTCTACTAGAGTTAAATAACCAACCAAATCGAGAGGTTTTTATTATCGTGGTCGCCCGAAAAAGACAAGTGAGTTTAATTATACTCTTATCTAGTTTTAGGGGTGTCTTTGTTAATTTTGCTAAGTGTTTGTTTGATAAATACATCACATAAAAATCACCTTTTATTTTATCTTGATTTAAGACAGTAACAATTAACGATGTTACATAGGTTGGTAAGGAAATTAATAGCCTAATAAATCTAAAGGAACAAAATGAAAAGTCTTGCCCTCGTTATTTTAATGATCTGTTATTCGAGCACGTTATTGGCCGACTCTTTAGCTAGGCGAAACCCTTACGGTTTAACCAATTATATTGAATCTGCACATTTTACGGTGTATTGGGGAACCGGTATGCAGGATTCTGAGTTACAGCCCTTACTCGATGCCTTAGAAGTTGCTTGGCAAGAGTTAATCATCAAACGAGGATATCAACGTCCAATTACCATGAAGGAAAATAAATTAAACCTTTACGTTTCCCAAACAGGGCAACCGGTGTTGGATGATCAACTTAATGCGGTGCAGTATTGGGATATTGAGAATCATGAAGTTATTGTTTTTAATAAAAATAAAATTAAGGAGGATGACTTTATGAAATCGGTAACTGCTCATGAACTATTTCATGCTATCCAATCGAGCTATTTGCCTGAAATCAATACTGAACCGTTTTTATTCTTAGAAAACCTTGATTGGACTCACGAATCACAAGCCGCATGGGTATCACAAATTGTTTGGCCTGAACTAAAAAAACATAAAGCTGAAAATCATCTTACTACTTTTTCACCATACCCCCAATACTCGCTCGATACAGTAACGGCAACAGATCCCATCAGAACGAGAGTTGATTTTCACAGGTATGGTACTTACATTTTTTTTAACCATTTAACTGAAACATTAAATGATGATGATTTTGTTAAATATTGGTTAGAATATTTACAAGAACTTAGAGACTTAGGTGTTCGTAATACTAGTACACTAGACGAAATGAAAACCATGGTATTCAATCGTTATAATCAATCTCTTGAAAGTTTATTTGCAACTTTTATTGCCAGAAATTCCGTATGGGATTATCCAGACAGAGATATTTATCTAGAAGTATTTGCAGAGCAAGACCACTTTCTTCAGAGTCAACATACTGCAAGATTACATACGAGTATTGAAAATAAGTGGTACAACTCCCCTACTGAAACGGCCGTACGCCGTTGGGGCGCTAATTATATTCACTTGAAAGATGTCAACCTCGACAAATTAACAATTGGTTTTGAGGGCAATACTTTTGGTAATAAAGACAAAACGGGTGAGTGGCATGTCACCGCAGTGCTTGATAAAGGAGATGTTTTTGAATATGTACCATTAGTGCTGGTCAATGGGCAAATACAAAATTTTGAATTATCCACCATTGAAGTGAAAGACGTTTGGCTGGCCATCGCTTTTACTACCGACAGTAATGATGAGTCTGAAGTTTTTGCCTTTCGATATCAGTTTGCCGAGACAGGTCAATTTGAAGTTTCTCCTAATACCCCAGTGAGCTACCCTAAAGATAAGGTTACTGCTCCATCTCCTGATTCTGATAAATCTGGTGGTACGTTGGTTTTTCTTGTGGGATTTTTATTGTGCTTTATTTGTCGAAGGTTCTATTAAGGTTAAATAGTTGAGCGATATGTGGTTATGCTATTAATTAAAACTGCCCAGTAAGTGACAACGAGTATCTAGGGGCCCGTTGATAACTTCGCTGCTCGTATCTTAAAATATCAGTTTCTGTATACAAACCCGTATGACGCGTTCGATGAAGAACCGAGGTACGGTTAAGTAAATGATCGCCTTGGAAGCGCAATTTTAGGTATTGATTTATTTTGTAGTCAAAGAATATATTGGCTGTGACGTCTTTGCTTAGGTTTCCTTGATAGTCAAAGCGCGATGATTGATAGGCGCTTTGTTTCGCCAAAGTGAGGCTGAACGAAAGTCCGGGTAACAGCTCATTTTGATTTAATTGTACATTCCATTCATTGTTACTAAGCCTTTCAATATCTGTCTTTTCTCCTGTAAACGGGTGAATCATTTGGCTACGTCGCCAGGTGTAGCCGATGCTAATTAGGGTCTGATCTAATCCTATTGTGCCAAGTGAAAAATGGGTATCTAGTGCCACACCATATTCCGTTGCCTTGTCGACATTACCATCGCCAGATCGCTGTGCTAGCGGTATTTCGGTAATAAGATCGCTAATTTGATGGTAGTAAGGTGTTAGGGTTAACCTGCCATTGGAATTTAGCCATTGTTTTTCAACACTGAACGAAAACTCATCGCGCATTTCTGGTTTGAGATCAGGATTGGTTTCTTCGAGACGCGTTTCTTCACGGTTAAACCCCGGTACAAAGTCATTGAGGTTTAATTGGCTTACGGTGCGCTCATAGTTAAAGCGCATTTGATAGATATCATTAATATCGTAACGAATGTTTAAGCGCGGTTTAAGATAGGAAAAAGTACGTGAAGACTGATTTTTCACTTCATCGTTAGTCTCACTAACCAATACAAAATCCGTTGCTACATCCATGGTTGACCGCTCATAAACAAGTGACGATTGCAGATTGAGGTTGGCAGTAACGGTAAAGTTGTAGTGTACAAATGCCTCATATCGCGTTTCTTGAATATCGTTTATTTCAGTAGAGTGATAAGCGGTTTGTGACTGACTGATAAATTGTAAATTTTCCTTGAGACTGTTAACGGCCATTTCGAGCCCTGAATCAAAAGAATGACGGGAGTTTAGTTGATGTTTCCAGTTACCACGCAGTACATTTTCAGTGGCGGTGTATAACCTAGGAAGTTGATAGTCAGGTTTAACCTCACTATTCTCTAGTAATAAAACTCGCGACATTTGATCATCCGCATCTAAACTATTGCTAATAAATAATAATTTTAACTGATTTTGGTCATTCAATTGATGAGAGATATCTCCGCTTAGCTCCCACTTATCTCTGTCGTAGTCAAAAAGAATGGCATTTTTGTCTTGCTCGCTGGTTAGCCAGTTTTCATGGCTGGTGGTGTAATCACTATCAATGGTGTTTTTTTCCAAGAGTGCGTTAAATTGCAGTACTGTGTACGCGGAAGGAGTGTATTCCAATTTCCCAGACAATTGGTCTACTTTGTACCAATTTCTGCGGATCCGGCTATAGGTATCGGTGTGCAATTGATCGGGCGAGGTGTATTGATCGGTAATGGTGAGGTACGTGGGGCTGAGGTTATGACTGAAACCAAATCTGTATTTCAAATCACCCATTCCTGCGCTATAAACAGCTGAAAATTCTGGCTTGGCCTTAAGACCTGAGGTTTTAATGCCGCCCAATGACCATAAAATTGAAGGCTCTATGTGTTTTTTTAATACCACATTGATCACTAGTCCATTGCTTTGTACGTCTAAGTCTGATCTGGTTCCACGAATAAGCTCTATGTAATCAACATCCTGCGCCTGAATATTAACAAGCTCCTTTTGGATGTTATTTTCTTTACCGGAAACGCGCTTACTATTAATCAAAATTTGGTCTCCACTTGAGCCAAATCCTCGGCTTTGCGCAGCGTTATTCATGGCAACTATTAGGCTATTGGCACCAGGGATATTTTCTAATATGTCGTATAGGGTTTGCGGAGAAAACGCCATGAAGAAGTCGGCATTATATCTTTCGACAGCCGTACCTGTCACAGCACTGTCTGTTACAGCAAGGCCTGTTACAGAGGTTGTATTGGCATAACTGGTGTTTGATAAAACCATCATCAAACTTGCTGCACCCATGATCACAGATAAAATGATCTCGCTGCCAATCGGCGAATGTTTGAGAAAAGGTGAATGAGGCGCTATTACATGGTCTATCATATTGAGACTCCTGCCATTAAGTTAGGAGTAAGATTAAGCATTTAACGCTTAGGTAAGTAGACACATAACGTAAAAATAAACAGCGCAATGTTTTACAAAAGTTTACATTGGATTGTTAGTATTCTTGATATATTCTCACCGAACGATTCAATAGGCCTGATAACATGAGCATGAAACCTACACTGCTAATTATTGAAGATGAACCCAGTATTTTGCGTGGTCTAACCGATCTTTTTATCTTTCATGGTTTTAACGTAGACAGTGAAACGGATGGTCAGCGCGGTTTAGATCGCGCCTTAGCGAATCAATACCATTGCATTATTTTGGATGTGATGCTGCCTTCGATAGATGGCTTTCAAATATGCGACGGCATTCGGCAGCGCTCCCAAACCCAGCCTATTTTGATGTTAACAGCCAAAAATTCCGAGCAAGACATTATCAATGGGCTAACATTGGGCGCGGATGATTATTTGGCCAAGCCCTTTTCAACGACTGAGTTGGTATTAAGAGTAACGGCGCTTATTCGGCGTTCCGGATTACCTTCCACAGATAACAAACTGATAATTAGTGATAATGTTAGTATTTGCACACAAAAGTTAATCGGTACCTCCTATCAACAGGAGGTTAGATACACCCGCCGTGAAGTGGCGATTTTGAGTTACTTACATCAGCAAAAATCACCCGTTTCTCGCGAGGAATTACTCAAGGAAGTCTGGGGCTACAAGTCGACCGAGCATTTAGATACACGAACCGTAGACATTCATATTGCCAAGGTCAGGAAGAAGATTGAAAGCGATCCCAAATCACCTCAACTTCTGGTGACTTTTCGCGGAGAGGGGTATCAACTATTAAGCGGGCGATGAGAGCAATTAAGCGGTTAGTGACCAACAAACGCCTGCTTAACTATCAGCAACGAGTCAATCGATTACGTTGCTTCACCCTGATTTTTTTCTTGCTGTTATTCGTGCCTGTTAGCGTGATTTCATTGATGAGCTTTGAGCAACTAAAAAAAGATCAGTTATCGCAATACCAACGTCAAAGCGACAAAGTATCTATTGGCATCAATAAGCGCCTGTTCAAAATCCGCACGCTAACAAATGCTATCACCCACAGTGAATTTAATTACTATCAGCATCTATACAATCCGGTAAACGAACAACTAACACAGGCATTATCTCCGCTGGCAAACCCTGAATATTATAAACGTACTGATGGTTTGATCGGCTATTTTCAAGTAGACCAAGCGGGACAATTTAATAGCCCCGTTTGGCCGTTTATTATTGACAGTGCAAAAGATAAAAGTGCGCTTGGCACGTCGATGGAACCCGAGTTTGTTGCACGAAGACAGCTGGCAGTTAAGTTACAAAAAATTGTCTTTCGTTCAAACGAGTTGCAAGGTTTTATCGCCAATAAATTGGCCGACAAACACAAAATGTTTCAAATGTTATCAGATGTCCCGGGCTACTTTATCTATTATCGCGTTGTGGCCAATAACGTGCACACTAAATTACAGGGCTATGTACTTAATCGAGAGGCTTACTTAAATACGATTATCGCAAAGTACGCTCGATTCGACAGCCCGATTAGCCTTGCGCTGCAACTAACTGAACCAAATAATAACCAGAACTACTTGTTCTCTCGCCCCGATCAGCAAGATCAAGTGACCATCACCCAACCGAAACAGTTGGCTCAACTAAACACTCAATTGCTAATTAGAAGCCAACCATTAAATTGGCCATTTGAAAACTATACTTTGTCTTATTTTACGCCGTCATTACAACTCTCCTCAACGGCGATTTATAGTGTAAGTCTGATGGCTATTTTAATGGCAGCGATATTATTGGGCTGCTATGGTTTTTATCGTATTGGTGTGCAACAACTCAAGCTGGCCGAGCAACGGCTCAATTTTGTATCGTCGGTGAGTCACGAGCTTAAAACACCGCTTACTTCCATCCGCATGTACTCTGAGATGCTTAAAACGGGCACGGTACTGACAGATGAACATCAATTAGAATATTACGAATTTATCCACAGCGAAAGTGAACGTTTGTCGCGTTTAATCGACAACATATTACAACTGGCCACCTTGAGCCAACCAGAGCACAATGTGAACCTGCAATACACCAAGCTCAGTATTTTAACCGATATCATTCGCTCAAAGATCTGCTCATTGTTTGATAGTAGTGACTTTAAATTAACTATTTCACATCCTTTTGAAGAGCCTGACAAGGTCACTATCTTAGTGGACAGCGATGCATTTTCTCAAGTGGTGATTAACATTACAGATAACGCCATTAAGTTTTTTGATCGGGAAAAAATCAACGATAAAAGTAGGCAGAAGATAGACTTCACTTTTAAGTTCGATTCGAAAATCAGCGATCAACTCCAGTTGGAAATACGAGATTATGGTGAGGGTATTAGTGCAGAGCAAGAAAATAAAATTTTCGATTTGTTCTATCGCGGCGGCAGTGAACTGACTCGTTCCACCCAAGGAACTGGCATCGGGCTAGCCTTAGTTCGCGAACTTATGTTAGCGCAACAAGGCTCAATTCAAGTACAGCGAATGAGCCCTGGGCTAGCAATGAAGATGTCGTTTAAGTGCAGATTATCTCAGCGGTAATTTCCCATGAGTAAGAGACTAGTCCTGGCAACGTGCATCAATAAGTGTTATTTGTGAGATAAGTACACTATTGGGTGCGACGGATCCTGGTAAACCTTTGCTGCCATACGCTAAATGAGGTGGTATATAAAGCTCCCAGCTTTCGCCAACCCTCATCATAGGTATGCCTTCAGCCCATCCTTTAACCACTTTAGATAGCTGCATCTTACTGGATTTACCACGTTGATAACTACTATCGATAACTTTTTTTGTTTTAGCTAACAACATTTTATAGTGCACAGTAACTTTATAATCAGGATCAGGTTTGCAACCCGTACTGCGCTCTAAAACTTTGTACTGCAATCCCGAGTCGGTGACTAGCACCCCATCTCGTTCAAGGTTTATGGTGAACCAATGAGCATTAATTTCTTCGGCGCTATACAAGCTACCAGAGTTGCTTGTACTGTTGCAGCCAAACATCAATGTACAAACTAAACTGACGAACCCTGTACGTATTAACATATTTTACTCTCGACTAATTAAGTGGATATTTTATGATTGATTAAATTAAACATGGCTTTTGGAAAATTACTTTTTCACGTTTTTATAATTAATAGAACAAGCTATTTTATAGCTAAATTATAATAAAGTCATGATATTAACGTTATCAATTCATCTTCTACAGCCGCCCTTGTGTATTCATACTGAGCTTGAGCTTGAGTTTGATTTTGATTTTCTGTTTGGCGTCGAGGTCTACTATTGCTAGTTGATGGTGGAATTGCTGAGATGGGAATTGGCGAGCTTGGCAACAATTAAATAATTTATCGAAATGTTGTTATGGTTGAAATTAACGGTGGGTGTCTTGGTTGTTTTTACGCCTTAGTATCAGTATTGGTATTAGTAATCTGCTGTAAATCACCAATGTTGAATATTAAACTAAACTTTGCACCTCCCAGAGGGGATTTTTCAATGGTACAGCTGCCGTTATGCCAATCCATTATTCTTTTTACAATAGCTAAGCCCAAACCAAAACCGCCTTGATGTTTGTTTCTGCTTTTATCTAACCGGGTAAAGGCTTTAAAAATGTTTTCACTGTCTTGCTCATCAATACCACTGCCATCATCACTCACTGAAATCACTACTTTATTGTCTTTAATGAAAGAGGTTATTTCAACCACTTGCTTAGAATAACGGATGGCGTTAGTGATTAAGTTTTGAATTGCTCTTTCGATTAAATGTCCATTGCATACACAGTCTATTTGAATGGTATTTGTCAGTTTTAACGTTTGATTAGTACTACGTTGTTGTTTCTCTACCTGATTAAATAACAATTCACTGATATTTACCTTTGTTTTGCTATTGTCTTGTTCAAGGGTTTCTATGCGTGAATAATTAAGCATTTCTTCGATTAAACTTTCCATTTCCTGAACATCTTGGGTGATATCTTCAACTTGTTTTGCATTTTCTTTGTTCATCACCGCTAAAGAAAACCGTAACCGAGATAATGGCGTTCTTAATTCATGAGATACCGCATTAACCAATTGAGTTTGCTCAGACAATAGCCGAGTAATTCGATTTGCCATGTCTTGGAAAGTTTGCACAACAACGGCTGTTGGTGAGCGTTTATTTATGGTGCAAGCTACTTCTAAATTCCCCGCAGTAATATGATTGGCCATTTGCTTTAATTTCAATAAATCCCGCCAAATAGGTCTAGTCCACAAGGCGATAAAAGCGGCTAAGAACAAATAAGAAATGGTTAAGATAAAATACTTTAAGCCATTGTTGTTAACTGATTTATTTTCAGAAAGCTGCAATTGATAGACGGTATTGTTTTCTGGGGATTTCACATAAAGCATAGCTTGATCCTCGTTATTATAGTTAATAACGATCTCCCCTTGCAGTAGTTTTTGTTCTTGCGTTTTTAACCAAGAAATATCTTCTAATTGTATAACTGAAAGTAACAAGCCAGTGTCTTGAATGAAACGATTTATATGGTCAGGTTTATTTTGAATAAGTGAAGGAAGCCCTTTAGCAAGTTTAACTACGTGCTGAAAATCTGATTGATTATTGTCATCATTTAACGATAACCACAACAATTCTGAGCCACAATTTATTGATAATAAACCGATGACAACGGCGAGGTATAAACTAATAAATAGTTTTATCATATTGAAGGCTTATTAAAACTGCATGATATAATTAGTGTGTTTTCTTTTAAGGTCATTTTAATCCCAAGCTGATGAGCAAAAAAGGTAACCTTTTCCCCAAACCGTCATTATTTTAAATGGCGTTTGGCTATTATCCGCTAATTTTTTTCTTAATCGTGAAATCCTGACATCAACACTTCGATCAAAACCATCATAATCTCGACCTATCATTTCCTGATGAATATACTCACGAGTTTGTGGCTCATCCGCTTTACTTGCTAGCAACCATAATAATTCAAATTCATGGGATGTTAGCTCTATTAACTCTTGCCTTAAATATACTTGACGAGATTTTTTGTCTATCCGTAGTTGTCCAACGTGAATTGCGTTCATTTCGGTGCTGTTCAATGGTTGGTTTCTTCTTAGCAACATGTTAATTCTTGCCAACAACACATGAGGAACCACAGGTTTAATTATGTAATCGTCTGCACCAATCTCTAACCCCATCACGTGGTCGACATCACTATCTTTAGCGGTTAGAAAAACAATAGGGTTGGTATATTTTGATTTTATTCTTCGGCAAATACTAAAGCCATCTAGTTTAGGCAGCATAATGTCGAGTATGACAAGGTCGGGTTGTTTGGCGATAATAAAAGTTGGCGCAGTTTCCCCACTATGTAAGACGCTGACTTTAAAATTGTTTGATTGAAGAAAATTCTGAATTAGGCTGGCAAGACGTACATCATCTTCAACTAATACAATATGCTGCATTAAAATAAACTCCAATCAGAGCGTAAACGTCGACGGTAATTTTTAGGTTGGCTGGTATTAATGCGGACTAATTGTTTCGCATAGATGTCATTATTTTCACTCATCAAAGTAAACTCCATGTCATCTTTAATATTTATATCAATACGTTCATCAGCTTTCGAACGATTACGCCAACAAATAGTTTTTGATTTGTCTTGAAACAGGCAGCTATTGATTGGCACAGGTGAACTCCATTTGATTTTAATGGTCATTTCGCATGAATCCCCTATTTTATCGACGTTACACGCTAGTGGTTTTATAGAAAATTTAACCCTATTGGCCGTTTCTGCGTGGCTTAGATTAAAACAAGCGATGCTGATTAAAATACACAATATTTTCAAAAATTTAGAATGCATATTCGACCCCAATAAATAAGGTGTCGATTACACCATCTTTTACCAGTGGGCTGTTCTTAACTGAACTACCTAGCCATTCTCTCTTTAGAATGAGTTTGAATGACCAATCTTGATTAATTACATAGTGGCTATTCAATTTTAAATAGGGGTTAAAAGCCGCGCTTCCTTGATAATATAATTCAGCAGGCACATTATCTTGTGCATCAATACCATAGTAGTAATCGACTTGCTTTTTACTTTGCCAATTTACCCCTGCGGTTAAAGCAAAAATGTTATTAGGAATAAAATTAACAATGAATAAGTGGTCAAACTCTATTTGCCCATTATAGCCATTATAGACATTGTTGATATTATGTAAGAACAGCACTTTTAGTTGATTATGGCGATTGAAAAACCAATTTAACTGAACACCCGCATCTATTGCCCATTTTCTTTCTTCGATATCGTCAAGTTCGACTTCGGTAATGTCGGTACTTTCACTGTCTATAAGAGATTCCAAGACGATGGTTTTCGTCAGGGTATTAATAAAAATATTGCTAGGGTGCCAACGATTAAAAAAAGAATTTTCACGATTCAATTGGCTTACTGCGCTAAAAGATATCGTGTAATTTTCATACAATGTATAACCGATCGCGTTATTATCTATAAATAGTTTTTCACCATAATAACTAAAGTTAGGGATGACAATTAACGGGATATCTTTGCCGCCGTTTAGTGGATTTGTTAATAGTCCTGCGCCTAAGGCAATGGAAAACTCCCACTCACCAACAGGAGCACAATCCTCATAAGTTATGTCGCATTGAGCATGTGCTGCATGGCAAAAAATGAATAATAAACAAATTAAATGCTTCAAATTTTATTTCTAGCTAATGACGTGGGATTATTTGAGATTAAATTAACATTGAAATAGTAAAAAATCACTCTCGATTACATAAAATTACATTTAACCAATAAATGAATGTTCTTAAACAAAGAATTTAATGAGGACTATAGCGGAGTATTATCATTGAAAACACAGTGTATTATCATAAATCAACGCTAGTAAAACAAATGTAAGTAAATGCGTTTATGCTGATTACAAATGATAACATAAATGTGTTTTTTCACTCGCTATATTAGTAAACATCTAAAACCAATAACGAAATACTAATGACTCATTTAAAAAATATAGTAAACAAATATTGTGGTGAAATTTCACTTTTTACTAAGGTATCCATCAGAAAACCTACCATTTCGCTGTTAATTTTGTTCGCTGCGGCTATCACTTCTGGATGCCAACTTGCTAGTGAAGAATCAATTGAAGATCCTCAGCATTCCTTGTTGGATCTACACGATGTGGTTTGGACTCTTGAATCATTTGATAATATAGCGGGTCCGCAGCCAGTGATAAAAAACACTATTATTTCCTTGTCGATGGATATAGAAAATATGCAACTACAGGGTATGGGGGGCTGCAATAGCTACATTGCCGAATTCGTACTAGACGAAGTTAGCGGCGATATCACAATTTTAAATATCATCAATACTGAAAGGTGGTGTGATGAACCAGAAAACATCATGCTACAAGAGCAAGAGTTTTTTGCCACACTAAGACAAATTCGATTCTTTACTTTCGACAAATCGACTTTAAATATGACCGTAGGTGCCGATGCTGGCTTGAACTTCGTAGCCAATCAACCGGCGCTTGAAGATGTAGTTTGGCTATTGGAATCATTTGATAATATTGCGGGTCCACAACCAGTGATTGAAAATACTCAAATTTCTTTGTCGGTTGATATGGAGAATATGGGACTTAATGGTAGTGGTGGCTGCAACATCTATACTTCCAGTTTCGTAATAGACAAAACAAGTAACACCATGACAGTGTCAAATGTCATCAGCACTCAAATGTGGTGTGATGAACCAGAAAACACCATGGAACAAGAACAAGAATTCTTTGCCACTTTAATGCAAATTCAATCATTTACTTTCGATAAGACGACTTTAAATCTGGTAGTTGGCGCCGATGCTGGGCTGAACTTCGTCGCCAAACAACCTGTCTTCAACGATCTAGTTTGGACTCTGGAATCATTTGATAATATAGCCGGTCCACAACCCGTCATTAAAAATACTCATGTTTCTTTGTCGATTGATATGGCTAATATGAGTATTAATGGCAGTGGTGGCTGCAACATCTACACAGCCAGTTTTGTACTAGACGAAGCGAGTAACACCATAACAGTCTCGAATGTCAGCCATACTGAAATGTGGTGTAATGAACCAGAAAGTATCATGCAACAAGAACAAGAATTTTTTGCCACTTTAGTAGAAATTCAATCCTTTAATGTCGATAAGACGACTTTAAATCTGGTAGTTGGTGCCGATGCTGGGTTGAACTTCGTCGTGACAAACTGAAACTGATTACTTTTATAGCTAAAAAGCAAAAGATAGATGACTCAGGGGATTTCTCTGGGTCACATTAATTAGCATTGAGTAATCTAAGTTCACTCAGTAAATTCAGCCTTTTAGAGTTGCCTTCTTTTTAAATCCACGAATACATAGTCTGACTTCTAATGGTCACTTTTCTCCCTCTACTCGGGTTAAATAAATTAGTTTAAAATCAATTAAGTCGATAAGTTTCGATGATTTAGCGAAATATTGTTATGTTTTTGACATTGAATAAGGGCCATCAAATACCTAACATTTAGATAATGATCCGAAGCTAGTGTTAGAAAAAGCAACTGACGTTTATAGTCATATCTAAACAAGTAGACCATGCCCGATTGATATTTATTCTATGACTTTTCCATGATGTATCACCATTGCAATTTTCTGGCTATTAGTAATATCTTCAATAGGTGAAGCTGTCAGCACGACTAAGTTTGCTTCATCACCGATATTAACGCCATAGCTTTTACCAAGAAATTGTCCAGCATCAGTGGTCGATGCAGCTAAAGCTTGCCATGTGCTCATACCTGACTGAACCAATTTAATCATTTCTCTATGTACCGAGTAGCCCTGAATAGTACCGTAATTTCCTGAATCAGAGCCGGTAAGAATTGTTACGCCGGCATCGATTAAGGTTTTCATTGAACGATAATAATGCTGATTACGTGAGTGCAATTGATCAAGTTGTTTTTGTGTCCACTTAATATTCTCTAGCGTATAACTTGCTCTTATTTGTTCACTGGCTACTTTAATAGCTAGCGGTGTAGCTAATATTTCAGGGTTTTTGATGAACTCCACCAAGTCTGTATTCACAGATAAAGTAGGAATGCTTACCACCTTATGTTTTGCCATTAACTCAGCAAGTTTGACTGGTATTTCTTGATCATCAGGGAGGTGCGTCAAAGCACTGGCTCCGGCGTGAATAGCGTCACGCATATCATCAACAGAACTTATATGGATAATGGTTTTTATTTGATGTTTTTTCGCCGTATCAATTGCCGCCCTTAAAGTTGCTTTGTCAATTGAAGGTCGTCCTCCATGCTGGTCATAAACGATTTTAATAACATTGGGCGATTTTTTTGCTAAGGCATTAACGACATCAATTGCTTGTTTTGGTGAATCCATAACACGAGTAGCTACGCCATATTCAGTACAATGACCTTTCGTGGCAGTTAAACATGACAAACTGGTGAAAATATCGGCGCCTAAAATTTTACCATTCTGTTGCTGTTTACGATGTTCAAACAATTGCTCTTCATTGCCAAACAAGTCTAATAAAGAAGTGACCCCCGCACTTAGCATTAATTTTGCAGTGCCATCAGTACCGATAAAATTGTGCGCTCCACCTGGACCCCTATTACCAAATGAATGAGTATGCAATTCATTTAAACCTGGAATTACCCACTGGCCTTTAACATCAATAATCTGACCTTGGAAGTTACTTGGAATGCTCTGCAACCTATCAACAATACGACCTTGTTTAATCAATATGTGTTGAAGCTCAATTTTTTGTGTTGTTGGGTCAACAACATGAGCGTTGCTCAATAATAGTGTTGTCTGCGCAAATGAGCTTGCGGTCAATAAACATACCACCACTAAAAAAGAGCATGTAACAATGCTCTTTAATTTAATTGCTTTATCTTTTAACCAATGCATTTTATTACCTTCTTATTATCTTAGTTGTTAATTAATACGTAATAAAATTAAAAAGGTTGTTGAAGAAAGAAAAAAAGAATACACCCACCGTTAATTGATCTCTTTATATCTGACTACAATCGCTAAATAATCAAGCAAGTCGAAAGGCTTTTATTAAGGTTGTAGCCCGAAGAAACAAGTTAGTTTAATTAAAATTAACGGTGGGTGTCTTTGTTATTTTTATTTTGTTAAACGTCAACTTTCCGATAATACAGGACACATAAATTTAATCATTCCATGGCGGCTTTCGGCGCATATTAGCTTTACAACTAATTGTGACAATGTAGGTGTAATGATTCGGTCTTTTATAGGAAATAACGATAAATTTCTTTGATTGCCTGCATCTTTTCTGAGTTAAGATTATTTCTAGCCTAGCTCTCTATAAGTTAGGGTTTTAGCCGTATATGTCATATTTCAAAGTGATCTAACTCATCATTTTAAAGTGACCAAAACCGCAATCATTTACGATTAACATAAAACAATCCTTGTAAAACGTAAATAATCGTTCTATTCTTGCCTCATGAATATACAAATAAAAATACATCTCGACATTGAGATGGCTAAAAATAAAATTTCTCTCAAAGAATTATCCCAACGAATTGGCATTTCGATGACCAATTTATCACTTTTAAAAACAGGCAAGGTTAAAGCGATACGTTTTTCCACCCTTGCTTCAATTTGCCAAGAGCTTAATTGTCAGCCTGGCGATATTTTGGAATATGTTCCAGAATAAAACCATTTATTTCAAACCCTAAAATTAGAATGTTGTTGGAGAAGCACTTATGAAAAATAATAACTACTTACTACCGGGAGTTACTGCAATTTTACTTGCTGTATTGTTCCCTATTTACTGGATTCAAGAAATAATCTTGGGCACATACAATGACAATGAAAGTTACTTTTCCACTATGGGTCAATTAAGCTTTTCTAGTTGGGTTTTTCTCAGTATAGGACTGCTTTCTATTTATATTTATTATTGCTTCAAACGTATTTTGCACGATCAACTTAATTTCAAAAGCATCGATGTTTTATTATGGCTGATGATTAGTACTTCAATGGTGTTCTTTTTAGGTCTATTCTTATTAGATGTATGGCCAGCAAGTGCAGACTCAAACGAGCTACGTATGAGTCTGACCTATACCATTAGTATCGGTTCTATGATTATCTTTGGTTTGGTCGATATTACGATTGGCATCATTCTACTTCGTCACTTTGATATGCTACCCAACCTTTTAAAAGCCATTGCTATCGTTTCCTTAATCCAAGGGATCTTCGAACTCAGCATCATTTTTAACTTCGCAGTCATATTCATCTTCCCAGTTTATCTTATCATTCTCGCGGTGTACTTCTTGCGTAAACCTGAAATGATAGAGCTCGTTTAATCCTAAGAGTTACTAATATAAATTTAAACCACAATGAGGTAGAAAACCTCTGATTGAGTGAGTGCTGTATAACGTCACATCCGTGTAAATGTGTCGTGTCTAAGGTATTACGCTGCTAGTTATAATGTAAACTTTGAAAGAGAATTTCATGAAAATAATACTCACTCAACTATACAGTTTGTTGTTTTGTTCATTTATATCTGTTGCTAGCCAAGCAAATATACTTATTGAAGGAATATGGCAAACATCAATTAAAGATCAAGGGGAAAATAAGCGATTAGTAGTAACAATTAAGCGCGATAAAAATTTTAAATTGATAGCATTTATGGATTCACCTGATGATGGTTGGATGGAAATCCCTGCTTCAATTACAGTAGATTCAAATCATGTGTTATTAAATTTCTCCACAATTGGCGCAAAGTTAGAGGGGGTTCTAAAGTCAGGAGGAAAGATCATTGATGCAAAGTTCACTTGGTCTGACCGTGTTAGTAAGGTAAAGCTCAAACGGATCAAAAAAGCTCCTAGAGTTTCCCCTTCAGCATATTCCAGTAGACCGGTAAACGAAGAGCTAGCACAGTATATTTCCTCAATTGATGCAATAGATAATGAAAAATCAACACGATTAATAAAAATATCAAATCAACTTCCTTTTCTAAATTCCCTGCTGGTGTATGAAAAAGGCTATCTAGTTACAGAGCATTATTTTAATGATCTTGATGAAAATTATGTCGCCAATATAAAGTCCGTTAGTAAATCTATTATTTCAATGCTGGTAGGCATAGCTTTAGAGAAAAAGTATCTCAACAGTCTAGACGATAAAGTTGTCGATATATTGCCAGGATATGTGACGCCAAAAATGGACAGTCGATTGAAAGACATCACTGTTAGGCACTTATTAAGTATGCGTGCGGGATTCAACTATAATGAAATGGCTTTTTACCTAGAAGGACAAAACCCTATTTGGGATTCACAAGATACGGTGAAAGCTATATTGGCGCTGCCTTTAAACTATTCACCGGGCGAACGGTACGCTTATTCAACTCCTCAAACACACCTACTAACAGCTATTCTTGCTAAAGTTACCAAGATGGATGTATTAGATTTTGCCAATCAATTCCTATTTCATCCTCTAAATATTAAAGGCGTTACCTGGCGAAAATTTCCTGATGGGACCTATATGGGTGGGTCTGACATGTTTATGACACCAAGAGAAATGTTGCAAATAGGTACTTTATATTTGAATGGTGGACAGTTTAAAGGCAAACAAATTGTTAGCAAAAAGTGGATTAAACAGTCAATTAAAGGCGATCACCCGTTAAGTAAAATTTCATCAAAAGATACTTATGGATATCTATGGAAAAAATGGACTTTAAATGGGGTTAAAGCTTATAGAGCAGCTGGTTTTGGCGGGCAATATATTATTAACATTCCATCTTTATCAGTAACTATTGTTACAACAGCGAATCCTCGGAATTTATCAGGTAACGATAATAATTCAGATGAAATAATGAGAATGATCACATCATTTGTTTTACAAGAAATTGAAAGGAATTAACGAAGACACCCACCGTTAATTGACTATTTATATCTCGAGTAATGGATGTCTCTGGGTAATGGGTGGTTTTGTGAAAGTTATACTAAAATAACATTAAAATTTATGTAATAGGATGAATATCATGTTTAAAAAACTCAGGTTAGTCACCTTCGTTTTGGTAGTGGCAATTTTTGGCTTAACAGCTTGCTCAACGATACCAGGTGAAACGAAAATAGAGCAAATACAAACCATCGATGAATTGATTGAAAACACGTTAGCAGACCTTTATCAGCAAAACCCAGAAGCTAGGGCACAAATAAAGAGTGCTGTTGGCTATGCCATTATGAATAACAAAATCACTAAGATACCAGTGGTGGGTGCTGGTGCTGGCTATGGTGTAGCTATTAACAATAAGAACCAACAAAGACAATACATCCAAATGGTTCGTTTTGATGTTGGCGGAGGTTGGGGCGCAAGAAGCGTGAGACCCGTTATCATTTTTACTGATGAACAAGTATTCAATGATTTCATTGATGGCATCTGGTCTGTCAATGCAGGGGCAGAAGCTGCTGCAAAAGTTGGAGATATCGGTACTTCAGCGGGAACTGACACTGGGGCAGTAGGCAATGATAAAGGGTATATCACCCATATGATTATAGACTCAGGGGTTTCTGCAACAGTTACCGTAGGTATTATAAGAGTGAAGCCTATTACCTTAAAAAAGTAAGTTATTAAATTGGCTTTAGAGGATATGAAGGCGCATTTTGTTTAAACAATATTCGTATGAAGTAGAGACATGATCTAAACCTCCTGATTATAGGTTTATTCAAACTGAGAATACTATATAGCACACACAGTAGACGACAGGCATATTCATTATTAGTTGTTATATAGAATAGAAAACAAAAAAACATCAATCATTACAATTGATGTATTTTTAATGTCACACAGTGAAGGAATAGATTAAGATTCTTTCTTCGACCGACGAGATGCTAAACCAAAGATACCTAATGCAAAAATAGCAAGAGTAGATGGTTCTGGAACGCCCACTGAGTCATCACTAAAGCTACTTGCTTCGATAAATACGGTTGAATCGAAAACGCCGTCGCCACCGTCAGCGATTTGAAGTGAAATACTGTGTTGACCTGCACTTAAACCTAAAAATGAAGCTTGGAAAACATTAGTGAAACCGTCATATTCTATATCGAAGAACGGCCCTTCTTCTAAAGAATTATTATTAAAATACTCTGAATTCAGAGCGTTAGTACCAAAAGGATTACCTCCATTGACGGTATCGATAGAAACGGCTGTATCAGTACCCGGAATTAACGCTATATTTGAGCCATCTAAAAAAAATGCAAAAACATCATTTACGTCTTCGTATACGTATTCATTATATTCTTCTGATGCAAATACATAGTTAAAAAAGATGTCACCGCCATCACTGATAAAATCAAACGTTAGTGTTGCTGCATCAAAAGTCGGATTACCGCCTAAAGCAGTTAGAGCTGCATTTCCAGCTGTATCATGATCTGTAGATGTTCCATTTAAGTTGTTTGGCCCTACTGCATCGACAACATTACCCGTTGAAAGCATAATACCACTTTCAATGCCTATACCTGCGCTGATGCCACCAGTAAATGTACCAAAAGCATTATCAGCACCCAGTATAGATATATTTGAAGATGTAATACCTGAGCCTAAAATATTATCAACCAATATATTCGCGTCACTTTCTTGAGTAACAATTATTCCTGCATTAGCAACATTTACTAAACAAGTAGCAGATAGTATTAAACCGGCTAAAGTAGCATTTGAAAACTTAAGTTTCATTTTATATCCCTGTAAATACCTGCCATTAAGTTTGGTAGGCTATTGTAAAATTAGAAGTTATTAATCTAATCGTCTAACAGCGCTATAAGCAAAAAGCGAACCAAGTATAAAATATACAGTATATTCAACGGGGTGGGTGTTTTTTGGTTTTAGAAAATGTAAACCTGTAAATTAATCTGACACCCTACATTACCTGTTGATTTAGTTGATTATCCGGGGTTTGTCGATACGTAAAAGACCATAGTAATATTCGAACTTAGATCAAATTGACTAAACACAGCCATTAATAGATAAATGTGGCAGTAAATCACTACTGGCAATTTTAGTTTTTTGAGAGTTGTAACATAGAACATGCTTATATTAGCTAATTTTACCGTGTTTATTGCCGGCTCTACTTATTTTTCAAAATTAATACACTGTTCTTCTGGTCAATATGAAAGTCAAAAGCTCGTAAAAAGTTCATTCCTAACAAACCATCATTATTTTCACTAACAAAGGGACTTACCGCAAAAGCAAAGTCGTTAATGATATAACCTTGTATGTCAAATTCGGCAACTTGGTAGATACTAGCAGTTACCTGCCCGCCAGCAGTATTAAGGCTTAAGTCTTTAATATACACCACGTCTGAGTACTGGCTTAAGGCGTTAAAGGCTGGCTCAGACAATAATGAGATACTTGCACCTGTGTCTATCATTAACGATACGTTATAGCTGTCATTAATTAGCCCTTGTACTATAAAATGTTCACCTTGGCGATTTAGCGGAATGCTTTGTGGGCTTCTTAGTGCGGCTTCAATATCGGCTAATAGCAGCCGCGCTTTTATTTTATAATTAGGCTCATCTAACAAAGGCTGTATAGCATTGAGCGCATAGTCAAATTCACCTAACTGGTATTGTGCACGTGCAAACAGCCATTGTAGGTTGAGGTATTGTGAGTCAAACACCTGAACCTCTTCAACTAAGTCGCTAAGCTCTAACCAGTGTTCATTAGTTATTAAAGTTTCAACCTGTTGTTGAACAAGCTCTCTGGCGAAGTTAATTGCACTGCGGTTTTCAGCTTCATTATATACGTGGTATTGCACTTCGTAGGCTCTTTTAATCGCCAGTAAAGGCAGTTGCTGCTGCCAATATAAATCAACTTGTTGATACAAAAAATCGCTATCGTCTGACCGAAAGGCTAAATAGGCACTAATCGAGTTTTCAGCATGGCTATAGTGTTTTTGCCCAATTAAGGTCTTGGTTGCCTTCAACCAAAAGCGCTTTACATTGGCTAACTCAGGGCTGTGCTCTGATCGATACTCTCTTTGGTACTTTTCTTGATAATCGGCTTTAAAATCATTCGCTAGGGCATTAATTAAGTCACCGGCAATAAAGTAGTCTTTGTCAGTAATGGCTTTTTTGATGCTATTAACTAGTTGTTCGGCGCTTTTGGTGACATATTCGCTACCACTATTGCTGTAACCAGAGTTATCGTTGTCACTATATTGGTCTTGGCTTTGGTCTTGGCTTTGGTTTCGGCTCAGGTTTCGGGATTGGACTTTGCTTTTGTCGTTGTTTAAATACGCGGATAGTTGCTTAAATTCACTTTCAATTGTGCCGAGATTTATGCCAATGTTTAATTGTATAACCAAGTAAAAATTAAGAGCTACAGAGCAAATTAAACCAATAGCCAAGGTAATAACTAAGATAATACGCGACATGATTCCCCATTCCTCTCTAGAAAAAACTAACTAACTTTATTATAAAAAGTACTTCATTATAAAAACAACTACAGCGCTACTAAAATTTAAGCACGGGTTATTAACCACGGCTAATTTACCAGATACTTTTTCGGTGAACAGCCCAATTGCTTTTTAAAGCCAGTAATAAAAGCCGAAGTAGATTCATAACCCAGCTCAAACGCTATATCAACAAGCTGGGCATTGGTATTTAGCATTTCTAATGATTTGAGTATTCTAAGTTTCTGCTTCCAACGGCTAAATCCCATACCGTAATGTTTATTAAATAATCGATTTAAGGTACGACTGGAAGCGCCAACTTTCAAAGCCCATTGCTCTATAGTGAGTTTGTTGGCTGGTTGGTGATTAAGTTTTTCAATAATGGGTAATAACCTTTTATCGTTTATGGTCGGCATAAAGAGTTCATTACTTTGCGCCACTGCCAATCTGTCTATTAATACTTGAATAAGACGTTTGGTTTGTACTGTTTCTTGATAGTCTTTAGACCAGCTGGTAATTTCCAATATCAGAGACCTCAGTAACGGATCAATTGTTAAAGGTCGCACTTTATCACCTAATATTTCACTTAATACTGGGTCTATATGCAAACTGCGGTAACTCACTTCATTTTTGCAAAAATGTTGATGGCAGATATTAGGCGGTAACCACAGCGCCTGTTCAGGTGGTATAACAAAGGTACCGGCATCCGTTACAATGTGCATTATGCCTTTACAAGAATAGGCCAGCTGTGACCATGAATGAGAGTGGTTAGGAATTTCAGTCATGGCTTTAAACTCCCCTGAAATAGGAGATACTGACCGAGGTAAGCTTGAGTAAGTTCGAAGTGGTGGTTGTTGGTGCCACTTTAAACTTGTCTGATTTGATAAATTAACTGTCACAATTGTCTCTATTGGTCGCGATGAAATCATCATATACTGCCCATCATAGCTAAACAAGCTGAATGGTTATCATAAAAAACGTCATGGTTAGCTACTTATTCAGTTTTACGGGAGCAGTATGGAAAAGACGACAACAACACAACTCACGCAACAATCTCAGGCTCTAGGCAAGAAATGGCATACACCTTTTGTTTTTTTAGCTATTGCCAGCATTGTTATGTCTGCTACTTTTGCCGGCTGGATGGCAATGCTCAATAATTTTGTTATAGAGCAAGCTGCATTTACCGGTGCTGAAATTGGCATATTACAATCTTTACGAGAAATCCCCGGATTTTTGGCTTTCACCGCAATTTTTGTTTTGCTGGTTTTTACTGAGCAAACCTTTGCATTAATATCGCTGTGTATTTTATCAATTGGCGTAGCGATTACCGGTTTATTTCCCAGTATTTATGGCCTTTATGCTACAACGGTACTGATGTCTATTGGTTTTCATTATTATGAAACCATTAATACTTCTTTAAGCCTACAGTGGTTTAATAAAGAAGAAGCGCCAGGGAAGTTAGGTAAGTTGATGTCGATTAAATCGGCAGCATCACTCACTTGTTATGCCTTTATTTGGTTAGGTTTCAGTGTGTTTTCTGCCAGCTATCAACTAATGTATTTGTTTTTTGGCCTTGTAGGGCTAGTGCTAACATTGTGGTTGGCGTTTGTTATGCCGAAATTTACCGTTGAACATACTCAACATAAAAAGATAATTTTACGAAAACGCTACGGCTTATACTACTTTCTTACCTTTTTAGCAGGGGCTCGCAGACAAATTTTTGTTGTTTTTGCCGGCTTTTTAATGGTTGAAAAATTTGGCTATAGCGTGCAGCAAATTACCCTGTTGTATATGATTAATCATGTTATCAATTTCTTTTTAGCCCCTAAAATAGGGGTTTGGATAGCCAAAGTAGGTGAACGCAAAGCGCTAACATTAGAGTATCTTGGTTTGATTACCGTATTTATTGGTTATGCGCTGGTGGAGTCAGCCAATATTGCTGCTGTGCTCTATGTGATTGACCACTTGTTTTTTGCTATGGCCATTGCCTTAAAGACCTACTTTCAAAAAATAGCCGATCCAAAAGATATTGCCTCAAGTGCCGGCGTTAGTTTCAGTATTAATCATATTGCCGCCGTTGTTATTCCGGCAAGTTTTGGTTTAATTTGGCTCTATGATAAATCACTGGTGTTTTATGCCGGAGCAGGTTTTGCATTAATCTCGCTAGTCGCTAGCCAGTTTGTTAATACAGATATTAGTCCTAACAAAAACATGGACCATACCATCAACAAAGAAATCAACGAATAAACACACCGTTAACTAATATATTTATACCTCTCTACTAGGGTTCAATAATCAACCAAGTCGAGAGGTTTTAATTATGGCTGTAGCCCGAAGAAACAAATGGGTTTAACTGATTACCTTTATCTAGTGATCGATAAATTTCAATAGCTTCAGGTCATTCGTTATTTTATTCGTAAACTCAAAGTCACAATCAAGTGACTTTATATAGATAATCAATTAAATAATTTAGCTAAATGTTGTTATGGTTTTAATTGCAATTTTTTAAAAATAAGCACCGAAATCATAATACCTAGGATATCAGCTGCAACATCCATCAAATCAAAAGTTCTATGCATAAAAAATATTTGGCTCAACTCTTCTATTAAGGCAAATGCCAAGACTATCATTGCTCCCATAGGCACCTTATAGTCATTAATTCGAACTTGTCTGCCTTTAAAAGCAATGATTGTTAAAGTACTTAACATACCAAAAAGCAACATGTGACCTACTTTATCACCAAGAGGAAGTAGAGCAACAATATCAAAAAATATATTGCTACTCCCTTTGTTTGCTTGAACGACAATCCAGCATATGAAAGCAAATCCGAGTAGTGCTGGCATGATTCGCTTCATCCGAATTTACTCATTAGCTGCTATATCTGTATGATTTGATTTGGAAGACAAGTCATCACCAACCTCATACCAATTAATATTTCTGGTAGTAAACATAACAATGGCAAGTGCTGAAAATGTTAAGAATGATCCCATAACTAATGCTAGGTCTTCCATGCTGATGATAATATAAAGCACCCCATAAAGAACTGACAAAACACCGGAAAAGGCATAAGCATATTTGCCTTGTTTAAGAACAGGTTTAAGATAAAGTAACAATAGACCTGAACAACATAAACTTGCTATCAAGTAGGCTAGTCCAAATGCTATATTTTCTGACAATGAAATAAGTAGTAAATAAAATATTGCATTAGCAAAACCGACTAAGCAATATTGAATTGGATGAATTGCTAGCTTCATTAATATTTCAAAAATGAAAAAGGTGATAAAACTTAGACCAATAAACAACATCCCGTATTTAACAGTACGCTCGGATTGTAAATATACATCGACTGGTTCAATATGCTTAATTCCTATGTCCTCTCTGAATAAGCTAATACAATCGCCCTTTTCACAGCGCTCAACTTTGTCGGAAATATTGCTAGCAAACGATGTTACCTTCCAGCCAGCTTTATAACCACTATCATCAATTTGGCTTTCTGTTGGTAAAAATGAACCGACAAATTGTGGATGAGGCCATGTAGATTGAACATTTAACTTTGTTTCAATACCTATAGGAATAAAAGACAGTTGCTCCATTCCTCGCAATTCTAACTGATATGAAAAGTGGATCTTGTTAGCTTTTTCAATATCAATTTTGGGCAAAATCGCGTGTAAACCATTAACATTTTTAGCCAGTCTACTACCTGGGTTGAAAGCTACGTCTTTATCCTGCCATTTTAATGTTGGTATGCTATTTATCCCCCTAGGATCTGAAAGAGTAATTGAAAAAAAAGCTTTCTTAATAACAACTTTACTACCTTCTGCTTTTATCAAATTCAGCTGTTCAGATATATCTTTACTATTAATGTAACCCTGAATATCAATATTTGATGTGTAAACAGGAACGTTATAAATCCCTTTATGCCTAACGCTGTTTTTAATATTAGCCTGGATAGTAAACTTTTCAGGAATGATAAATTTGTGATGTAGCGTCTTTTTAATTTTCGGAAACTCTTCCTTTGTATAGTTGTCTGTAATTGTTATTTCACGGTGAATTTCATATGGAATTACAATTAATGCACCTAGTACACTCTGACTTGCGGTCCAGCTACGACTAACACTCTGCTTTGCATCTTCTTGAAATGCAGACCTCTCTGCTATTTTTCCCGTAATCATCTGTAACGGGATCATTAATATCATCGCTATAAATCCTATCACTCCAAGTTTAATTGCTAGTTCTTTTTGCATGACACTTCTCCTATGTATTTTTCTATAGGATAAGGTTCATATATGTGCTGAATATGTTGTTTATGTGTGGTGGTGAAATAATTTCAAAAGTGAAGCAATATAAGAAAGATGACCTTATTTCAATAGAGGTAAGATTAAAGAAGCTTTAACACCAAGACCCTGATTATTTTCTAGTTGAATAGTCCCTTCATGTAATTCGGCTATTTGTTTCACAAAACACAATCCCAGCCCCGTACTTTTTTTCCGCGAAGAGGGTCGAGCTAAGGAGTAAAACCGATCAAATATTTTAGCTAGTGCATATTCTGGAATACCACAGCCTTGATCTTCAATTGTTATTTTTATTTGTTCTGAAATTATAACAGTTACAGTGATACTGCTATTTTTAGCGCTAAAATCAATAGCGTTTTGCAAGAGGTTATCTAAGGCATGAGACAACAAAAAGATATCACCATAAACAAACAATTCTTGCGGGGTATTTTGTTCAACCACTATCCCTAATTTAACTAATTGTGATGCTTTAGTTTGAATAACTTGCTCAATGACTACTATTAGATCCAATCTTTCAACTTCAGTAAGTGCCTCCTGCTTTTCAACGGTGACTAATGATAGTAAACGATTAATCATGTCATCAATACGGTGAACTTCAAGCTGAATATTACCAATAAATTTATTTTGATCTTTTTCTGACATCAATGGATTAAGTATCTCACTCGCCCCCTTAATAGCGGATACAGGGCTCTTTAGTTCGTGAGTAAGGGCATACACATATTTTTCAACGTAATCCTTTCCTTCCAACTCTATTCTCATATTATCAATTGACGATGCGAGATTAGCTAGTTCAGTTTCATGCACATTAGGAATACTAACTTTCTTCCCATGACTGATGTTATCAGCATACTGAACCAATTTTCGTATAGAACGAGTTAATAAAAAGGAAATAGTCAAAGCAATAGCTAAAGATGCAATGACAAGTAATAAACCTCGCTCGATAATTTTCTTATATGCCATATCAATGAATGGTTGAACTGAAAAATTAGGTTTAGCTACAGTAAGAACTCCGACAATTTCATTTCCTGACTTTATTGGAGCTGCTACATGCATAACGGTACTTAATTCGTCATCTGGATCTGACTTGGTACTTCTTGCACCGTACTTACCACGCAAAGTTAGATAAACATCATTCCACTGAGAATAATCAGCGCCTATATCCCTACCAGATGAATCAAAGCGAATAATACCTTTTTCATCAGTGATATATACCCTAATAGCACTTGATTTTTTATTAATAGAAAAAATATCCGCTTGATATGCCCTATGTAAAAAACGTTCAACAGCACTAGCAAAGTTTGGTAGCTGATCTGGATTATCATTAAATTCTGGTGCTACTAATTCAGCCAAAATATTTGAGGTGTCCACAAGGCTAACTTCTGAAGACTGTCTCACGCCAGGTTTTAATTCAGACATAAAAACATTCAAGAAAACAATACTCGCAACAACAACAATGAAGAAATAGGCTATAAAAATCCGAAGGTTTAAACTCATAATTTTATACTTAAATTAGTTTGGCACTGTAACCAATGCCTCTATGAGTGGTTATAGAATGGTCATTACTGTTAACTGCTCTAAGTTTTACACGAATAGTTTTTATGTGGGTGTCGATAACACGGTCAAAACTTTCTTCTGGGGAGGACCATACGCCATTCATGAGTTGCTCTCTGGTAAATACGCGCTCTGGCTGACTTATTAACATTTTTAATAGTCCAAATTCATACGTGGTTAAATCAAGAGTTTGGCCACAATAATTAATCTGATATTTTTCTTCGTCAATGCGAAAACTTTGTGAAACTTGGGCGATAAAGCTTTGAGAATTTTGGCTACGCCTTAATATAACTTTTACCCTTGCCACTAACTCTCTTGGGCTAAACGGCTTGACAACATAATCATCACCACCTATTTCCAACCCCACAACTCTATCTATTTCTTCACCTCTGGCGGTTAAGAAAATAATTGGGATATTAGACGACTCTCGAATACGTTTACATACTTCAAAACCATTTATATCGGGTAATCCAACATCCAGAATCACTAAATCAAATAGCCCTTTGTTTAATAGTTCAATCCCCTCATAACCAAGAGTCACCCAAGTATGATCAAATCCTTCAAATTTAAGCGCGTAGGTGATGTTATCTGCAATACTAGGCTCATCTTCAATAACTAAAATATGTTTTTGGCTCACGGGCACATCTCAACAGAGGAAATAAAAGGTTTTCAATAATCATTAATATAACGATGCATTTGTTTAATACAACACAATAGGCTATTTAAGTTTCATGAAGTCCATTTAATCTAATGTATTTTTAAGCGCTAAAATAATAACACTCGGAATTAAACCAATAGAAACATTTACTACAAAAGGAAAAAATCCAGATCGAGCAATAAGCCATAATACAGTAAGTCACATCCTTCAAATAAACTTAGCCAGCCTAATAAAGGAATTGTATTTTTATATTTTTCAGGCTTCCAAGCACTAATGAGAAAGAATAAACCAACATCCCCAAATGCGCCAGCAGCCATTCTTAACCACTAAAACAAGTTACTTAGGAACAGAGGTCATTAAAATAATTTTTGTTTCATCCATTGTGCTCTCGCCCGCTAAATTCAACCGTAGCCTCCTTCGTTTTACTTGATAAACATCCCCATGTTCACCAAGTATTTCAAATGAATCACGATATGCTATGTAACAGTTGGGCAAGCTAATATCACAAGGGTCAACCCATATTTCGTCTAGCTTATAAGACTCAACAACATAGGTATTGCCATCACGATACCAACTATAGATAAAGCTTCCACTCCATTCTCCATCAGTTAATGTTTGCTTTTGCGCCGTATTGTCATCCATAAATAACCAACGGCTCTTTGAATTCATCTCTGCATCAAGCGTAGGTGATAGTTCATACGATAATACTTCAATATTTTGTTGTAGAGTGTAAGGCTTATTTTCTAAAATATATGATGCCTCAGAAGCCTTTATTTGACCATTTTTACTATAGGTTGTTAATACTTGGCTAACTTGCCCGTGATTAAGAACGTTATAAAATTTATGTATACTACCGTCGCTATAATTTAGCTGTAATATACCGTTATTGTTTGTCCACGAGCCTGTTAATTCACCTTTGCCTGTATCAACAAAACTATTATCATTATTTAACGTTAAGTCCGCTAATTGCGTAGAATAAGATTGAGTCTCTTCGCCTTCATTATTGATGGTTAACTTATTTAGATATAGTTTTTCACTTTCAATTATTAACGGCTGAAGATGATAATGACGAACCGCATTGTAAAGTACATTACCCAGTGGAAAACAATTAAAATCTAGCTCATTCGCCGTTTCTATTTTTTGTAAATAAACATCATACAAAGGTGTTGAGTATATCCATGTATATTCTACCGCGGCAGTTTTAAAATATTGAAATTCTCTGGTCGGCAATATCCCGCAATAAGTATACCGATAATCATCGTGTTCCATTGCAGTATCAAGACTTACTCTTAGGGAATTCGCTTGCTTTTGATGTGAGCCTAAAAGCAGCTCCTGCAAATAAGAAAGGTATGAATTAGTACTTGATGACAGTGTTAAAAAAGAGGTATAACCAAGGCTGAAGTTCAACCCAAAGAAGCCAGCAGACTCCCTCAAAAAAGATTCACTATCATCTAATCTTTCAGGATAACGCGATAGTTCTGAATTTTCAGTTAATGAAGTAAAAGCTTGATGGTAGCTAGCGTTATTATTTTCACGCCAATAACTTAGCTGTTTACTCATTTCATTGGTTGATTTAATAAAGTCGTTAACTGATGCAAAACCTGCTGGCAGGTTTAAACCATTTGCGGCATTTATCAGCTGTATTGCAATTGTCATTTGTAATTGATAGAAATTATCCGCATCGAACTGTGCTGTAGATAGCTCTATAGCTGTTGTTGCTTCACTACCATTACGTACTCGTTCAATTAATTCATATTCAGCGGTAGTTAAGTCGCTAATGTTTTTGTGTATAATTCCATCATCTGTCATTGCCGCTAATAAAGTAGCACCGCCGCCTAAATAAGCACGTAAATGGTAATTACTGGCGGCATCATTAACATAAACAATCACTAGCCCTTCGGGTGTAAGGGCTCCCTCTAATTCGGCAAAATAATTACCCTGCTCATCAGTAACTGTTGTAATTTCATGATCGTCTACTTTTATTGTAACCTGTAGGCCTGCCTTCTCGTAACCAATAAGCTTTCCAGCTAGTGCGCCGGGGGTGTAACTGGTAACAGTAATAAAGCCAGAATCTGATTCACCATGGCTATCAACTAAAGTATAACCAAAAACATCAATGCCAATATAATCGGCATTGGCTTGATAGACTATTTTACCCTCAACAATTTCAACGCTGCCATATTGTGGCGCTGATACTGACTGAATCGTTAATTCGTCATTAATTACATCATGGTCGTTACTCAGTACATCAATGGCGATACTTGACCCTTTCTCAACATAAGCAATGTCGTCATTAGCAACAGGTTTTACGTTGAGAACTGTGATGGTTAAATTTTGTTGGCTTTGGCCGTTATGATTATCCGTTACTGTGTAGGTAATTGTTTCATTACCAGCGTAGCCTAACACTGGGGTATAGACGATTTTATTTGCTTCAATACGAGCTTCACCGTGCAATACACCTGAAAGAACAGTCAAAATTAAGCTGTCACCCAAAACATCACTATCGTTAGCCAGCACATCAATAGTAATTGCTTCGTTTTGCAAAATCTCTTGTAAATCACTAATAGTTACTGGTAACACATTAATTATCTTAACCATCACTGTGGCAGTGGATTCGTCGCCAAAAGAGTCTTCAACAATATAAATAAACGAGTCTTCGCCGACAAAGCCAGCTGTTGGCGTATAAGTTAATAATTTACCGTCATGTGCAATGGTGCCGTTGCTAGGAACAGAAGTACTGGTAATGGTTAGTTCATGACCACCAACAGAAACATCATTGGCTAAAATATTGATATCTACAGCACTACTTTGCTCTGTTTGAGCAATATCTGTTGCTGTAGTTGGCGGAGTATTAGCAATAACTAAGGTTACCGTTGTTGATGCCTCTTGACCGACACTATCTTTAATAGTGTAAGAAAAACTATCGCTGCCTACATAGCCATCGCTCGGCGTATATATAATATTTGTACTGTTAATAATAACACTGCCGTTATTCGGCTGTGTTGTACTACTTAGAGTAAATGCGTCTTGATCACTATCATTGGCTAAAACATCAAGCACGCTTGATACATTCATTCCTGCATTAATGCTGTCGCTATTAGCAACAGGTGGATTGTTTATGGTTGTTTTATTTGGTGTGTTCTGTGAGTCACCGCCGCCACAGCCTAGCAATACGGCTATTAGCGCAGAAAAAAATAATATTCTTAACATGGTTTAAATTCCATTTTTATGATTGTGATTGTTTTTTTGAATTTTTCGAGTCGCAGTATACAGCAATCTAACGCCCTCGTTAAGATGATATAAAGTATACCATTGACATATTTTAATCAGAACAGTAATCCTTGTCTCTTTCAGGCGGGTTATTTATTAAAATGAAATGCGGGATTAAAAAACTCAACATTGAAGCAAATGAATTATCTAGTCACTTGTTAGTGAGTGACTCGATAAATTTTAATAACTTCAAGTCAGTGATTCGTTATTTTGTTTACCTAAAGTCATAATAAAGTGACTTTGATACTCCTTAATCAAAAGGTTGAATTAGGCAAGCTGATGAATAGTAAAGTGACTATGTTGATGTTATCTTAAATTAAAGTTTACAGTGCTCAAGCTAGTAGCTAATCATAAGTAACAAATACAAGCCAACTTACCCGTAAGAATAAATTTTGTTACTGACAAAACGTTAAGGAAAATAATCTTATGTATGAGATATCAGTATCTTCTCGCAGTGAAGAAGAAATTTCTCGCATTATAGCCCACTCATTAACAAGCCAACAAAACCGTACTTGGTTATTTCAAATGGGTCAACAGCGTGCCAATGGCGCCAAAGAAGTAGAAAAGCTAAGCCGATTTTACCATGCTGATAGTCAGTATAGCCTAGATGATGTGCCCTCACGTTATCCCATGGAATTGGTTTACACCAAAAAAATCCCCTGCAAGCGTTTTGCCTCTCACCCTACTTGTTTACATGAAATTTATGGCATTAAAGCAACTCGAACGAGCCAAATGCAACGTTTATTGCCGGGTAAATTTCTGAAGAAACATTCAAGCAAGGTCTTTACTTGTGCTAAATACGTGCTTCAAGAAGGGCTTAAAAAAGGAGTACGGTTAGTTGTACCTGGTCTCTCTGAAGTGTCTAAAGGCTTGTCAGCATTAAATCAAAGTAACAAAGCTAGTTCTCTTTATTCAGACGCCAATACACTGGCGCGAGTTATTCGTTTTGTTGATGATAAAATGGGTAACCTAGATGAAGTCACCAAACAAACTTGGAAGTTGTGGGATGATATCGATAAATCTGTACTGTTTTACCTACATATTATTACTCCTTATCAAATTGCTGAAAACAAGGGAGATGACGCAAAAGAGAAGCCATTTAGTCAGGCCTGTTTTTCTGACAAAAGTTTCGTGCATATTGAGGCAATGAAACCCTTCATTAACGATTTTGATAGCGCGGTAAAAAAAGGATTAGGCGGTCAAATATCTACTTTTATCAAAGGTGATATTATGCGTAAAGCCGGACTTTCATACGGTTACGGATTGAATTTCCACTTACATAATCAAGCTGGCGGTGACAAACAGTTGGATAAAGTTGTTAAATTTGGCACTGATTTAGGTATGTATAAAACGGGTGCCTGGGTACCGATGAAAAAGTAATTTCGTACACTAAGCTAGTTTAAAATGTAATTTCCTTACCAGGCCGTAATGGCCTCAGAAGAACTGGTGGTTGTACTGCCAGCTTGGCAAACCTGATATGCCAGCTGCTTGCTTGGAGTGTATTGTAGCTTTCTTCATTATCGTTAATAGTCATTATTTCCTTTTAATAAAGTTGATCTTGTCTAGTTTCTATTTAAATATAATGTGCCGTTGGCATTAATTATTTTTAACCATTGTTCAGACATTGCGAAGCCATTATCAATTTCTTCTGACGTTAACTGTGAATGCAGTTTTTGTTGGTATTCTGAATATCGGTTATATATTTCGTTGCTCTGAGTAAGTTCAAGAATTAATTGATTAAAGCCAAAGGATTTAACATAACCATTTGCGCCAATTTTTTGTGATCGGTTCATGCGAGAAAGCCTACCTAATGCTTCGATACTTCCGTTTTGTGCTGCTTGCTGCAAAAAGGCAATTTTCTGGTCAATAAAGTTATCGCGCATTATTATAAATTCGTCTCGTTCAAGGTTTTCATAACCTTGAGACTGCATAAAGAACTCTGGAGTGATTCTACCAATAACTTCCTGTGCGGCTACGTAGCCATTGTTTGCCGCGGCTTCTGAGTAATGATAAAACTGCTTGCTTTGTTTTTGTTCAATACCAGAACAATACTGGTATTTTTCTGTAATTCTCTCCACCGCTAGTTCGCTATCGCTAAATTCGGTAGCTTGGTCTAGCTGTTTCTCAAGTGCGATGTCATCAGCTGGACTGTGATAGCAATACTTAAGATTCATCGCAAGAATATAACTTGCTTTATCATCTCCATTTGCTGAGGCTATTTGAAGCTTTTCGAGTTGAACGATTAAATTCCCATCAAATTTCCACTTAGGTCGGTGCATGACAACCATTTGACCATTTTGGCTGCCCGGAGCTGCTAAAGTTGCCTTAGTGTTTACTATGTCTGTAGCAATAGTGGTGATTTTTTCAGATTTTACTGATGGTTTTAAGTGACTAGTAGTTGAGGAAGTAAGTTCAATACTCACAGTCTCTGCTACTGATGCGCCATTAGTGAAACTTAAGATAAGTGCCGTTAAGCAAGCGATAAAAATGATTGATAAAATTAATAATTTAATTCTGGGTTGAGTCATGCAGTACTTGTGTCCTTACATCTGTGCGGTGTTTAATTATTTGTTTAACTCTAAGTTTCTGACAAAATTTTAATTGCCATATTTTCCAATGAGAAGTTTTACCATTAGAAACTGTGATTTACGAAGGGAAAGAGTAAAGCAAAATATGGATGTATGCAATAATCTGCTTATTGAATTTTTTTTGATTAACGGATGAAGTTGTTGATTGAAATGGGATATTTAAAAGATTTATTAACTCAATATAATCATTCTTTTTAGATATCCACTATTAGGATGTGGTTGCAATTTACAAGTTATCTAAGTCTTGTTGAAACTCGTTAAGCCTTTTATCTTTTGACTTTTTAGCGAGTTCAACTGCCCTTTGATAATGTTTTTTAGCGATGGCTTTCTGCTTTAAACTCAAATAAATATCTCCAAGTTCATTTTGAATCCTGCCATTTTCTGGGTTTGCTTTAGCCATTATTTCATAAACTTCAATCGCACCTTGATACTGTTTATTTTGCAAATAATATTCAGCGACTAAATTGCCTCTAGAAAGTTTAATCTTTTCTATCATGTCAGTTGATTTAAATTCATTCATAAATAAATCAAACTGCTCAAAGTTATCAGCCCTTATCGCATTTCTAACGATGGTAAACATTGACCAAGGCTCTGCTTGCTCAGCAAAACCAAAACGTTGTGCGCGTAATTTATTATAGGCATAGAAATTTTTCAGCCCACCCGCTTTATTAAACTGTTCAAGACCGGAGATTTGAAACGATTGATAACCGTAAAAATAATTTTTCACTCCTTGAAACATGGTGGCATGGGCAGTCGATAAATGTTCTTCATCGGGGATAATACGATAAGTCCAACGTAATGACTGCGATGGCTTAGTGGTTAATAATGTATTAAGTTTATCTGTACCGCCGATAACGCCATTTTCTCCTTCACTAACAGTAAAATAGAGGTAGGAATCTAAATCGCTGTTAAGTTTACTTTCAAGTTGTGCAACTCTGCTTTGTTCGCCAACCCATGTTTCAGCTATTGGATAAGGACTGGCAGCAATATGGCCAGAAAACAGTGTCGGTTTATTAATGAGTGACTCGATAACATACGCGCCGGCATACTCCCAACCAAAGAGAATACGCTCGTCAGTGGCTCGATAGTTTTGCTCGACATGAGGCAATAACTCTTTTTCAATAAAGGTTAAAAAGTCTGATTCGGTAAAGTTATTGAATCGGTCTGGATAATGGTTATTAATGCCAACAACGATAAATTCAGGAGTCACTTTTACTGTGCTTCTTAAAGATTGTGACAAACTAACACCTAGGGTAAACAAGCGTTGACCATCTAAAATATACAGCACCGGATATTTTTTTTTCGATGAGTGATAACCCTCTGGCAAGTATATTTGAATATCTCGATTTTCAGCCAACACTTTTGAGGCTATCGAGAACTTCTTGCCAATAACATTATCAACCTCTTGTGCATATAATACTGGTGAAATTACCACCAGCATCACTAACAAAATAATTAGTTTTTTCATTTAATCACCTCTTCTGTAATTTTATTGTTTGACCGATAGTTCATTTATGTTGAACATAACGACTGTTTTATTCTGCATTGACGATGCTTTTCATGCGATTTATTTTCTGCTCAAAAGGCGCGGTATTTACATTGTCTTTGTTACTCGCAATGACCATGGCTTGCTCTAGTGACTTAATAGCTTGTTGATAGTTTTTAGTTGCTTCATAAGCATCTGCCAGGCTGTCAAAGGCATTAACTGAAGCTGGTTTCACTTGGCTTATCTGCTTAAAAACGTTAACCGCTTCTTGGTTTCTTTGTTGTTGTAATAAACTATAGCCATAGCTATTCAAACTAGCTTCTTGTTGTTCAGAGACAGGTTTACTAAAAATGTCCAAGAGCAGTTGCTGAGTTTTTAAACGATACATTTCTGCTTGTGCCATTTTGCTTTCTTGTTGATAAAGTATTGCTAAGCGATCAACCACACTGACAGACGCTGGCATTGCTTTACCTAAATGATTCAGCAGTGCAATGGCTGAAGCACTATCGTTCTCTCGTAAAAAGTGACTAATGATTCGATCGGCATTATAAAGTTTATAAGGTGATTGCCAGACCGGCCATAAGGCAAAAGCTTGATCAAACTTTTTAGCCATAAGTTGATAAAAAATCGTTTCAAAAACAGCTGACTGAAATTGTCTGTCTGTCGCTTGCACTTGGTATTTACTCGCTCTTTTTTCAAAGTAATTGAGTAACTCTTGATGGCCAAAATTTGATGACATTATTTGTTCTTTACTGGGTTGGCGATAATCTTCAAAATGCTTTCTTAAGCCATAGTTAAGTGCTGGGTAATATACTGAACCGTGAGATTCTTCAGGAAAGGTTTTAAGGCTAATTGTCGTTTCTTTATCTATAGCGTTAGTAATTTGCTCACGAAGTTCTATCACTTCGTGCAACATAATCGCTCCGCCCATAATAATTTGTAGCGCGCTATTATTCACGGTTATATTTACGGTTTTGCCCACGGCCTTGTTTACTGTCTTATCTACAGCCTTGTTCTCGAAGATATTTTGAAAGTTTGTAATGGTAGTTTCTAACGCACCACCACCTAAAACAGGTTCAATCGCTAGGTAGCCATTAAAAATGGCTCCACTAACGGGCAAGCTATTAATGACAAATACCGCAGAGTAAGATTGCCCTATTAATATGTTATTGTTCAAGGTTCGATAATTATCATTAACGTATGTCGAAAGCTCCTTAGTCAAATAATCTCTAAATGGTTGCGGGTTGCTAATAACATTGCCGAACCACTGGCTACTTTTAAACGGTATGCCAACAATGATACTTTGTGGAATATCGCCATGTTCCATTAGTCGTTCAATTTGAGTGATTGAATGAAAATATAAGTTATCCATATAAGTTAACGTTTCGTTGTTTGCATCAAGCAAATAGATCACCGGATAACTATGTTTAGTTTCGTTATATTCTTTTGGTAAACGCAGATAGAACTCTCGCGACTCGGCCAAGTTTTTCGATTGAAAAACTACTTTTTCGCCAAGTTCCACTTTAATTTGTTGCACCTCACTGCGACTAATATCGTCAGCAAATACTAGCGGACTTATCAAAAGAAAAAGTAGAGCGCTGAGGTGAGTGATTAATCGAGTAGCAGTTTTAACTGTTTTTGAAAGTAAGCTTTCGGTAAATAGTGTATTCACATTTTTCTCTTTATTCATTAAGTGAGATAACTCTGCTGCTATTGTCTCTAACTCAGATAAAAATACCCTACAGATTAACTGATAAAAAACTGATGGTTTGCTGATGATTACCCTAAAGCGCTTAATTAGCGCTATTTGGCATAATAAATTGCTGAAAGCTTAAAAAATTGGCAGTATACTTTTTTGACTGCTAATAATAGTAAATTCAGGCGATAAACAAACTTATGAGTGATTTTTGGGTTGGCAATTTCAGGGTCGATGTCTCACGTGCACAAATTATTGTCAAAGATGACATCATCTCGCTTGAACCTAGGGTATTAAAAGTTCTACTGACTCTTGCTAAACATCAAGGCGAAGTGGTCACCCATGAAGCACTTCTTGAAAGTGTTTGGCCCAATGTGGTAGTTGCGCCTAATGCTGTGCAGCGCTGTATTGGCCAACTTCGAAAAGCATTAGGCGACGATGCTAAGCAGCAGAAGATGATCGCTACTCACCCTAAAATTGGTTATAGCCTTATTGCTCAAGTACAGTGGCCAGAGGAAAGCCTAGTTGAATCAGCAGTAATACCAGAACAACAGGCTAATAGTCACTGGATTATTAAAATATTTTTGCTTTGCCTAAGCCTATTGGTGCTGGCATGGTATTTTTTGCCTTCGACAACAACATCGCCGCCGATTGATCGCCTTACACCGATAACCCTTACCGATGAAAAAGAATACTACCCAAGTTTTTCACCTGATGGGCGTTACGTCGTTTATAACCGCTATGTTAACCTTTGTGAAAATCAACTTTGGGCTAAAGATCTAACGGAAAATAGAGAGTACCGGTTAACAAAAACGGCAGGTTATTATGGTGCAGCAGCTTGGTCTCCTGATGGTAATCAATTGGCTTTTTCTAAAACTGGCGGCTGCCAATCATCAAAGCCAATACAGAGGTGTCGCAACATCAGCGCAATTTCTTTCATCTTAGCTAAATCTGAACCTCAAATACCTCGTGAGTTATTAGCCTGCGAGCAACATAATTATGGTGGACTTAATTGGCTAACTAACAACAAAATAGCATTCATCGACTCTTTTGCGAGGCAAGGAAAAGTAAAAACCTTATCACTCGATAGTTCTTTGGTAACCTTACTTTATAGTGACGAGTCGTACCAACCTCGAGCTTTAAGTTATTCCCCTAGAAATAAAAAGCTCGCGATTACTGTGCATGATCAAAAACAAAATATCTCTCTAATTCTATTTAATACCGAAAATAACACCATTGAACATCTACCGTTAAAAGTACCCGACGAGCACAATGATTATTTATGGTGGGATCCTATCTGGCATCCACTGAAAGATACCCTAATTACATCGGCTGAAACGAGCTTATTTGAAATAGACATGGCAGGAAGCTTTACTGAATACCCAATAACAACAGTGGCTGATATTTACAATCCGATGTATCACCCCGATGGTGAAAAAATTATTGCCGTTATTGGTGGTGTAGATTTAGATATTGAGGAATATCGATTTCAACCTTCGCCCTTAACTAAAAGTGGCAGTAGCGAACTTTCAGCTCAACTAATTAGCACAATAGAGCCTTCAACGGTGGAAGATTACCAAGCAAAATACCAGCCGGGTACCAGTAACATAAGTTTTATTTCAAACAGAAGTGGCGAACAGCAAATTTGGTTTGTTGACAATAATCAACTTAAACAACTCAGCCATTTCGATAGAAATACTCGAATTAACTCTTACACTTGGTCGCTTGATGGTCAATCATTAGCTTTGGCTGTTAGGGGGGAATTGCATTTGTTAACTTTAGATGGACAAGCAAATCCCATTCCAACACCATTCAAAGTTATCGAAGTTTATCAATGGGTTAATACGCAACAGGTATTATTGTCTATTATTGAAAAAATCCCATCTGACCCACTAAAACAGCAAAGAAAAGTTGTCTTACTTGATCTTAACACCGGTGAACATAGCGATATTTACCAAGGTTTTAGTCACTGGGCACAGCTTAATGGCCAATCACTTTATTATACTGATTGGAGCAAAACACTGCACCTATACCAAGACCAACAAAACAGTATTGTACCAGCAACTTCTGGCATCAGATTTTCACCGGGCTTTATTATCAAAGATAGACAGTTATCATTATTTGCTGAAAATCAGATATGGCTTTACCATCTCGATAAGCTATCACTGACAAAAATGAATATATCACCTTCGACTCGACCTAAAGCGAATTTGAGTGATATAGATTTTGACAATAACCGTTTACTTTTTTCCATCTATCAAAGTACTCGAAAAGATTTAGTTATGTTTCATCGTTGAGACATAGTGTGGGAAAATTAAACATAACAAATTTGCCCAATGATGAACTCGTCTGTCTTTTCTCATGCATAGTTAGATAAGTTACCGGCAATGAGATCCTGCTGATTTTCTAATACCGAAATCAAATGTTCTTTACAGGCACGAACCCTCGCTGTGGTACGTAATTCAACATGGTTCAAAACCCAAATCCCCCAATCCGATGGTGGCATTTGATAATCTAAGCGAACTAATCCAGCTTGAGTATCGCCGATAAAACAAGGCAATTTAGCCATACCAAAACCATTGGTCGCAGCAACCGCCATCGAACCAACGTCATCAAATCGAAGTGAAACTTCTGAATTGGCGGTAAATTGTTTAACCCAATCCGGCAGCTTGTTTTCCGATCGAAACAATATTACTTTTGTTTTGCTATCACGGTGTTTTAAGTGCTCTTGCGAAACATAGATGCCATGATGCAATTTCATCACTTCAGACCCTACCAGATAATCCGGTGGATTAGGTGTCATGCGAATTGCTAAGTCTGCTTCCATAGCAGCCAAATCAACTAGGCTTTTTGTCATCAGTAACTGCATATTGATATCAGGAAAACGCTGACAAAATTCATCCAGCTTCGGAATGATAAGACGATTAGCCAGTTCAAACGCTATGGTTAACTTCAATGGACCGGCTAATGCAGAGTCTTGATTGGCTGCTTGTCTATCTATGGTACGGACCTTTTCCTCCATGGCGACAACTTGCTGAAATAGATTCTCTGCTGCTTGTGTCATAGCGTATCCACTTCTGCTTTTATCAAATAATCGCGTACCTAAACTTTTTTCAAGGGCTTCAATTCTCCTTGCCACTGTTGTATGTTTGACATTTAATAGCCTTCCAGCACTGCTTATAGTCCCCTCTCTCGCCAAAGCTAGAAAGTACTTCAAGTCATTCCAATTCATAAAAACACCTGTGTTAGTTAGGGCTTGATGTGCATAAATAAACATCCTATGCCAACATTAACTCATTTACGGCCTTTAATGAACAAGGTAAATTGGTCGTCTATCCAACAATCTCAAAGGAATATTTCATGAATTCGCATACATTAGAAAGGTTAGCTGCATTTACCTCTAACCCACAAGGTGGCAATCCAGCAGGTGTGTGGACGGGTCAGTCGTTACCAGAGCCGAGTGAAATGCAACGAATTGCAGCTGAAGTTGGCTATTCAGAAACCGCATTTATTGCGCCTAATTCCGGAAGAAAAAGAACCGTACGTTATTACAGTCCAGAAGCTGAAGTACCATTTTGTGGGCACGCTACGATAGCAAGTGGTGTTGCTTTGGGTAAAAAAGAAGGTATCGGCACCTATCAGTTTGAAACAGCAATAGGGACAATTCCCGTGGAAGTCAGCGAGCATAACAACGAAATTCAGGCTGCACTAACCTCAGTAGAGCCTAAATTTGAATTGCCATCACAAACCTTGCTTATAAGTGCTCTTGCAACACTTGGCTGGAGTTTGGATGATTTAGATATGAACATTCCGCCAGCACGTGCATTTGGCGGAAATTGGCACTTAGTCTTAGCAGTAAAATCAAAACAGCTTTTAGATAACTTAAGTTACGACTTCCAAGCACTTAAAAAAATAATGTTAGAGGATAATCTCACCACACTACAATTAATTTGGCGTGAAAACGATGACATTATTCATTCACGAAATCCATTTCCGGTTGGTGGTGTAGTCGAGGATTCAGCAACAGGCGCTGCTGCAGTTGCATTAGGCGGTTATTTACGAGAAACGAAAATAATTGATGCGCCAAAGGAAATACTTATTTTACAAGGCGAGATAATGGGAAGACCAAGTAAGTTACATCTTTCTATTGAGAAAGTTGGCGGCATAAAAGTCTCTGGTACCGCAGTAATATTATCTGATTAGCTGATATTTTTTTATTAGATGGTTTTTGTCTGTAGTGGCGTTTAATGCACATTCGTTTGCAGAGATAATTCTCTGCAAACGTGATGTGAACGTTATCAGTGATTTAGTTTTGCTTAGCTAATACTTCAATAATACGTTTAGCAACTAAGCTAGAAGATAAATGGTTTTGACCGGTAATAATACGACCATCTACTTCAACATGAGGATTATTACGAGCCGCATAGTGGAAACTCCCCTTGTGTTGTTCGATTGTTGCTTGAATCAAGAAAGGAAACTGTTTGAAATAATCGGCATCTTTTCTCTCATACGCTTCTGGGTAACCGGTAATTCTTTTACCTTCAACAAGATACTTTCCATCCTTGGTTTTTAAATTAACAATACCGGCGGTGCCATGGCAAACTGAAGAAATAATGCCATTGTGCTCTTCATAAATAGTCATTGAAATATGCTGAATAGCGTCATTTTCAGCCACACCATACATGGCATTGCTACCACCAACATAGTACACAGCACGATATTTTGAGGGGTCTATTTCAGACGGTGACTTGGTATTAGCCAGTGCATACATAAAATCAGGGTTATAAATATACTCTTTGTGCAATGGATCAGAGGTATTGATATAAGACAATGGGATCACGCCACCTTTTGGACTAACAAAGTCGACGGTATAACCCGCAAGTTTAAATGCTTGATGCGCTTTAATTATCTCTGAGAAGCTTACTCCAGCGGCTTTTTTTGATTTGCCATGAAAATGGGCATTTGAAACGATAAATAAAATGCGTTTACCGTGATTGATTGCTTCAGTTCTAGCGGCAGTTTTACTTATAATTTGCCATTGTCCCGAAATATTTTTTAATAGGAACATATCTACATAGCGAATTTTTCTTTTCGGAAAAAATATTTCTACCTTCGCGCTGGCAACTTTACCATCAACATCAATCGATAGTATTTCGCCAATACGACCAGTAAATTCTCCAGGCTTTTTATCAGAAAACCAAGAGATGTATTCCTTGATTGGTACTCGCCAAAATGGGGTATCTTTCTTTTCTAATAATAAGTTTGCTTGCGGATGAAAAGCTTTTTCAATTTGTGCCGTGTGACTATAAGAAGTGCCATTAATGTAATTCATTAGTACTTCTTCAACTTGTTCGTTTGCCGTTGTAGCCAATGCGAACGAGCTGCTAATAAGCAACAGAATAAAGCTAATCGTCAGTGATAGTGTTTTCATTTTTCTCTCCAATAAATTGATTAAGAAAAATTTAAACCGTTAGTAATAAAAACACATCAGTGAATTATAAATTCGATCTCCTAATTTATAATTTCGGAAGTACTTGAGGAAAATTGGCGACGAAATTTTGCCGGTGTAGAGTTCTCGACCTTCTTAAACGCACTATAGAAAGTTGATTGAGAGTTAAAGCCACATTGCTCGGAAATGTCATCCATTTTCATTGGTTTATTAGAGCGCAGTAGTTCTTTAGCGGCAGAAATTCGATGCTCGTTAATGTAAACAGAAAAGGATTTATTAAGATTGTCATTAAGCATCTGAGATAACAAAGGCACTGAAACCTCGAGCTTTTTAGCGACTTGAGGTTGGGTAAGATTTGCATCTCTAAAGAGCTCTTGTTGAGTCATTAATTGTTCAAGGTTTTCTTGCAAAGATTGTACTTGGCTCTGCGAAATTTTCTTCAGTTGGTATTTTTTACCTAGTTGTGCCTGTTGTTCTCGCCAGCGAAAGATCAACAGTAAACAGACTAAGTAAAAAACAAATGAAAACGATATCGCACCAACAATGTAAGAGGTATAAGAAGAGGAAAAGTAGGCAAACCAAATAATTGCGTTACCACTAAAAACACTAATCAACAAAATATCATCATTTGAACGTTTTACTTTGTCATCAAAAAGTTGTCTGAATTTATGCCAAATAACTTTCACTGATAAGACACTATAAAATAACCAAATATAATTAACGATCGAGTAGACACGGTTTTGCCAAAGCCAGAGATAATCTTGATAGGGGTACAAAACATTAAAGCCAATCGTTAGCAGTAATAATGCTGAGAGATGGGCTTGCCAAGGAATAACTACTTGAGTCATTTTATTAGTGGCACTGAGGCAATAAAAATACAAGAATGGACCAATCAGAAAACAAGCTGACAAGCCAACTTGAAGAAATGTTTTAGTGACCTCAGGATGAAAAAAGAACCACACAGATTTGAGAATTCTGATGCTAATCATTAATAACATTAGCGCAAGGAACCGCTTAGCAAGTGAACTAGGTTTGGCTATAAAAAAATATAAAGCTAAAAGTAAGCCGTTAAATGCACCAATAGCACTAAGAAAAAAGAGAATTTCGCTGTTTATCTGCACCGACTGCATTCACCTGATTAAAAAACTAACCAATACTCTATCCGTTCAGCATTTTCGAGTAAAGTGGTAACACTGAACATAACTCAATTAAATTGTTACTATCTTTATCATCAGGATTTAACTACTTTCTACCTCACGTTTTTCATCTCGCTTGCGTATAATTTGCATAATTCGGTTATAAATTACGTCAGTGAGCGTTAATGTATTGCCACCGACGGTATTAACAAATTGGATGACAACCGTATCAATATCTTTGTGATAGCGCGCTATACTATAATAACCTAATACCCAGCCGGTATGCTCATACTGATAAATTGACGAGTATATCTCCTGCTCTTCATCAGTAAACAATGTACCGTCATTTAGGGCTCTGAGAAAAATCCCAACATCTTCAGCGGTCGCAATATACCCTTGATTAAGCTCTTTAAAGTCTTGGTCATATCCTAGGTAATAGCCACTCATCAGCTGCTCTAAATCAATATCATTTACCGAGAAAAAGGTTCGCTTCAGGCCAAGGGGCGTTAATATTTCATCTTTAATATATTGGGTATGATCGTAGCCGAGGACTTTAGCCATTATTCGAGTAAGCAGCAGGTAATTGGTATTAGAATAATTGTAATCACTGCCTGGTTTAAAGTCTGCTGCAGTATCTAAAACCATTGCTAAGACATCCCCGTTGGGCTCTGACCAAGAAAAGTCATCATGATCTGTGTAATTTGGTATGCCACTTCGGTGCTGCACCATCAGTCGTAAGGTAATTTGATCAGCATACTCGATGCGCCCAACCAATGAGGGTAAATAGTCAGCAAGTGTTTTATCCAGTGACAGGCTGCCACTCGCCACAAGTTTTGCTACTGCTGAGGCATTATATAATTTTCCAATGCTAGCAATTTTGAAGAGTGCCTTCGGCTGTGCAGGTATTTTTTTATCTCTGTTATGCCAACCGCTGGCATAATACTCTGCTTTTTGTCCTTGCTGTTGAACATACACTATGATGCCATCTAAACCTTGATTAACAGTATCATCAACCTGCTCCTGAACGGTCGAATGCAATGGATAAAAATAATACACCGCCGCCTGCCAGGGTGCGAAAATATAGATACAAGTAACTGCTGAAATCGCCGCAACCACTCTCATTATTAGTTTGATGCTGTTTTTCATTTTTACTCGATTTTGACAATAAACCTAGGTAAACAATGAATGATGTGACTTGAGTGTAACATGCAAATAACAACTACAAAAACTGCCACAAAAACTACTACTTAGGTTGACAATATTGGTCTCCATAATAGTTATCTGAATAATTACAGCTAACTTGCTCTTCTGTGTTTTGGCTTTGGTTTTGGTTTAAGTTAAAAATTGATTTTAACTTATTGAAGATTGATTTCATTTTGATCACCTTGTTTAGTTGAAATAATTAAGATGCAGCTATTGTTGTACATTCTAAAGATTCAGTAAAACCGTAAAAATCAATAATGATGTTCTATAAAACTAAACTAGCTGTTCAGTAATAGAATATTTTCTATATCTTTTGAATTGGTTTTGATTAGCTTTAATTACTTTTAATTAGTTAACACGGCATTTTTTGGTCAGTTGTTGGGTAAAAATATCCTTTAGTATTGTCAACTCGTTGGTTCTTACGTAGTTAGGTCTGATGATTAAAGCAAGGGTTCTATGGGGGCCAGGTTCATTTAAATGAATAGCTCTAAGTTCTGATTCATTATATATCAATTGATCTAATGCCATTTGTGGTACCAGTGTTGTACCTAGCTTTCCTGCAACCATTTGAATTAAGGTATGCAAACTGGCTGAATCAAAATCCGACTCTTGTTTATTATTTTGTAATTGGCAAGCGGCTAATGCATGTTCCTTTAAACAATGACCATCTTTTAATAACATCAACTTTTCAATAGCGAGCTCTTCACTGGTAATTTCTTCAACTTTGGTTGGGCATTCATCTTTATGACATACCCAGTAAAAATCTTCTTGCCAAAAGTCGAAATTCATCAAGCCTGCTATTGGATAAGGTAAAGCAAGAATAGCGGCATCAATCTCGCCAACTCTCACCTTTTCAACTAAGACATGAGATTGATCTTCAATAATTTTCAACTTAAAACTAGGATACTGCTTTCTGACTTCAGGCAATACTTTAGGTAAAAGGTAGGGGCCAACGGTTGGAATAACACCGATGGTCATTGGGCTAGCAAAAGGCTGTTTGTTGATTTGAGAGATCTGTAGCAACTCATCCAATTCTAACTTTACCTTTTTGGCCTTATCGAGTATTTGCTGGCCAGTATTTGTCACTAATACTTGTTTGTTATTACGCTCAAATATAATAACGCCTAACTGCTTCTCAAGTTCATTTATTGCTGTACTTAAAGCAGATTGTGAGACATTGCACGCCTCTGCCGCTTTTTTAAAGTGTAAGGTTTTTTCAATCGCTAATGCGTAGTGCAGTTGTTTTATTGAGATCATCTTGCTAACGATAAATTTAAGTGAACATAAATTCTATTTTAATCAGTATTATCTAATTAGTCATCATGAAACTATTAACTAACGGTTTTTAATATTGAGTTCAGTCAATTAACTGCATCAGTTAGCTCCGCCAATTATGTTTATCCATTACCCCTTTGTAGTTCTATTTTTTAGAACATTAAAATCAATTTAATCAAATTTATTAATCACGCACTTCAATCTACTATAGCCACATCGAAAGCAAACAAGCTTTTTAAACCAAGTAAAACAAAGAATTTAATTTTAATTCTATTTTAAACAAACGAGGAAATACTCATGGCTCAAATAGGCAAAGCAATCCCAGAATTTAACGCACAAGCATTCCATAACGGCGAGTTTGTTGAAGTAACATCTGAAAGTGTCAAAGGTAAATGGGGCATATTTTTATTCTACCCAGCAGACTTTACTTTTGTTTGTCCAACCGAATTAGAAGACATGGCCAATCAATATGAAGAGTTACAAAAACTAGGTGTTGAAGTTTATGCAGTATCAACAGATACCCACTTCTCACATAAAGCATGGCACGACTCATCAGACGCTATTGGCAAAATTAAATATCCAATGTTAGGTGACCAAACCGGCAACATTACCCGCGGCTTTGATGTAATGATTGAAGAAGATCACATGGCACACCGTGGTACTTTCTTGGTCGACCCAGACGGTATCATTCAAGTAGCTCACATTCATGCCGGTGGCATTGGTCGAAGCGCTAAAGATATGGTGCGTAACGTTAAAGCAGCACAATATGTTCGCGAAAACGATGGTGAAGTATGTCCTGCCGCTTGGGAGCAAGGTGAAGCAACACTAACACCAAGCTTAGACTTAGTTGGTAAAATATAAGCATCGGCTTTAGTAATACACACTTCTATTGGCGGAAGTGGCTCCCCCACTCCGCCTTTTTAATCACTCAGTCAGATTACTTGATCAGGCTAACCCTAAAGTAATCACAACAATAAGGTAATCCCATGTTGAATAACGACATTTTAAATGCATTGAAAACTTACACCGAAAAAATGACCAACAAGGTTTCACTTGTTTTACAGACGGGTGACCATGAAAAACGCGCTGAATTAAAAGATTTTTTACAACAGATATGTTCAGTGTCTGAAAACTTAACTTTAATTGAACGAGATGACAATTTACGTAGCCCAATTAGCTTTTATTTAGCGGTAGATGGTAAGAATAATGGTATTCACTTTTCAGGCATACCTAGTGGCCATGAATTTAACTCACTCATTTTAGCGATTTTGCAATCATCGGGTACTGAACTTAAACTCGATAGCACGCTAACTAACATGGTGCAAAAAATAATAGAAGAACTTCACTTTGAAGTATTCATTTCGTTAAGCTGTCATAACTGTCCTGACGTGGTGCAATCGTTAAATCAGTTTGCGCTATTAAATGAAAACATAAGCACTGAAATGATTGATGGCGGCTTATTCCAAGCTCTAATTGATGAGCGTAATATTCAAGGTGTGCCCAGTGTTTACTTAAATGGTGAGTTATTTGCCAATGGTAAAATAGATACCGCACAACTCATTGATAAACTTATCGAGCGCTTCCCCTATATTGTTGCTGGCGATGCAACTGAACAATTACCATTGCAAGATATTACAGTGATTGGCGCCGGCCCAGCAGGTATAGCTTCTGCTATTTATGCTGCACGTAAAGGCTTAAACGTTACACTGATTGCCGACCGTATTGGCGGCCAAGTTAAAGATACCGTTGGTATTGAAAACTTAATTTCAGTACCAAAAACTACCGGCGCAGAGCTAACAAGTAATATGCAGGCGCACTTAAACGATTACGACATTACCATTAAAGAGTTTTTACGGGTCGATAAAATAGAAAAGGGTTACCCTAATGATAACTCGCCGAAAAAACTGCATCTTTCCAGTGGTGAAATCATTGAATCGAAAACGGTTATTATCGCAACTGGGGCAAAATGGCGTGAGTTAGGCGTTCCCGGCGAAAAAGAAAACATTGGCTCGGGAGTCGCGTATTGCCCACATTGTGATGGACCCTTTTTCAAAGGTAAAGATGTCGCTGTTGTTGGTGGTGGTAATTCAGGTATTGAAGCGGCGCTAGATTTAGCTGGTATGGTTAATCATGTCACGGTATTTGAATTTTTAACTGAATTAAAAGCCGATAAGATATTAGTTGATAAAGCCGAAGCCCATGAAAAAATCACCATTATCAAAAATGTGGCCACTAAAGAAGTGATTGCTGAAAATGGTAAAGTTGTCGCTATTGCTTATGAAGATAGAGATACCGGCGAATTAAAACAGCAAAGTTTATCCGGTATTTTTGTCCAGATAGGCCTAATACCCAACAGTAATTTTTTAAACGGCGTAGTGGAAAGAACTCAGCATGGTGAAATAATCATTGATGAAAAGTGCCAAACAACAGAACCAGGCATATTTGCCGCCGGTGATGTTACTACTGTGCCTTATAAACAAATTGTCATTGCCATGGGGGAAGGAGCAAAAGCATCACTTTCAGCATTTGACTATATTATTAGAGAAAGCTAGTCCCTAGAACAATTCACAACATCAACCTGAACTAATTGACTAACAATTAGTTCAGGGTTTATTAAAGATTTTTATGCTATTTACGTTTAAAGTAGCAACTACCTTAGCTGCCCACGTTTATCAAACGCCAATATTACATGACAAATTCACTGAGTTTACCAGAAGCACAAAAAGCAATTTTATTAAGCCAAGGTATTCATAACGAACACAAATTAGGCAAGGGTAAAGACGCTAGCTATAAAGCGATAAAAGCACTTAACTATGTGCAAATAGATTCTATTTCTGTGGTCGAGCGGGCTCATCATCATAGTATTTGGAATCGTGCAGCGAACTACCAAGCTATTCATATAGAGCAGCTGTTAGAAGATAAACAAATTTTTGAATATTGGTCACATGCAGCGGCATATCTGCCCATGGCTGATTACAGATTTAGTCTGCCAAGAAAAAATGCCTTTGCCAAAGGTGAATACCATTGGTTCAATGTCGATAAAAAAGACATGGCAGCCGTTTTAGACCGCATTAAGGCTGATGGACCGCTACGTGCAAAAGACTTTAAAGACCCTAGAAAAACAAAAACCGGTTGGTGGGATTGGAAACCGGCAAAAAAGGCGCTTGAGCAGCTATTTATGGAGGGCAAACTCATGGCGGTAAAAAGACAAGGCTTTCAAAAAGTTTATGATCTTACTGAACGAGTATTACCCGCCAATATCGACACTAACGTCCCCAGTGAAGCAGAGTATTTTCAACATTTAGCCATTAACTATTTAAATGCCAATGCCATTGGTACCGCTGAACAAATCACTTATTTGCTAAAAGGCCTTAAAGCACCAGTTAAAAAGTATTGCCTGCAAATGGTTGAACAGGGTTTATTAATTACCCTGACGGTTAATGATCAAATTTATTTTGCCCTACCTGCCATTGATAATCTCCTAAAGAAAAAAATCTCGAGAAAAAAAGTAAAAATACTTTCACCTTTTGACAACCTACTGATACAACGTAAAAGAATTAAAGCGCTGTTCAACTATGATTATCAAATTGAATGTTATGTACCCGCAGATAAAAGAAAAGTAGGCTATTTTAGCCTGCCACTTCTATGGGGTAATACTTTCGCAGGTCGTATGGATGTAAAAATGGACAGAAAGTCTGGGGTTTTAAATATTATAAACCTTCATTTAGAGACAGAAAAAGCGGATGAATTCATTGTTGATTTAAAACCAATACTCGATAAATTTTTAGCTTTTAATAGCGGTACCGCTATTAACGTTCTGAAAGTAACCGGTAGTAACCAACAATTACCATCGAGTAAAGTAAAAGAATATACTGCGATATTAATTGCCTAAGTTAGTTAACTAATCATTGAGCTTTCAGCTAATTTTCTACCTTATTTTTGCATTTTTCTTTTTAGCTCTGCCATTGTCGACATTGCTTCTGCTGTTTGCAATAGCTCTGAGTTTACCTGTGCTATTGCATTTAACCCATTATTGACAATTAAATCGGTATTGACGTTTAAGCTCCGTTTTGTTGCTTTAACGGCATAACTTGGATTTGCAGCAATCTTATTAGCTAAAGAGAACGCTGCTTTCATTAAACCTTTACGAGTGAAATAGGTGTTATTAATCATGCCCCATTTTTTTGCCTTTCTACCAGAGAAAATAGCCGAAGTGTATGCCAATTCACGAAGGCGACCATCGGATAAATTAAAATGCAAACGCTGTAATGTGCCCATATCTGCTGGTATACCTAATTGCGTTTCCAATATGCTGAAATATGAATGACTTGACGCTAAACGGATATCACAAGCTGAGACTAAATCAACGGCACCGCCAATACAGACTCCGTGAATAGCAGCAATGGTAGGGATGGCACAATCAACAATAGCTGAAAATGACTGCTGCATATTTGTAATCTCAGCTCTTAAATGCTCGGTTTTGTCATTAATGCAATGCTCAGTGGATTCCATAATACTCATCAAAAAATTGACATCGGCACCCGATGAAAATTGTTTACCTTTGCCACTTAATACCACTACATGAATGTTGGTTTGATTGTTTATCCAACGATAGGCTTCGCCTATTTCAAACCACATTTCTCTATTCATCGCATTTGCCTTATTAGGGCGGGCGAGTTGCAGATGTAATACATGGTTGATTAATGTTAATTCTAGATATTCAAATTTGGGCATTTCAAATCCATATTATAAAAAACGAGGTGATTATTATCATCTGAACATGCCACAGACATGTATCTATGAATGTGCAAAATATAATAGATTAATTACCATATTAGATAAATGGTAATTAATCTAATAAAAAACCTCAATAGCCTAATGTTCTTAAAGCTTTAAAAGCCAATCACTTGATTGGCTTTTAATACAAACTCATTTATCCATTACCTTAAGTATTGGTACAACTGACCATTTTCAAGCGCGGTAATTATAGCCCCCTCTCCTTCGAATACTTTTAATTCAACCAGCATTCCCGCGTCGCTAAAAATATCATGAGCACGTTGATTTATTTTTATCCCTGCTTTGTCATTTTCACCTAAAAATAGATGTGTCGCTTTAGCGGTAAAATTTCGTAGTGAGTCATCTTTCCAGTTCTCCCAGTAATAATTCCCTATGGTTGTTAATCCGTTAACATAGTCGCTAGACATTTGAGAATAGGTTGCTGCAGGCGATCCGCCATTATGATAGCCAAGAAAATGAAACTTATTGTCGGCAATTTTATATTTATCGCGTTGATGAGTCATTAGGTCATTTAAAGCGTGGTGTGCTGGGTGGTTTATTAGGCCATTTTCTGGAGCCAATACCACGGTTATGATCCACTCATCGTTTTGATGATTATTGAAAAGTTTATCAATCAGCCAATCAGCTGACGCCTTGCCATAATCACCAGGAGGGAAAGCCACCATACCTTTATAGGTTTTATTTTTATCATAATCAATAGGCATTATCGTTTTGTAAGGAAGCACAATATTGTTGTGTGCGGTAAACGTGTCATAGTGCTGCTCTGGCGCAAATTCAACTAGCTGGTGATCTGATATTTTTTTCAAAAGTTTTTCACTTTTTAACCGGTCGAAATTTGTATAACCAGCATGAAGGGCATGTTTAATGTTGTTAAGCGCTTTTTTGGGTTTTCCTAAACCCGCATAAGCAAGGCCGATATCAAATGCCGCATATCGAGCATAGCTTTCAGATAACTCTACTGTTTTTTTATAGACTTTAATTGAGTCTTCATACTTCTCCAATCGAAGCAAGGCCAATGCTAACTGATAACGTGCATCTGCATCTTCTGGGTATTTTTCTACTAGTGAGTTTAATTTGTGCGCTGCTTTGTCATATTGTTTGTTGTCCATCATATTGTAGACCGAACGCAGATTTGCTTGCTCTTTAGCATAAATGAAACTACTTGCCATAAGCAGGGCTATACCGATAATTGAGAACAATTTTTTCATCATCTTTTCCTCTTAGTTAACTTCTAACGTTATTGATTGTTTCTGCTGGTGAACAAAGCATATCGAACAGTTTGATGAAGAAAAACTTCTTTGGGAGTAATAACATTGGCAGTGATAGAATGATTTAAAATATGACCGTTATCACTAAAAATGGTATTCGTCCCACAACATGTTACGTAATGAGACGATTGCGTTTAAAATGATGACATCACCATATAGTAGAGACTTTATTATGGAAAAAAGGCTATTTCCGTTTTCTTATCAAACCTTAATTGGTGGTGGTGTCGCTGTATCCGCTATTTTTTTTCTACAGGCATTAATCCCTTATATCTCAAACAACCAATTAGACAATTTCAATTGGCTCTTTGAAAGTCTCAATATTGTTGCGCGCTATTTTCTCTGGATGCTTATTACTCCGTTAATTTATCGCTATCTTCACCGTTTACTTTGGCAACTAGATCGCCCACTTAGTACCAACCTATACTCATTAATGAATGGAATAGTATTAGCAATAGCTCATAGTTTTATTTCCTATTGGATGTTCATAGCTGTTTATTCAACACAATCTGACATGGATCTATCCTCGGCAATGGGTCATATCATGTCGGCAATTTATGTAGGTTGTGTTAGTAGCTTTGTAGAGTTATGGATATTGATTGGTTTATTTAGCGCCATTGACTACTACAAAAAATATCGACAGCAAATGGTTATGATGGCTAATCAGGAGAAAGAACTGGCGAATGCTAAATTGACCGCGTTTCGGATGCAATTACACCCGCATTTCCTCTTTAATTCTTTTAACTCGGTAATGTCATTAATTGATATAGACAAGCTAAAGGCCAAAGATATGTTAGCTGAACTTTCAATTTTAATGCGACGTTTATTAGCAAGCGATCGACGACATACAGTGACAGTCAAAGACGAATTGAGTTTTATTAGTAGTTACTTAGAAATTGAAGCGATACGATTTCAGGACAGGTTAAAGATTAGCATTGATGTTGCAGAAGCCTTAGAAGATGCCTTATTACCGAACCTAATTCTTCAACCTATCGTGGAGAATGCCATTAAACACGGTTTCGCCCAGTCAACCCAGGTATGTAGAATTAGCATTCAAATAAAAGAAAACGATCAACACCTATTTATTCGTATTGAAGACAATGGTGTTGAAAACCCTGTGATACCCAAGCTACCTAAATCAGGAGGCATTGGTTTACAAAATGTTTACCGTCGTCTTGAACAGATGTTTGATACCGATTTTGTCTTTACTGTTTATGCGGTTAATCCAAGGGGTTTTGGTGTGCAATTACAAATGCCATTAACACGATCGAGCTTTTCATGAAGATAAGAACAATTATAATTGACGACGAACCTCTGGCACGTCAACGCATTGAGGGCTTGCTATCAAAGGTGGATGAAGTAGATGTGATTTGCCAATGCAAAAATGGTATGGAAGCTATCGACGCCATCACACAACATCAACCTGATTTGATATTTTTAGATATTCAAATGCCGGGGGTTGATGGTTTTGGCGTATTGGATAAAATTGGAACCTTGCCCGTTGTCACTTTTGTTACCGCATACGACCATTATGCTATGCAAGCGTTTGATTATCATGCGATAGACTATCTGTTAAAACCCTATAAAGACGAGCGATTTTATGAATCGCTCTCGCTCGCAATTAAACAGATCCAATTACAAAACCTTTCAGGTATTCATCAAAAACTAGAGTCCTTACGGGAATCAACCCGACAAAAAGAAAGCTATTTCAAAGGCATTAATTTCGAAATCAAACATTTAGGTCGATTGATAAAGGTTAACTCGAATGACATTATTTATGTGAACTCCGCCGGCAATTATGTAGAGCTACATTCAAAAGAGGCGACCCATTTGGTCCGTAGTACCATTTCCTCTCTAGAATATGATTTAGAACAAAACGGTTTTCTTCGAATCCATCGTTCAATTCTAATTAACGAGTCATCAATTGCGCGTGTGCATTATTTAAATAGCAATAACCAATATAAATTCGTACTAAGCAACGGAACGGAACTGCAATCTTCCCGATCATTTAAAGATCGAATTGTCAGTTATTTAGAGCGAGCCGAACAGTAACCTTGTCTTCTAAGTCAGTTTGCATCAAATTATTACGTTAGCCATTCCAATAGTTACCATTAACTAGAATAAAGAAAAAATATTCATCACAATGTCATAATAATATTAATAAATTCTAACCCTAAACCAATACTTGCCAAATATAAAACAACCGTCAGCACATATACCCTTAGTGTATAGAGCCAAGAATTACCATACATCGTTTTTAACGCCATCAGCGGATAAAAAGCAAGGTAAGCGATAAAAGGATATTGTAACCAAGATAATGCTAGGTGCATGTTCTCAAAGCGATTCATTGGAAAAATAATAATTAGCAACAAATAGATTAATGAGTGGACGTGCAGCGCAAAAATTAAATTAAAAACATAAAAAGTCTTTCGATGAAATAACTGAACTATCAATGCATACAGTGGTAGCATGACAAACATCAATTTAGGAACTTGCTCCAGCATTCCCACTGGAAATAAGAACATACCCACTTGTATATGATCGAGTTGATTTGTTGCTGTTGTCTGAATCAGTGAAATGACAACAAAAAATAGTAAACTGATCACTAAATATAAGCGTAAAGGTGGCGAATAACTCATTCGGCGCCCCTCGGTATACTCTTTGGATAATCGCCCAGGAGAAAACAAAAGCAGTTTCAAGGTCTTGGCCAATCGACCGTCAATATCCAACATTTCATGCAATGCCTGAAAAGCAATGCTAGTAAATGACTGATGTAAATTCATCGTAGACTGTCCACAGACAGGGCAATACTTGTTTTGTTGATTCAATGAAGCTTTACAATTAAGGCACTGATTCATGAATTTTCTGCATTAAAGTAACTTGGTGCTACTTTATAGCGATTATTACTGAAAAGCGATTTACTTTGCCTATGCTACTGTTAGCTTACCTTTGTTTAATTCACAAATCTAATGAGTGAGTTTTCTTACGGTTTCTTACAAATCAAAAACAGAATCCTACAACATCACTGACAATATCCACGTAACCTAAATGTAATCAAATAATTACATTTAAAGGTTTAACATGACTATTTTCAAGAAATTTCCTCTGCTAGTCGCTTTAACTACAGTCTTCAGTTACCAAGCTTTTTCAGCTGATATGCCCACCACTGAACTTAAAAAGCATAGCTTTGGTGTCCACATAGGTGCTGGTGGTGTTGAATATAAAGGCAGCAATAGTGATGATGACGGAGTAATACAAGTTTATAGCTATTATAATTATGCCGTTACTCAGCACTTCTCTCTTGAGTTGGGTCTTAATATTGGCAATGATGCTGATAAATGGGAATGCCATGAAATATCCAATGACAATTGGAATTGTACAACCAATAATAACAACCTTTTAGGTTTAGCGGTTGATGACATTACATACAGCAACTTAGTGATTGCCATCAAAGGTACGTTACCTTTGTCTAAACGTAACAGTTTATATGGGAAAATTGGCGCGCAATATTATGATTATGACATTAATCGTCGAGGGAAAACTATCATTCATGACTCTGACATTGGTTTGTATTTAGCTGCGGGTTGGCAATATCAATGGGATATGGGTATAGGTATGGATGTCGGTTACGAAGCTATTGATATGGGAGATCTTGATACTTATACCTTAAATATTGGCATGAGTTATCAATTTTAATCAGATAAAATAAATTAATACTTGGGGTATTACCCCAAGTATTAAAATTGTCATTTATACATTCAGCATATTGTTTACCGCTGCCAAAAATTCACTATCCGCTCGATAAAACTTAAAGTCCGCATCTTTCAAAAATTGCTCCGCTGGCTTTTTCATTTTTCTCGCCGCTTTAATTGCTTTAAGCATCTCTACTTTATTTTTATTTAACGCATAAATACAGGCTAAGTTATACGCCAGCGTAGGGTTTATCGTGGTATTTATATCAAAGTCAGCACCGAGTAAAGAGTCTACTACTGTGGCAAATACGGTGTCTTTACGTGTTACTCCGTAGATAATTGCGCCTTGACTGGCCATCACCAAAACTGAATATTTTACTTGCCTGTCTGTGCTATTTTTAATTAACGGATAAATCTGCGTAGCGTAAGCATTTAATTGCTCTTCTGCTGACTTAAAGTTTGCTAATCCATTGGTATCTACTAATAATTGTGACAGTTTCATACTGACGTAGGGAGCATAAACATTTTTTCGCTGTTTTACCTGAAGAAGCTTAACGGCAAAAGCCAATAATTCATTAAAGCTATTAAGATCTTTTTTAGCTTTTTGATAATACTGCTCAAATAATTGCTTTTCATCTTGTACAAGGGCATTTATGCCATTTTCCTGCCGTGCTTGTTCACCATCATTCTCATTGAAATAGGGCTCACTATTTACTGATTCTTTATCGACAAAAAATGTCTTACTGGGTATCAGTACTGTCCAATCAACTGAGTCTTCTTCACTTTCCTCTGTATTAGGAGAAATACAATATTCGGTGACTTCTTGTTGCATTTGCGGTGCTAACTCAGTTTTTCTGTTAATAGAATCACCATTAATGAATAACTCACCATCAACCATTTGGCCATTGAACTCTTCTTGGAAGAGACTTTGTTGACTATTAAAACCGAAGCGAATGGTGTCATAGTCGCCAACTTTGTATTGGCTTACTTTTATACGATTACCGTCACTATTTTGGGAAGTTTCTTGGCTACCAATGTAAAAAAAATGCGCCTCAGATGGGGTAATTAGCGGCAAAGAATAACTTATTCTTCCTCTGCTATTATTTTTGGGCAAAAGTGGCTTAAATGTTGTTGGTAATTTATCCTCTTTACTGATGGCAAAAACCGCCATATTGACATCTCTAAGGCTATAACCATCAATAACAATGGAGATTTTATTATCAATACGATTGAGGTACTGCCCTGTAGCTGGATGAGTAACTTGGCCACTTCGGTTATCTTTAAACTTAATGGTATCTTGGTCTTTATCACTTTTTTGCCATGTACCAGCCATCATTACATCTAAAGACCCACCCATAAACAAATAACAAAAAGTGTGATTATCTAAGATATAAAGCTCAGTAATCGACTCTCGTTCAGATGCCGAATACCTACCAACAAAAGACGATTTTTCAGCGGCTTGTAGAGTTAATGATAAGATTAATGTCAGAAATAAAGCGGTTCGAAACAAATACTTCATTTTTAAATTCCTTTTAGAGGTTATGTCTATGTTGAAGCTATTTTAGGTAAAGTCAGTTAAATGCGAAGAGTACATGAAAAGAGCAATAGAGGGTAAAAAATAATATTGAACTGCTTTAATTTTTCCTCTACTACAACTTAATACTTGGGTTATATTGTCCGTACCATTATTTAGACTATCCGGTTAAAACTCATTCATGGCTATTATTCTTTGTTTCGGCGATTCAAATACCTGGGGCACAATTCCTCAGGTAGCTTCTCAAACAACAAGCCAAGCCAAAATACGTTACGATGAAAACGAGCGTTGGACCGCCCTGTTACAAAAATCACTAAAAGACAAACATCATGTTATTGAAGAAGGCCAACCAAGCCGCACCGTTGTTCATAATGCCCCTTTTGAGGGCAGTAAAACCGGCATACGGTATTTAAAAGACTGCTTAGCACAATATGAGCCTGAACTTGTCATTATTATGTTGGGTACCAACGACTTAAAAAAACGTTTTTTTCTAAGCCCTGAAGAAATATCTCTTGGCATATCAAGTTTAATCAAACAAGCACTTGGGTTTTCTCAACAACAATATTCATCTCAAGCACCACTAACTGTGTTATTAATTTCGCCACCAATTATTAGTGAAATGGCTCACTATGCAAAAATGTACGCCGGCGGAGCAGAAAAATCGAAACAACTTGCACAACATTATCGACAATGTGCTGATGAGTTAAATTGTACTTTTGTTGATGCTAACACTATTATAAGCAGCTCGAGGGACGACGGAGTTCATTGGCAAGTAGATCAACATCAACTTTTTGCCAATGCCCTACTGCCAATAATAGAAACACTGATGAATGATGAATATTTACAGTGAATTTAACGGCGATTTAAACAAAAGATTTAAAGCCTAACTCAGGAAAGCATAAACATGTTAAAAAAAATAAAATGGTTCGCAATAATTGCGCTTTCATTATTAATACTAGTCTTCATTTTAAAGCAAGTTTTTAAAGATGAGGTCGGCAATGTGAGTTTAGGTATGTTTACCACCAATGATATAAAACTCAATATGATGATTGACCCAATAATAACGGGCGTTACTTGTCATGTAGCAAGCATAGAAGCTGATTTAAGTTTTTCAGACCCATCAGACTCTGCTATATCTTGTCGTCAAACGGGAGAAATAACCGCTGAGATGATTTCTCAAATTGACATGTCAAAATCTGGCGAAGTAGTTTTCAAAAAATCGAAAAGTATATTTTTCAAAAATATGAAAATACGGCGAATTTTTGATGTTACCAATCAAACTTTAATGTATGTTTCATATTCTACCAAAGAAACCTCTGGCAGTTACAAACATAGCTTGTCTACTGTACCTCTTTGGGGCTCTAAAGCTTATAAAAACCCATTAACTATCCCAACTAAAAATTAAAGGACTTTAACCACATGGTATTAAAACCAATCAGCTGTTTAGTTATTTTATTCAGTTTGCTCTTACCCAGTCACTTCATAAATGCAGAAGTGAACAATGAACAACAAGCCGAATTATTAGAACAAAAGGTACAAGGGCAACTAATATGGGCTGATTTATATAGCGCCGATGTTAAAGCCTCTATCGACTTTTATACCAATACCTTTGATTGGACAGTTAAAAAATTAGGTGAACCATCAAGTTCGTATCATATTTTTTATCAAAATGGCTCCCCTGTTGCTGGATTACTCGACCGTTCAGCAAAAAGAGATAAAACCAACAAAGCTCTTTGGATTGGCAGTATATATACCCCAAATGTGGCGCAAGTAATTAACGAGTCAGAAACTAAAGGCGCCACCATTATTCTCAAACCTCATGAATTTGATTTTTTTGGTAATAGAGCTGTTATGGCTGATCCATTGGGCGGCATTATCGCATTACTTGACCTTGAGAGTAGTAACAAAAAGCGTCGTAAAGATGTAGATAATCATTGGGGCTGGGCACAATTATTTAGCATTGATACTCAAGCAGCTTCAGCTTTTTATGCTGAAGCTTTTGATTATCAAATTGAAGATATTAAAGGCAGAGATAAGGCTTATTACTTATCAAAAAATGACAATGTTTATGCTAGTGTCATCAAAATGCCGGAAAAATTTCCACAACGTGATCGATGGGTTAACTTCTTTGAAATTGTAGATGTTGAAAAGCACTTAGCTAAAGCCATTGAAAATGGTGCAAAAGTTATTTATTCATCTCCTGAACAACAATTAGCGATTATTGCCGACCCGAGTGGTGCCTTTATTGGCTTAACCGAACTGCCTGCGCCTTTAGCTATGGGGACTAAATAATGAAAATTACTAAAATTATGTTGAGTGTTGTATTGATTCTTGCCACAAGTTTATTTTTAACGTCTTGTGCAAACTCTAATGGAAAAACCTCGGTAAGTTATTCGATGAGTGTCGGCTACGGTTACCCAATGTATTACGGTGCAAGTCCATATTACCGTGGTGCTGTGGTAGTAAGACCTCCTCGCCGAGCTGTCCATAGTAATGTTAGAAGAAGATAGCTATAGTTTCAATATCTTAAATGATGATTAACATGCCTTAGTCATGTTAATCATCATAGTTTTTCTAGTTCAACTTCCTGCTGTTAAATAATGACAACAACTACACATTCATTACCCTTCATTAGTGATTACCGTATTATTCATTATTTTTTGATACCAAAAAGAAGCCGCTAATATAAAAATACCTATACCCATAAATAACACCACTTTTTGCCAAAGTAGAGCATTGGCTGCATCAACCAAAGCTAGCTTGATAATACCCAGTAAAATCAAAATAAAACTATATTTAACCGTAATAAGACGTCGATCTTTAAGAAAGAGAATAAGTGCTCCATGGACCGCTAATACTGGCGCGATTAATAACTCTAAACGATAGACAGTAAGAGAATACAGCAGTACCGTATAACTTATTGCTGCAATGCTATGTAGCAGTAAGTCACCATAAGAGCCTAATAACCTTCCAACTAAATATTGCTTAAATCTACTTTCTTTGTGATAAAGCGCTGCCAGTAGAAATAGCCCTGGAATGATCGCATACATCGCATTAATGGGGGTCATAACCCAAGCGACTAGGATTAAGGCCAAGTTAACTAGCGTAATGACTAACTCATTTCTTTTTAGATGCTCTGATAAACCAAGGCGATTAAACATTGTTGCCCAATATAAAGAGCCGATCAATACAGCAATAAATAAGTTGTTGCTTTGAAAACCAATAAAACTTGGTATCGAAAAACCTAGTGAGATCAATGCCCAACTACAAATAAAGCGATAAATATCATCGCCAACTTCTTTCTTATTTAAAAAATAAGCAACCGCATAAAAAGCAGCAAAGCCAATAAAAGCAATTATTCCACTGACTAAAGTTAGTTGACCTATAACAAAAATCAAAGAAAAACTGGCAAAAATGGTCAGTATTTTAGCTTCTTTTATTAACAGCTGATGTTTGATTTTTTCAGCTAAAAATAATGCTATTGCTGGAGCTAACCAAAGGATCATTAAAACATTTTCATCTAAACGTCGAAAAGCGGAGCCAAGCCAGAAAATAGGTACTAGCAGATAAAAAACAATGCGTAGTATTTCTGCTACATTTTTCACTTCACTATCAACATGATATTTTCGATAAAATGCAGACCATAACCAAAGTTGTGCAAATGCTGAGCTCAGCGCCATCTTTCCAAATAAAGGTAACGCCATAAATCGATAACTATCGACCAATAACGAAGCTTGATAAACATAAATCAGCGGTACAACAATTAATACCCCAGCTAATATTTCTATACTGACTTGCTTGCAATGTTTTGCTCTAAACAACAAGGCAAATTGCACTAAAATTACCGCCGCCCCAGTCCAATTACCTAACCAGATGGTGGCACAAGCAATAACTAATATTGATAGCCATAAACTTTCTAACAGTTGTAATACGGGTTTAATTTTATTCACCGTAAGATCATCAAATAAATCGGTAGGTTTTATCATCCGCTGCCAAAGAGCAATAACAGCAACAATGACAACTGAAAGTAACCATCCTTCTACTGACCTTAACGCGGGTAATGGGAAATAAAGGATCAATGCAGACAATGTGTAAAGCAATGCAATGGCCGTTAAAATTTGCCCTTGGTGAATAACTGAAGAAATTGAATATTTACGGGCAATAAAGAGCAGAATTAAACCCTCTGCTGCCCAAGCAATTCCCCAATAACCACTACTAATAGCACTTACCACAGCCAAGACCGTCCATAAAGATGCCACCAAGACAAATAAATGGGTAAATTGACGCTTTACTTTATAAAAGTATATGGCAACAGCGCCAGCAGCAACCGAGTTAACAATAAAGCTAATGGTCATTTGCCCCGAAAACAAATCACTTGCTTGAAAGAAAAGTAATGCCGTAGAGCCAACCAGTGCAGTTAAAAATAATAATAAATCTTTATGGTTAGATTTGTCTTGAAGTAAAGAAATTGAAAAATAAGAGAAAAACATTAAATAAAACAGATCAACGGTCCAAGCTGAAACATCAACTAGATGAATCGAAATAATCCATTCAATGGCAACAATGACAAATACTAGACTAAGATTGGCAAGCCAGGGTCCTAAATACTTCAACGCTAAAACCAAAGAACTTGCGGTAACAAAAACTAATGACCATAAATAATAAAGTGGTTCAATGTTATTGGTATTCGACAATATAGGCATACAGGCAACGCCAATAATACCTAAAGCAGCCACCACTTTAGTCTCTAATTTCAAAGCCAATATATGGCAAGTAAATGCAATTAGTAAATATGACAACAGCACAACACTATCTGGCAATATTCCATAAACACTGCCTGAAAAATAGACCGTACTGTAAGATAACAGAATTCCTAAGGTAACAATCGAGGTGGCAAATTCACTAAAGCGGGTTTTAATTTTCAATGTTATGCCGATAGCAATAACTGAGATTGCTAGTAGGCACATTAATAAGGATTTAGTACCTGCCCCCATTTGATCTATCAGCAATTGCATTAAATAACCAAAGCCGGCGAGAGTTAAGGTGATACCCACCATAGTTAAGGTGAAAATACCCAACATACCCCGTTCTTTATACGATTGGTAAATTTTGGTGATCGGGGATAACCAATCAAATAAAGCTGACAACAGTGTGCCAATGAACAAGGTAATAAATGATGGCGTGCTTGGCGTTAATCGTTCACTTTCTTTTCTTATCGCCAAATATTCTCCTGCAGTTACCGGTAATACCGTTGATTTTAATTCTTGTCTTGGCAAGTTAATTTTAGTTTCTATTGACGACGGTTTTTCAATGGCTGTGAATCGCTCTATTTGACTATCTACTTGAGGATCGACTTGACTATCTAATGGGTAGTCATCTTTTTTACTTAGCTTTTCTAAGCGCTCTTCAACCGTCCTTACCCGTTCACTAAATTGCAACTTCATCATGGCCAGTTCTGACTTTAGCGCTTTGATTTCGTTATTCATGTTTACGTCCTGTAAATGCATTGTGCAAATTATTCACCAAACGGTTAGTTTTAAATAATACTTAGTGAATCAATAAATCCTACATCTCTACTACCCTAAAAACTGGCTCTTAATATCAACCTCACATTGCTCAACTTTATGTGGGGTAGCCAAACCTGCTACGCGAGGTTCAGACTCATCAAGTTGCCAGCACTCACCATAAATAGAACAATAACAAATTTTTAACCTTATCCGTTTGGGATCTTGATTCAAAATATCGGCCAACTTTCCTTCGATTTGAAATGGATGAAACTCGCGTCCCGGCAAGATAACATTATTGGTTAAAGTATTTTGGCTAAACGATTCATGGGCATTTTTAGATATATTCTTCATTACTTGACTCCATGACTTCATTATTTTGTCATCAAGTTGCACTTCTGCATATTTAATAATTGCCGGACCAACACCAGAATTATTGATATTGATTGAAAAACTGGAGCCTTCACTATCTTGTGTTGAGTGGGTGCTTCTGGAGGAAAAAACAATGGGCCAAACAGACGCCTTTTTTTGCTCGTCCATCACTCTCACTTCAACGATAGAAATACCAATTGCACATAAACTAACAATAAAGGCAGAAAGTGGTAGCAAATAACTGATATTAAATATTTTTTTTATAGCCATAATAATATATTAACGCTTTGACCCGCGTAAAGAAGAGGTTAAACAATGGCATTGATGATGAAGATTTTAATACTTAGAGTCAACCTTTAGCTAACTGCTTTACCTAACTCCTGCTAACAAAAGATTGGCCAAAGCTATATGAGGAAACAGCATACCTACCAATGCTCAGCAATGATCGAAGAAGGCTTGTAATTCCATCGGCGTCGGTTGATACCTAAAGACCAATTTATTATCAACAAAAATATTGGGTGAGTGCCTAATATGATGCTCGTTAACCAGTTTTGCGTTATCTTCAATATAATCAATGTGGTAATTGATGCCGATGTTTCTTAATTCACCTTCAAGGTTGGGTAGGCAAAAATCAGTATGGGTAACTAGCAGTTGAACATTCATAACTCACTCCAATGGAAACATGCATAAAGCTTTTAAAGATTAAGTATAGTACGCATTTATCACTGGAATAATTTAACGTCGTAATAGCTTGGTTATCATGCTTTATTTGAGCTATACAACAATAGTGACCTTGATATTTTCTTTTGTCAGTTGGATAAGTCATTATGCCCGTTTCATTACCCGTGATAAAAATAAAAGCTAAAACATCGCACCATGGTGGGTTTCTAATTGTAATTGGCTGCTCAGCAATGATCTTAACTTTAATATTGAGTCATTATTTTTGGTTTGAATTTCGCTTGACGTTAATTTATTTAATTTTGGTAGCCCTAGTTGTTCTCTTAACCGGCATATTAAAACGTTTTGAACCAAAATATAGCCTTAAGTTAAAACCTCAAGGCATCTGCTATTTTCATAAAGTGGGTCAATGGCAGTTAAGCTGGCAACAAATACAAAGCATCAATCAAGTAAAAGAAACCAGTGGCTTAACTAGACTAGAATTACCTTATATCGGTATTCGATTAGTGAACCTAGAGTCCTTGGTTAAGCAAATATCACCTCGATTAGCTAACAGGCTAATCCATGAGCAAAAGCCATTGATAGCATTCGCCCTTATGCATCAATTAATGTCTTGGCAACAAAGCCAACTTAATTTCTCGCCCTTTCAGCTACAATCAGGTGAGTCGATAAAGGGTCCATTGGCCGCTTTTTTGCACCATAGTCAAATGTTATATAGTAGCTTTGGTTACCACTTAGTTATTCCTGAAGGCTGTATTGATAGAGACATCGCTGAATTTTGCCTACTTTTAAGACAATGCAAAGCCTCGGCGCATCTTTACCTGTAACAATAATTCAACACGACCGATTAAGAATTTCACTATTTATCGACTAACTTTAACGCAGGGAATGAATCTAAATGATAGAAATTATTGGTATCGACCATTTGGTATTGAGAACAACAAAACTTGAAAAAATGCTAACTTTTTATTGTGACATTCTGGGCTGTACCATAGAAAGGCAAACGTCTGAACAGCTTGGTTTAACGCAACTACGGGCGGGCAATGCGCTAATTGATTTAGTTGTAGTTAACAGCCAACTCGGCAAATTATGTGGTGGCCCTGCATCATTATCAGAAAACAATCTCGACCATTTTTGTTTACAGCTCAAAAGTATATCACCAAAAGCGATGAGCAAACATTTAACTAGCTTTGGTTTATCGTTAACTGATTTTTCACTTCGTTATGGGGCTCAAGGATTTGGTCAGTCTCTGTATATCAAGGATCCTGAAGGTAATGTCGTTGAATTAAAAAGCCAAATATAAAAACATCTCTAAATTACCGTAATATAAAACCGTCTAATACGACGGCTTTAATTTAAGTTATTTATGCACCCGATAGTTTGGATCTGTCCAACACTTAGGTAACTCTTCTCCAGAAAGAAATACTAAATCAGACTTATCAAATTCTTGCTGATCTTGTAACTCTTCGCCATTTTGATAACAACCGAGCACCTTAGCACGGTACAAATTAGTCAAATCACGCATGCGACTAACATCCACCATATTGTCGTTATTTCGACTTTTCAAAAACATGACATACTCCTGTAATTTCAACCCAATTACTCTTCAAGTATAGTCGTAAAATACCCGTTAGATACTTAGCTTCAAAGCCTGCCGGTTTTTTTCAACCGTTTTTGTACACGTTGATGGTAATAGCTCTGCAAGATATTATAGATAAAGGGAATTTTCATTAACCAGGCTATTGGTTTTAAATAGATAATTTGCTCTAGCAATAGGATATAAGCAGCTATGGACTTTACTACCTGTTTGTCATCGACAATAAGATGTAATTCTGTCATTGCGGCAAAATGACTAATGGCAAATTTCTCCAATAACTCTTGATGGCAGTTAAAATCACACCAAATAATAGGGCTATTTTTTATGCTCACTAACTTTTCATACCATTGCCGGTCTTTAATACAAGTAGGACAAGCGCCATCATATAATACCGTCACCTTGTTCATTACTATCTCTATCCCAAGCGTTGCAGCACTCACTAAAAATTAACAAACCCTTCTTTTTAACTGTAGTCTACATTCTTCTATATTTAAAAATGATGTCAATTTTCTTGACCTGTGCCTAAGACACAGGTGTAAACTAGATTTAATCAATCAAGGTGATAAACCATCTTATTAGTGAATAAGGACGAGGAAATGAAAGTAACTCAATTCGCCAAAGCATTAAATACCACAGCAGATACAGTGCGTTTCTATACAAAAAACGGTCTTATCACGCCGATTAAAAATCCAGAAAATGGCTATAAAATTTATGGCAAGTCAGCACAACACAGATTGAAGTTTATTTTAAGCGCCAGACAACTAGGTTTCTCAGTCAATGAAATTAAAGAAATATTAACGGAATCCGACAAAGGCCATACCGCCTGCCCTATGGTGAGAAAAATAGTTGAACACCGCTTAGCTGAAACAGAAAAACAATTTCAAGCCACCTTGTTATTACGAGAAAAGCTCAGAGCTGCGATAGAAGATTGGCAGACAAAACCCGATAAAACACCTACTGGTAATATGATTTGCCACTTAATTGAAGACCAAGAATTTCAGGGAGAAAGTAATGAGTGAACGATTAAAAACAACGACTCAAGAATTAGTGATTGATGGCGCAAGTTGTGCCAGTTGCGTTAATAAAATAGAACGTGCACTTAAAGAGTTACCTAACGTTGACAACGCCGAAATGAATTTTGCTTTAAGGCTAGTTACCGTTACCGGACAAACTAGCAGCGACCATTTAATTAATACCATTGAAGCCATCGGCTACCAGGCAAAAGTCGTCACTGATACCAGTGATGGAGACTTATTAGATGAAAAAGAAATTGCCGAACAAAAACACTATAAAAAATTAATAATGCAAATGTCTGCCGGTTTGGGGTTGGGCATTCCATTGATGATCTATAGCCTGTTAGGTGGCCCTATGACCGTTGATACCACTCTTGAGCGCGGTATCTGGTTATTCGTTGGCCTATTGTGTGCCGCGGTGATGTTTTTTGCCGGTAAACATTTTTACATTGGCGCTTATAAATCCTTTATTAATCACAGCGCAAATATGGATACCTTAATCGCCTTAGGTACAGGCACTGCTTGGCTCTACTCGATGATAGTGGTGATTTTCCCTCTCGCATTACCTGAAATGGCACGACATGTTTATTTTGAAGCAACGGCAATGATCATTGGCCTGATAAATCTTGGCTTAGCATTAGAAGTTAAGGCTAGAGGTCGCACCAGTGAGGCCATTAAAAGATTAATTGGCTTACAAGCAAAAACAGCACGGGTAGTACGAGAACACAATGGTAGCAAGCAAGAGATTGATATCGCCATTGAGCAAGTACTGCTTAATGATATTGTTCGTATTCGCCCAGGTGAAAAAATCCCGGTTGATGGCACTGTTATTGAAGGTCATAGCTCAGTTGACGAGTCAATGTTAACCGGAGAGCCAATGCCGGTTGAAAAAAGTATCGGTGATAACATTGTTGCAGGCACACTCAATAAGTCAGGTTCATTACTATTTAATGCAACCCGTGTTGGTAAAGATACAGCGCTGGCGCAAATCATAAATATGGTCAAACGAGCTCAAAACTCCAAACCACCCATTGGCCGTTTAGCTGATATAATTTCAGCATATTTTGTCCCAGCAATTATGATTATCGCTATTATCAGCGCACTAGCATGGCTAAATTTTGGTCCAAATCCCGCAATTGCTTATGCCGTTATATCTGCGACAACGGTATTAATTATTGCTTGCCCGTGCGCATTAGGTTTAGCAACGCCGATGTCGGTAATGGTAGGTGTTGGCAAGGCAGCTGAAGCAGGCGTACTTATTCGTAATGGTGAAGCAATGCAAACGGCGTCAAAAATCACCACGATGATATTAGATAAAACCGGTACCATCACTGAAGGCATGCCCAAAGTCACTGACATCATTATTGTCAATGATGCCTATAGTGAAGACTACATCTTAAAATTAGCTGCCAGTTTAGAGGCTAATTCTGAACACCCTTTAGCACAAGCTATTGTTGACTCTGCTAAGGCTCAAGATATTGAACTCAGTGCAGTTACCGAATTTCGGACTATTGCCGGTTTAGGTGTTGAAGCTAAATATCAGCAGCAATCTTTGGCTTTTGGCAATCAAAAATTGATGTTAACCAACAATGTTGCCCTTAATAATTTTGCTACACAGGCACAACATCTTGCTGAAGAAGCTAAAACACCGATGTTTTTTACCATCGATAATAAGTTGGCCGCCATTATTGCCGTTTCGGATCCGATCAAAGAAGATTCTATCGCCGCCATTAATCGCCTTAAAGGCAATGGTATTCGTGTAGTGATGTTAACCGGTGATAATAAAGCCACCGCCAAAGCTGTCGCCAAGAAAGTTGGCATTAGTGAATATTTTGCTGAAGTATTACCTGAGCATAAATCACAAAAAGTTGCTGAATTACAGGCACAAGGCGAAATAGTAGGTATGACAGGTGATGGTATCAATGATGCGCCAGCATTAGCTTTAGCCAATGTGGGTTTCGCTATCGGTACTGGCACTGATGTTGCCATTGAAAGTGCTGATATCACCTTAATGAGAGGTTCACTTCATGGCCTCGCCGATGCCATTGCCATTAGCAAAGCAACGTTGACTAATATAAAACAAAACTTGTTTGGCGCGTTTATTTATAACGCTGCTGGAGTACCATTTGCGGCGGGCGTGCTTTATCCATTTTTTGGTTTATTACTCAGTCCGGTCATTGCCGGCGCGGCTATGGCATTTTCATCTTTAACTGTCGTTAGTAATGCTAATCGATTACGTTTTTTTAAACCTCAAGAATATTAAGGAAATAACATGGTTATTATTAATATAGCTGGCCTAGGGTTAATTTTATTAGTCATTTGGTGGTTTTGGTTATATAAACCCGAAGGTGTTGTTGTCTCGTCTAAAGACAGCATTACTATTTTAGTCAAAGATGGTGTTTATCAACCCGCTAACATTAAAGTTGCCGCAGGCAAGTCCGTCGAGATCACTATTTATCGGCAAGATGACAGTGGCTGCGCAGCTAACATCATATTTCCTGATTTTGACATTAATGAAGAGTTACCACTTAGGCAAAATAAAACAATTACCCTGCCGCCAATTGTATCAGGAGAATACAGTTTTCATTGCCCAATGATGATGTATAAAGGCAGATTAATTGTCGAATAACGTTAACGTCTTGCCAGCTTAATCAAGGTCATTGATTAATAATCAAAGCCAATTAAGCTGATTAAGATGCAAATGGAAACAATCTTTATCCATTAGCAGGATTAATTCTTATCAACATATCCGTTAGAATCTCTTCACTTACCCATTGGAGACAGCAATGAAGAATACTGACAATCATTATGGTTGGATTACCATTACCTTGCATTGGCTCATTGCCATCATCATTATTGGTCTATTTTCTTTAGGCTACTGGATGGTTGATCTCGGTTATTACGATCCTTGGTACAAGCAAGGTCCAGATATTCATCGTTCTATAGGTATAATCCTTTTTGCCCTAATGGTCTTTAGATTATTTTGGAAAGCAATACAAACCAAACCAAAACCACTAGATAACCACAGTAAATTTGAGCGAGTTGCCGGTTCACTAGTCCATAGACTACTGTATCTGTTCGTTTTTGTAATAATGATTAGTGGCTATTTAATTTCAACTGCCGATGGTCGTGCTATTGAAGTATTTCAATGGTTTAGCGTACCGAGTATCGGTGAGTTATTTACCGATCAGGAAGATATTGCCGGATTGGTTCATCAATACTTGGCATACGCTATGATTGGTTTAGTATCTATGCATGCAATAGCGGCATTAAAACATCACTTTATTGATAAAGATAAAACACTAACAAGAATGTTAGGTAACAGAACATAATTAACCTTGAAGGAAGGCATATAGAATGAAAAGCACAATGAAAAGCACTTTAAAGAAATCACTAATCGCATCAACTTTTGTTGCTGTATTATTATCGCCATTAGCCAATGCTGCCGATTATGTGGTTGATCATAAAGGAGCACATGCTTCTATCAACTTTAAAATTAAACATTTAGGTTATAGCTGGTTAACCGGTCGTTTTGACAATTTTTCTGGTGAATTTAGTTATGACGAGAAAAACGTTAACGACGCTAAAATTTCCATTAAAATTGATACTAGTAGTATCAACTCTAATCATGGCGAACGTGACAAACACCTTCGCAGTGGAGATTTTCTTGAAGTCACTAAATTTGCTGAAGCAACATTTGTTAGTACATCTATTACCGATAAAGGTAATGACAAACTAGAAATAAAGGGTCTATTTTCTTTTCATGGCGTAAGTAAAGAAATTACCATTGATGCGACCAAGATTGGCGAAGGTAAAGATCCGTGGGGTGGCTACCGTGCTGGCTTTAGCGGCACCACGAAAATTGGCCTTAAAGAGTTTGGTATTAAAACCAACTTAGGCCCAGCTTCAACCCATGTTGAATTAGAATTACATATAGAAGGCGTGAGAAAATAAACTAGCCTTGTTAACTCGCGGAACCTAAAGTGTAGGTTCCGCAATCTTATCCTAACTCTTTCATTGGCAAATATAACCGAATAGTACATGCGGCTATCATTAACGCCGTGCCAGCTTGTAATAACGTTATTGCTTCATAACTCGATACATGAAACATCCCCATCAAGCGTGCCCCACCAGCCACCGCACATAAAACAAATCCTAAAATAGCGATTACCATCCCAATATTACTTATTATTTTGTCCAATTTACTCACCTGTAGTTGCTTTGAGAAAGAGTTTATAAGGTAAGTGTAGGAAAGATAATTTAATTTTTACAACTAATAAAAACAATTCGTCACTAGATAATTATTCATTATTTATATAAAAACTTAAAAGGATAGAACAAAAAGTAAATAAACTCTTTCATCCACATGGTAATTTACATGTTAATTATTGGTAAACATCAGTACAATGCTGCAAAATTAATCATCTCGATTAATGATAAAGATTCAATACAAGGTTAAAAATATGAAAAGCTGGATGATGAAATTTACTGTTTTTATTAGCATGTTTTTTATTTGTTTATACAGTTTAATTTGGCTTATCACCCCAACGGCTACTCGTTTTTATTCTAGTGATATTTTAGAATTGGCTTTGAATGAAAATGATCTGTTTTTATCGGAAGCTTCTTCTGTTCGTTATAATCCTTTTTTATCACATTTATCCATATATGACTTAACACTCACCAAAGGCAGTGCCTCTGGTGAAGCTGTATTGGTTATTGAAGAGTTACATTTAGAAGTGAGTTTATATAAGCTCATCGTTGATCAATTCCAAATTACTGAATTTCAAATTAATGGCTTGTTTTTAAGTATTAAAATTAATGGTGATGATATAGAAGTTGCCGGTATTCCTCTTAATAATTCTGCCTCTGAAGCTATTCAAACTACCGACGACTTAAAAGAAGAAGCTTCAGCAATAATTGTAAAAATGGCTCAATTTCATTTATATGATGCTGACATTCAAATTAATGTGGATAACAATCAACACAGCTTAGTTATTTCATCGTTAGGTATTGAGCGAGTTCACGCTTCACAAAAAGACCAAAGTGTTGGGGTAATTCTTGACGCTAAATTCGATGATGCTCCTTTAACCGTTAGCCTAAGTGCTCAGTTAAAAGGGGGCATTGGAGATATCACTTCTTATGTATCACTAACAGATTTGGAGTTAGGGCACTTTAGTGCATTATTACCAGAAGCCATTACTTCACTTAATGGTCGGTTGAGTGCCAAGAGCGAACAAAAAGTAACTATTACTGAAAATTCAACCACGATAGCAATGAGGCAAGTTGACGTTAAAATAGAGCAACTAAATCTTCACCAAGGTGATATTCATATCAAGTTTGATAAACACCGAATACTTAGCAACGATATCGATATTGAATTAGTACCTGAGCATTCTCCTAAAATTGTTGCGAAGGCGACAATGGAAGTGGATAATTTTTCAAGCAGTTACTTAAGCCAAGAACAAGTGCTTGCACAATTTAACAAACTTAAATTAGCAGACATTACTATTACCGTAGAAAATCAGCAACATACTGTTGAAGTTAATGATATTAATCTACTCAACGCTGCATTTAGTGATGACACTAACAACGACATTTTGCCATTTATGCTTTTTAATCGTTTTGATATTAAAAACTTAACCGCATCTGAACAAGGCTTAGCCATTGAACTTGTTACTATGTCTGGATTCTCTATCGATGCTCAGCTTAATGAAAATAAAGAGCTCGTTAATCTAATTACTCTACCTGAAGTAAAAGAACAGCAAAATACCATTGATAATGAACCAACCGTTGAGGCCACTCTAGCGACAAATGAGCAATCACCCGCCTTTAGCCTTAATATTGGTCAGTTTCGATTTTTAGACGATGGTCACATTAATTTTATTGATAATAGTGTTGCTCCTTTGTACAAGCGTCATTTTACCATCACCAAATTAACCGCTGGCCCTGTTAATAATCAACAAGTAGAAACCAAAACTTTATTTGAGCTAGTGGGAAGCAGTGAGCAATATGCGCATTTTAATTTTTCAGGTTTCAGTCAGCCATTTGCACCTTTACCGGTACATCATATTGAAGGGGCATTCAAAGAAATAAGCCTACCCGCTGTATCAACCTATATGAAAGATGCCTTACAGTATGTTTTTGATTCTGGTCAACTAGACCTCTCCTTAAAAACGACTGTCACAGGCGATGATATAGATGGCAGCATGGGAATATTAATGCGAGGCTTAGAGCTTACTGCGGCCGAGGATGATGAGGTTGATTCAATAAGTGACCAAACCGCCATCCCATTTTCTATTGCTTTAGGCATGTTAAAAGATCGCGATGGTAATGTTGAACTTGATATTCCACTTTCAGGGAAAACAAGCGATCCCTCTTTTGGTATAAGTGGTTTTATAACATTGTTAATTAAACAAGCAACAATGAGTGCTGCACAAGATTATTTAATGACCACGTTTGTCCCTTACGCTAATGTTATAAGTATTGCGATGACCGCAGGAGATTTTTTACTTAAAATTCGTTTTAATGACTTAGAGTTCCCAGCGACTCAAACTGCACTTCAGCCTAATCATAATGCTTTCTTATCAGAGTTTTCAGCCCTTCTGGAAGACAAACCAGACGAGCACATCACTTTATGTGCCATTGGCACTGCTGCCGATATTGGCAAGCCTGCTGGTTCTGAACTAAGCAAAGTTGATAGTAAAAAACTAAAAGTGATTTCACTTGCTCGAATGAACAACTTTAAAAATTATATGGTTAATACCCACAAGCTAGCCTCATCAAGACTGTTATTATGCACCCCACAAGTGGATTCCAGTAAAGAGGCTAAACCAAGAATAACCTTTACCAATTAGTTATTGCTGAGTTTTATAAGGAAGATATTTTGTCTAATGCCAATACGCTAGTTATTTTGGATTTTGAGACTACGGGTCTGTCACCCAACCAAGGCGATCGCGCTATCGAAATTGGTGCCGTTCGCTTAGTAAATGGTGAAATAACTGCAGAATTTCAGCAATTGATGAACCCTGGAAAAAGAGTAAGTTCCTTTATTGAAGACTATACCGGTATAAGTAATTATATGCTTAAAGAAGCTCCTCCATGTTCACAAGTAATGAGTGACTTTGTTGATTTTATTGGTGATGACAACCTTATAGCCCACAACGCCTCTTTTGATAAACGCTTTTTAGAGGCTGAGCTAACTCAAATTTCTACTAGTTATTCTGGAAAGTTTAGTTGTTCATTATTACTTGCTAGAAGGGTATTTCAAGACGCACCAAGTTATTCACTTGGGAATTTAATCAAACATTTAGGCATTAGCACTGCAGGTGCCTACCATAGAGCATTGTTTGATGCGCAAGTTACAGCAAAACTTTGGCTTGCGCTTATCGAGGAGATACAGCAAAAAACACAACTTGATAATGTGCCTTTTACTTTAATTGAAAAAATAGTTAAAACACCTAAAAAGTCAGTTTCGGCTTTGTTTGCTCAATACTAGGAAAGCCGAATTATCGGTTTCTTCTCTCGTGTTTATTGGTAGATTTCCCTTTGTTTTTACTTGTCGTTTTTTCTCCTAAAGCATGTTTCCTTGCACGCTTCTTTTGTCCACCTCTACTATTACGATCACTTTTTGGCTGTTTGGTTAAATCCGGCTCATAACCAGGTAACCACTGTTGCAACAAACGTGAATCAACAACTTTTTCAACAGCCTCTAATAACCATTCTTCAGATGGACTTAATAACGATATAGCTAACCCTTTATTCCCCGCACGACCTGTACGGCCAATTCGATGAATATAATCTTCGGCAATATAAGGCAGCTCATAATTAATAACATATTGCAGATTAAGAATATCAATCCCCCGTGCAGCGACATCGGTTGCTACTAGAGCTCGTGTTTTACCTTCTTTAAAATCAGCTAATGCCTTATCTCTGGCGCCTTGGGACTTATCCCCATGAATTGATTGTGTTTTAATTCCGTCTTTACACATCTCCTTAGCAAGAGCATCGGCACCTTGTTTAGTACGGGTGAATATTAATACTTGCCGCCAATTTCTTGCGCCAATAAGATGTGATGTTAATTCTCGCTTACGGTCTTCGTCTACGTTATAAACAATTTGTTCAACTTCTGCTGCGGCCGTATTCCTTTGATTAACTTCAATTAATTGTGGTTCATTAAGCAAAGTTTTACTTAATTTGAATATTGCTTCATCGAAGGTAGCGGAAAATAGTAATGTTTGTCTGCTAACCGGAATTCGTTTTAAGATATTATCTATCTCATCTTTAAAACCCATATCTAACATTCTGTCGGCTTCATCAAAAACTAAAATTTCAAGTTCACTTAAAGAGACAGAACCATTAATTAAATGGTCTAATAATCGCCCTGGCGTTGCGACTAAGATATCGACACCTGCACTAATTTGTGCGATTTGTGGTTTAATACTGACACCACCATAAGCAAGTGCTGAACGAATTTCAGTAAATTTTGCATAGGTTTCAATACTTTTATGCACTTGTTGAGCAAGCTCTCTAGTTGGTGTAAGTATTAAAGCTTTAATTACTTTCTTTTCACATGAGCTATCGTTAATTAACTGTAAAATAGGTAAAGCAAATGCTGCTGTTTTCCCTGTTCCTGTTTGTGCTCCAGCCATAATGTCTTTTCTGGCTAAAATTACAGGAATGGCTTGCTCTTGGATGGGAGTCGGTTGTTGATAACCCTGTTCAGCTATCGATTTTAGTAAATTTTTGTTTAACGCTAAAGAAGAAAAGTCCATCACAACACCCTCATAAATAATCGAAGCATTCTAACAGACTTTTGCAGCAGACTTATTTTTTAAAAGGCAACATTCTTGTTAATGTATTATCTCTTTGTACATCATGGTTAAATATCGATGCTAGTAGGTGTAAACCAGTCAGATAATAACCTAGCGCACCAATTGTTTGATGTATGTTTTCAGGTTTGTGCGCTAAATCTTTATCTGTCGCCAATATACCTTGCACCCAAGTCCAAAAAATAATAATTATTTTCCATCACTAGTGACTGTTAACAAGCCTAAAAAGGGTAAGATAATCATTAAAGCATAGAGAGCAATATGCATAGTTTTAGCTAATAACTATTGCTTGTCAGTTATTACGGGGCTCACCTTTAGTGTTAATTGTTTTAAACTTAGTGCAAACCTCAATTATTAATAATTTGTTAATGCTGTAGTAGAGTATATAATTATATTCTTACAGCAAAGTTAAAATGACCAACTTTACTGTTACCCGGTTTTTTAATTGACTTAACTATACCGCTATTTGCCACCAAAGATGGATTCTCATGGCCTTTATTAACTACGGAAAGAAGCATTTTTTGATTGTTGACAACATCAAACCATCAAGAGATGCTCTCAAACAGTTTGCATTAAGCTTAAATGCTAGCCGTATAGATTCGACACTCTATCCTAGTGATGTTATAGCTATGTGTCAAAACATAGCTTACGACATCATTTTCTTAGGTTATGACTTAGGTGAAGATCAGAAAAATGGCCAACAACTATTAGAAGAACTCAGAACCAGTAATGCTATTGCCCGGCAATGCATTGTTATCATAATTACCGCAGAAAGTTCACAAGCTATGGTGCTCGCTGCTCTAGAGCATAAACCTGATGATTACTTAACTAAACCATACACTGTTAACGAGTTAACTAAACGATTAGATCGGTGTACTCATAGAAAAGAATCTATGTCAGCCATTTATCAAGCTTTAGATAATGGTAATCACAAGAAAATAATACGTCTATGTAATGAAGCTTTAGAAAAAGGGAGTCCATACCGATTAGAATGCCTTGGTATAATTTCACGTCAATATTTCGAATTAGAACAATTTAAATTGGCAGAAAAAATATTTTTGAGTAATCAAGATAAACCAAATTGTCAGTGGGCAAATATTGGCTTAGGTAAAATTGCTCTTAGTGAAAATAAAATACCATCTGCTATACATTTATTTAATCAAGTAAAACAACATTATCCAAGTTACCTCGATACCTACGACTGGTTGTCAGAAGCATATCAAGCCTTAGAAGAGTTCCAAAAAGCAGAAGATGTTCTCGAGCAGGCTTTATTTATTTCTCCAAGGTCTGTAGCTCGACTAAAATGTTACGCAGAACTTTGTCTTAATAACGAACATTATGAAAAGGCCAGTGATGCTTTTTTACAAACTAATGACTTAGCTTATAATTCTATTCACCACCACCCTGATAATGCCTTAAAGTTTGCCAGTTCGCTAGCACAATACTCCAGTGAAATATCGGTACATTTAGCAAAAAGATTAAATAATAAAGCTTTTAAAGCCTTGGCATCAATGACTAAAGAATTTAATCAGGTTGAATTAAAAATCCAATCGAATTTACTTTCAGCCTGTTTATTTAAAAATATCAATGAATCAAGATCTGCTACTGAAATGTACAGCCAAGCAAAGAAATTATTAGATAAATCCCAAGATACTATAGCTCCGCTTAGTTTAATTGAAATGTGTAAGAGTTTACTTAAGCTCAATGAATTTAATTCTGCTCAGCAGTTGGTGACTTCTCTGATTGAAAGGTGTGCTGATGATTTAGAAATAATGACACAAATTGATAAACTCGCTGATAGTTCATTAGGGGAATTAGACAAAGCAAAAGCACAACAAGCCCTTAACGTTGCTGCCGGTTTATATAAAAACAGAGATTACACTAGCGCTATAAAAAAACTGCGAAGAGCGTTAAAACTTTACCCGGAACATTTAGGTATAAAACTTAACCTTACTCAAGCTTTATTAATAGCGTACGAGTCAAACCCAGATACTAAAAAAAGCCTACACCAAGCAGGCACTATAATCAGTTCTCTTGATCATACGGTTAGAAACAAAAATACCAATTTACGCTACAAAAAATTAAAAGATAAGTTCGAACAATTAAAAGCAGGTTGATTAAAAGCAAAAAGCCCGTAGTTATTAACTACGGGCTTTTCTAAATGATGGTGGAGGGAGGTGGATTCGAACCACCGAAGGCTGAGCCGTCAGATTTACAGTCTGATCCCTTTGGCCACTCGGGAACCCCTCCACAGGGTCGAAAAGCCCGACCGAAGGTCGAGCTTTTCTAAAGAGAAGTTTAGCAATGTCCTACTCTCACATGGGAACTCCCACACTACCATCGGCGCTAACACATTTCACTTCTGAGTTCGGAATGGGATCAGGTGGGACTATGTCGCTATTGTCGCTAAACAAAAAAGGTACAATCTTGGAATGGTGATATAAAACAAAAGTTTTCTTATTCAAGTCACTAGTGCGTGAATTTTCTATTTATACATGTCAGTCTCATACAATCTAAGCATAAAACAACTTAGGTGTTGTATGGTTAAGCCTCACGGGTAATTAGTATCAGTTAGCTCAAGACCTCGCAGTCCTTACACACCTGACCTATCAACGTTGTAGTCTCCAACGACCCTTTAGGGGACTTAAAGTCCCAGTGAGAACTCATCTCAAAGCCTGTTTCCCGCTTAGATGCTTTCAGCGGTTATCAG
>JALJPB010000139.1 GCA_022969175.1 Colwellia sp. | reverse complement strand
CAATATTGAAAATACCAGTGAAACCGATCTCGATAAAGTATTTAGCATTAACGTCAAAGGTGCATTTGCTGCCATTAAAGCGGTATTGCCCAATATGAAGTCGAATAAAAATGGAGCCATTATTTTAATCTCATCTGATCAAGCAATTATTGGTAAACAAAACTCATTTGCCTATAACTTAAGTAAAACAGCATTAGCGTCTATGGCTAAAACGACCGCCCTTGACTATGCCCAGTTTAATATTAGAGCAAACGCCGTTTGTCCAGGTACTATTGAAACCCCCTTATATCATCAAGCTATTGATAACTACTGTCAAAAATCAGGAGCTGATAAAGCTAACATTCACCAAGAAGAAGCGAAACTTCAACCCCTTGGGCGATTAGGACAACCGGAAGAAGTCGCTGAGCTGGTATTATTTTTAGCATCAGACAAAGCCAAGTTCATTACCGGCAGCCTGCAAGTTATTGATGGCGGTTATACAGCCCAATAATGACCAGAAATAAAATAATAGACCCGCATATTCATCTCTTTGATTTAGTTCAAGGAGATTATCAATGGTTAAAAAATGAAAACCCGCCTTTTTGGTCTGATAAAGCGCTTATTAATAAAAATTTTTCTGAAAAAGAATTAATGCTTAATAAACCATTAGAACTTGCTGGTTTTGTTCACATTGAAGCAGGATTCGATAATAAACAACCTTGGCGAGAAATCGCTTGGTTAGAAACTAACTGCAAACTACCGTTCAAATCCGTTGCTGCAATTGATTTAACGCTTAATAAACCCGATTTCAGTCATCAAGTTGATAAACTATTGAACTATCAATCAGTAGTAGGCTGTCGTCATATTCTGGATGAACAAGCAGCACAATTGTTATCACAACAAACCGTGCAAACTAACTTAGCTCATTTGGCAAAAAAGCAATTAAGCTTTGATTTACAAATGCCGTTATCAGATAAAAAAGCGGTAGCGTTAATGACTGAGTTATTAACTAAAATACCAACATTGAGGGTGATTATTGATCACTCGGGTTGGCCACCATATATTGAAGATATTGTTTTAAGCACAGAAGTTAGTGATTTAACCAAAGCGGATAATAGCCAAGTTATTTGGCAGGAATGGCTTTTAGGATTGAAAGCATTAGGAAATTTTGAACAATGTGCAATTAAATGTTCTGGTTGGGAAATGATTGATCGAAAATTTAGTGCCAACTGGCAACAAGCTGTTATTGAAAGTTGTATTAAAAACTTTGGTGATAACAGAGTAATGCTTGCCAGCAATTTTCCATTAACCTTATTTAACCAAAGTTATGATAGCCTTTGGCATGATTATAAAAAATTAGGCCACTCATTCACTAAAGAAAAATTCACGGCACTCACCTTGGTAAATGCCGCTCATTGGTATTGCTTGTCGCTTTAGGTATGTAGATATTTAGCTATTTCACCGTTACATTAGGTGAACGTTTAACGACCGCATCATTAAGTTCAATACCAATACCCGGTACTTCAGTGACTTTAAAAATACCATTTATAGGTTGTGGGTCTTGCAAACAAAGCTCGCGGTTCCAATCTTTTGTTGCATAAGTATGATGCTCATGAATTAAAAAGTTAGGAATTGCGGTTTCTAAATGAAGTGATGCTGCCGTTGCTACTGGGCCGCCACACACATGGGCTTGAATACGAATATCGTAAACATCGGCGTAATCACAGACTTTTTTCGATTCAGTAAAACCGCCACACAAACCAACGTCAGGTTGCAGTACATCAATGCTTTGATCTTCAAAGTACGGACGGACATCCCAGCGATGATACAAACGCTCACCACCGGCAATAGGCACATTAACGTTATCAGATACTTTCTTATGTACTGCCGGATTTAAATAGTTAACTGGCTCTTCGTACATCATACAGCCAACTTCCTCGACAATTTTACCCATTTGAATGGCTGATGCTGCGCCCATTAATGAATGCGATTCAAAAATAATATCGACATCTTCACCTACTGCGTCACGAATAGCGCGCAATCTATTACCAAATAAGCGCATTTGCGGTTTAGTAAATAACTTAGTGCGATCAAAAGACGAGCTACCGTCATGGTTGTAAACTATTGGGTCAACTTTCACTGCATCAAAGCCTTCGGCTACCGCTTTTAGTGCCGCTTGGGCATATTCTTCTGGCTCAATCAGTTTTTTAATGGTGGTATCCCAATCAAACTGCAATTGGCTAGCATACGTGCGTAACTCATCATTAACTTTACCACCTAATAACTGATAAACAGGTACACCTAAGGCTTTACCTTTAATGTCCCAAAGTGCGGTATCGATTGCACTCATTGCTGAATACAGCACAGGTCCGCCGCCTAAACCCCAAAAGCTTTCTCTTAGCATTTTTGACCATAGCAGTTCGGTATTAAAGGGATTAAAACCAATTAATACCGCTTCAGTAATTTCTTTTATCATAGCTGCAGCTGCGCTGTGTCCCCAATCATAAGCTAGACCAGCTTCACCAACACCACTAATGCCCTCATCGGTATGTACTCTAATAAAAACAGGATTCCAGCCTGGACGTTTAGGGCATTCAATATCAAAAATTTCTACATGGGTTACTTTCATAATTGTCTCTAAAATAGCGGTTGTTAATTGTGTCATTAAGTAATCGTGACTTACATTATTTATACCATTGAATTTACTGGGCAAAGTCAGGATATGTTCGGTAAACTTTTCGCATCATTGCTGGCCACGCTTTTTGCCCTCCAGTTAAGCCTGAGTGCACAATATTAGCTTGTGCTTTAATGCCATCAACTATGCTTTGATCAACATATATTGGTGTCATGCCGGTAGACATAACTTGTAACTGCACTTGGCAAGCACGTACTAAGTCATACATATGCATAAAGGCATCGCCTATGGTTTTTCCCATTGTCATCGCGCCATGATTGCGCAATAACATAAAATTTGCATTACCCAAATCATTTTGTAATCTCAGTTTTTCTTCATGATTAACCGCTAACCCTTCATAATCATGATAACTCATTGATGCAAGTGCAAACATAGAGTATTGGCTTAACGGTAATAACCCTTCTTTGAGACTTGCAATAGCAATAATTTCATTAGTATGAACATGTAAAGCGCATTGATCTTCATGGCGAGCCTCATGCACAGCGCTATGAATAGTAAAACCTGCGGGATTAATTTCAAAAGGACAATCGCGGTCAACAATGTTGCCATTAATATCTATTTTAACTAAATTTGACGCGGTAATTTCATCAAAACTTAAACCAAAAGCATTAATCAGTAAATGCTCTGAGTTGGGAATACGAGCAGAAATGTGGGTATGTATTAGATCATCCCAGCCATGCATAACAAATAGCCGATAACATGCTGCTAGCTCGATACGAGTTTGCCACTCATCGCTAGAGACTTTGTCTTTAAGATTTATTTCTGGCAAGTCAAACATTTTAATTCCTTAATGAACTTAGTAAGCTTAGTGAATTAGGCTCTTGTTAAATTTTACCTGAGGTTATCTATCCTATAAAGAAAGAGTTACCATAAGTTATACTTATTAAGCGTATTTTAGAAATTTAGCCAACATTTATGTGCATTTTATTTTTTGCGTTAAAACAACACCCTAAATACCCTGTTATTATTTGTGCAAACCGCGATGAGTTTCACCAACGCCCAACTAAGGCGATGCACTTTTGGCCAACGCCTAAAATTCTAGCAGGTAAAGACTTAACCGCAGGTGGTTCATGGTTAGGCTTAAACCCACAAGGTCGGTTTTCTGCACTCACTAATTTCAGACAACCCGATGAATTTGATCAAAATAAAATATCACGTGGCGATCTAGTCGTACAAGCTTTAGTTCAAACCGACCAAGCAATGAATCAATTATTAACCCAAGATTCAGATAAGTATAATGGTTTCAATCTTGTTTATGGCCAACTTGATAATTTACATTATTTTGATAGCGTGAATAAACAATGCCGTCAAATTCCCGCTGGCGTACACAGTTTATGTAATGGTGCTTTAGATGATATTTGGCCAAAAATGGCGTTAGGGCAGCAACAATTATCAGCGTTTATTCATCAACAATCAAAAAGTGAGCAAGAGCTCAATACTGAAGAGCTATTTGATTTAATGAAAAGCGCTCAACAAGCTAAAACGGCCCAACTGCCAAATACTGGACTCCCCCAAGAGTGGGAGCTTTTTTTGAGCTCAATATTTATTGTTTCCCCTAAGTATGGAACGAGAACCACAACAATTATCATGCAAAACAATGAGGGTGACATTTTCATCGAAGATCGAAGTTACAATGCTGAAGGAAAATGCAGCTTACAGCAAAATTTTAAACTAATACCAACAGGTGAGAAATGAGAGCAAGTACAAAAAGTCTTTACGAAATATCAGCCATGGCTAATGATTCATTTATTGAAAAGTATCCCGATGCTCATACCACCGTTGGTTTAATGGATAAGGTTTTAAGAAAAAAAGGCATGCCAGCAGATGCCGTAACAATAGATAATATCGACAACCATATAAGAGTTATTTTAATACTATTAGACTCACAGCCTGATACCGTTGGCATTGGAGTTGGCAGTACTTTAGCTGACGATATTAATGTGTTATCCCAACAACCATTACATACTTTAACCGCTAATGATGTGCTAGCTATTTTAGAAGCGCAGTTATTGTTGAATTGAGTACAAATCTATCTAACCATAAACAATAAAATCAACTTCAAATAGAGGCAACCAGCAAGGTAGTTTGTTTAAAGAAATGCTAATATAATTTTTATATTTCTAAGAATTAAGTGGTCAATTTGTAGAAAAGTTGACCTAAGTAGCTAAAGAGCATAATGTAAGCGCTAACATCTAACTTTTACATATATAAATAAAATACTTTCTATTCAAGAATTAGCATATTAATAATTTTATCAATACCAATATGCTTTCAACAAACTAAATGAAGTAAATATGCAAAATCAATTTCAACCATTGTTAATACTAATTTTTTGTATTTTATTCTCAACTCAATGTTTATCAAAAAACATTAATATCAATGTCTTGGTTGAAGATGGTTATTTTCCGATGATAATAAATGCTGAAAACCGACAAGGTTTTGCCTTCGAATTTATTCAAATTTTAAATGAGTCGCAACAAGAATATCGTTTCATCTTAAACGTACTGCCCTCAAAAAGACTAATTAAAATGGTTGATGAAAAAAACTTCGATGCATTATTCTTTATGGCAATTGATTGGTTACCAAAATCAGCACATTCATCTTTAACAAAAACCTCAACTTCGGTGATTATAAAAAATGAGTTTTATACCTTAAAGGAGAACGCGATCGAACAGTCCTATTTTGATAATTTTGATGACTTAACTAAAGCAGGAGTACTCGGCTATTCATATAAATTTGCTGACTATAATACTGATGCAAGCTTTTTAAATAACGTACATAAAATGAGTTTAACCCAAAGTGGCTCTCATGTTGCGCAAATGATTTTACTTAAACGGGTAGAGGTCGGTATTATTAATAATCTCACTTTCCAATATTTAAAACAAACGAATAACTTTGATATGGATTTGTTTTATAAAAGTAACACCCCGGATGGAATCTTTGATACTTCCTTTTTAATTAATCAACATAGTACAAAATTTACCGCTAATAAATTTGACCAAATTATAAAATCGTTCAAAACAAAAAAGCGACTTCAACAATTATTCACACAATATGGCATACATTCAAACGTAAATCAGTGGTAACCTTTTAACAAAAACCCCAACTCAAAATGAATAATTGTTACCCTGATAGTTTGCTAAAAGGTGGTAAATTAACTAACTTTCATCTGGCTTTAAATAAGCAATATCTTCATCATCATTAATATGAAAGTCGTATCCGCCTTCAAAATCTTCATTCAACTCATTGGCCACTATGATAGGAAGTTCTAATATTTCTTGAATATAAATAGAGATATTAACTTGTTGATTAATTATCCCTCTTAGTTCAGTGAAATCTAATAAACCATTCTCTTGTAAGTACTCTCTAGTAGGAATTGCTAACTGTTGGCTAAAGCTTGTAATGCAATCATCCATTTTAACAAGCAATGACTCTTTGTCGGTATCAGTAAGGAAAGTATTCAACTGCTGATAAAGAGTATTTGTGAACACTTTTTTGTCACTATCAATAATCAGTAAGGCAACAGCGGTATTAAGAAATTTTTGCAATTCAAATAATAATACTTCTTCATCAATATCAATAAGTAAGGCATTAGCACAATAACTTGCAGCAATACTTTTATAAACGTGTAACAGCATGGCACTTTGATTACCGTCACTCACTAATGCTGAATGCATAAGCCGTATATCTGAAGTATCATTAATTGCTAAAGCATAACGACTCAGTGATATACCTTCAAAGTATGAAGGTGATATTTTCTTTAATTGAGCATACTTTGCCCAGCCGGCTCTAAAGCAATATACGATACCTTGGCTTTTTATAATCTCTTTGGCTTTTTCTGTATCGTTATCACAAAGCTCTAATAAACCTAAGTTACTTATACCCAATACAATTTCACAGCCTTTTCTTATCTGATCAGCATAAATTATTGATAAGTTATCAGAGGCTATCCTTAACGACATGTCGGATAATTGCTGCTTGGTTTTATGGATAAATTCTGGCGAAAAATACCCTTCACTTTCTCCATCTTTTAAAACCAAAAGTAAAAATGGGTGGTTTCTTAACTCTGCAATTTTCATTGATGAATCCTAAGCAATAACGCTATTTTTTATAAATATGTTTTTTCTTCGCAAACTTTATATTTGCTACTCTTTATTGGTTAACTATTAATTTGCTAACTAAAGTGGTGCAAACATATCATCGGTATCCATTTCAACCGCAGTGACTCTTTGTTTATTGGCATTTTGCTTTAACGAATTTTCAATATTTTCCAGTGTACCATTGCTGCTCACCGTCATTACTTCTCGATAAGCCTCTTCGCTTAGCGCTTTTATTTTCATTAATAACTCTTCGATACTGCCAGAGGTTTGCTCTTCATCCTCTTCTAATTCTGAAAAGTCATGGCCGACAAACGGTAGTGCTAAATATAAAAGACCAAAATCGTCTTCCACAATAGCTTTTAATACTTCCAGTTGTTTTTCTTCATCATCGGAAGAGAGAAATATTTGTGTTAATAAACTATGGGCTTCAGTTTGTGCACAAAACACATGGTCTTCATCCATGTTTTGCCAATATGACGGTTCAACATTTAGCAGCTGCTTAATTGACTCAGCATCCATTAGCCAGGTTGCAATGGAAGGGATAGTAGCGTCATGCTCTCTAACAATTTTAGCGACGGTTAAAATATCCATCTCGGTTAAAACAGCAAGCATAGTTTCATCACCGTGCTCAGAAGCAATGGCTTCTAGAGAGGTACCTGCGCGTCTACCGCTTTGCTGTGCTTGTTCAATAATGTCGCTGGCAAGAACTAATGCATTTGTGGTCAAAGTGATTCCTTAAAACGTGTGGTTTTATTAGTTATAGTTGTTCATTCGATAAGTCTAAATTTTATCTACTTATTTTAAGATCTAGTAATTTTCATCATAATCATTTGATTCATAGTCATCAAATTGATCAGATTTACTTTCTTCAGCTTTAGTCGGAGTAGCATCATAACCGTTATAAAAATGAAGGATCAAAACAGCGGTTTTTAAGTCTTGCTCTGCGTGAGTCATTATTTCAGTAATACAAGCGCGAGCATCTGCATGAACTCCAACAAAAGGTTTTATTTCAGCCCAAGAAGGTTCTTCAGTAAAGTCGATTTTTGTCAGCTTTTTACTATCAATTCTAATTTTAGTTGATATCGCCATCGCTAATTGATCAATCATGCCATTAAATAATAACGGCATCTGTTTTAATTGCTCGAATAAATTTGACAAATAATTTGATAACAAATCAGGATTTTCAGGATCAGCTAATGAGTTCATATTTTCTAAATAGAGATAAAAATCACCGGTTAAATAATCAGGTAAGCTTGTTTCGGTTTGCATTCAATGTTTCCTAAGGGGGAAGCTAACAATACGTTTAATAGGGCGTCTCAACTAAAGCCTAATGAAACCTTAATTGAAAACAAACAGTATATTTAGTTAAAAGCACTTTGCCAAAAAGAGTCAGCAATTTCTCGAGGGTCGGTTATTACCGTGTAATTGTTTTTCAAGTATAAAGAGCGTTTTTTTGGATGGGCAATAACATCGTAAGCTTCTTGAATTAACTGAAATTTTTCTTTGGCCTCAGCGCTATCATTTCTATCGGGATGATATTTATTTGCGAGTTTACGATAGGCTTTTTTAATCTCGGTGGTCGTCGATACCCTACTTACACCTAACTGTTCAAAATAATCCATAAACTTACCACTACCTTTTGCTAGACATCATAAACATGACTGATGACACGATTGAGGTAATTCTACCTATGCAATGACATTATTAACATCATTATGTTTTCTTATTTTTCGTTTGATATAGATGATTGGTTTAAATAATGCTGATAGTCATATAAAAGCATTATATTTAATCCCACAAATCAGCTAAAGAAGCTCTCTAACAATAGCGCCGATGATAAGAATAAAAACTAAAATCGGTATTATTTTAGCATACTTAGTTTGTTCTTCAGATGACATAGGTTTACCGAATTTCTGCCCTATAATAACCATCAAAGCCACACCAACAAAAACCGCAAACAAAATATATAATAGCGTCATAACTACTCCTTAGATTATCCCTTAAGTTATTCTTTAAGCTGTTCTTTAACTTATAAAATAAACAAGTATTAAAAATGATTATATCAAAGTTCAAAAATCAATTAACATAGCCTAACATAAGCTAATTTTGGAAGTCTAATCTCAATGTCACAAACTGATGATTTTTATATCAAACGAAAATTTATTATTCGACTAGGGAAAGCTTTACATAAATTAGGTACTACAGCATACAGATTAGAAGATAATTTACTCAATATTGCCCATTTTTTGCAACTACGTGCATCATTTATTATTGCTCCAACGTCACTCACTTTCATTCTTAGTGATGATGAAGACGATCAACAATATAATCACCTTGTAAGGGTTACCCCTGGTGAGATTGATTTAGGATCATTAGCCCGAATCGACGAATTAGTTGATGAACTCATCTCTGGTGAGCGAACATTAGAAGAAGCCATTGACCGTTTATATGAGATCAGTCAAAAACCTGCACCTTATGGTTTCTGGTTAACCTTTTGTGCCTTCGGAGCTTCAAGCGGTGCTTTTGCTATGTTAATGCATACCAGTTGGAATGATGTTTTATGGTCAACCTTATTAGGATTAGTGGTTTATGGCTTTGTTGTTTGGGCTGAAAAATCACGCCGAGTCACTGAGATGCTTGAACCTATTGCAGCCATAACCACTGCGATGATGGCGTCAGCTATTTCTCAATTTGACCCAACCATTAATATTTCAATGGTTGTGTTATCAAGTATCATCGCCTTTATTCCTGGGTTATCACTCACTGTAGGGTTATCTGAGCTTGCTGCTCGTCACTTAATGTCGGGCACGGCTCGAATTATGGATGGGTTAATGGTGCTATTTAAGCTCTACTTTGGCGCAATACTTGGCATAGCTCTGGGTAACTTATTATGGGGCACAGTGCAATTTGTTCCACCAGAAACAACACCTATGTGGACTTCATGGGCGGCAGTAACAATTTTATCAATTAGCTTAGTCATATT
>JALJPB010000138.1 GCA_022969175.1 Colwellia sp. | reverse complement strand
GGAATACCTAGGCGTCTGGCTATTGGGCACACAGCACAAATACAGCCATCATTATTTGTTAAAACAACAACGGGTTTGTTGCGTATGCTTGGATCAAAAACTTTCTCACAACTTGCGTAAAATGAAACAGCATCAACTAAAGCATACATGCAGCTAACTCTGAAGAGTGATGGTGTAAACGAATAGAGCGAGTAACCACGCCCTCCAAAGAAAACTCATCGTCTGCCGTAATAGGTACTGGAGCATAACCAGATGATGCAGATAATAGCCTGGCTTGTTTTTTATCAATTAATTTACAGACGAAACAACCATTAAAATTTGCAACAATTACATCACCATTTTTAGCCGTTAACGACCTATCGACAATTAAAATGTCACCATCAAAGATCCCCACTCCTTTCATTGACTGCCCTGAAGCTTGACCAATAAAGGTAGCATCGGGGTGTTTTATAATTAATTGATCAAGCGTCAAGCCTAATTCTTTATATTCTGCCGCTGGGGATTCAAAACCTGAGATCCCCGCTTCTGCATATATTGGGATAACTTTCATATAAAAACCGCACTACACTGTATTTTTATACAGTATAGTGCGGTTTAGTCAATTTTTGAAGTACAGATGTATAAATTTTATCTCGGTGTGACTAGAAGTAGAAAATTAAGCGGTATTAATTTATCTCAGTGCTTACACCTACATCTTGATATGGTTACGCGTAACCATATAAGTAACTGTATTTCAAGTGAATTATAAAATAACACGTTCTAAGCAGATGTAAGACTGCAAGTTAGACTATCTTCACTGTGTCCATATTAAATAACGGGCTTTTGTCTTTGAACTCAGTAAGGTCTGGTTTCAAACTACTGTTATTTAAACCAGACCTTACCACCAATCATTTTGAATGCTGGTGTACCACGAATAATGACTTCTCTTGCAAATTGTTTTTCGCAATTTGGGCATGTACACGAGCTAGTTGTGTAATCTTTGCTTATTCGTTCTTTAAAACATTTCACTAATGCTCCCTTACCTGCCTTACGATATTTGAAAAGTTGGCTATTACAATTTGAACAATATATATCAACTGTTTTACTGGGACCTTTTTTATTGGGCTTTGCCATAGTTACTCAACTTAGAGGTATAGAGCTAATATTAATGTGAAGCTGATATTATTTTGGTTTAACTTTTTCAATCGCTAATAACGCAAGTTGTTCCGCAATATCCTGCGCTGCTGTTTTAGGTGAAATATCATCATCTATATGTAATATTTTACCTTCCTTTGATATATAAAATGTCACTCGACTTGCTACTTTAAAAAGATTTAAGACATCATAAGCCTTAGCCACTTGTTTACTCGGATCACTAAGCATAGGAAAATCAGCTCCCGTGTCTTTGGCAAACTCAATATTGTCTTTTAAGGCATCAACACTCACCATAAAATAGCTGACATTATATTCTCTAATTAAATGGCCATCTTCTACCAAAGATTTACATTCAAATGTACAGCCTCGAGTATTAGCCATAGGGTACCAAGCAAGTACTATGGTTTGTTTTCCCAGGTAATCTTCTAGCTTGTAAAACTTACCGTTAGTCGCTTGTAAGTTAAAGTTGGGCGCTATATCTCCTACTTTTAGATCAGTTGCAGAAACAGATAGGCTTGTGAGTAGAGATAGTAATAGCAGATGCAGTTTGTTCATAAATGTTAGTCCGTTGTTGTTAATGACTTTAGTCTAATACGTTAAGTGTTTAATATGAAATAAAATAAATCTTAGTCAATTTCATCAAAAAGTTGGTATTCCTACAAGTGGATTTCGCTATTCAACACTAATAATCCTTTAAAATCAATAGAGTATACAAATGGTATTAAAATTGCTCTATTTACTTTAGATTGAGAGTTTATTTATCTTATAAAGGGAAAACTATTATGAATGAAGAAAAAGTAATTAATACTAAAACTTGGCAAAACATGAATGTTTGGAAACGTGGTTTAGCTATGTTGTTGTTTGGATTTATTGCTGGTTTTACTCGTTTTATTATAACCATGATCGCCTTGTTTCAATTTATTTGTTTACTATTTACCGAGAAGCCAAACTATCCGTTAGTAAAATTTGGTCAAAGTTTAAATACCTATCTTTATCAGATGAATCAATTTCTAACGATAAACTCAGAAATATACCCATTTCCATTTGCTGATTGGCCACCTAGTACGTCAGATAAAAGTCCAGATGTAGAAGCTTGCTCAAATCAGGATGTAGATAGTGGTACAGAAAAAGTATAAATTTACTATTAACAACTGATAACCGGATCTAGCAGTTGATTTAGTATTCTAGACACAAGTTTATTTATAATTTAACGATCAAAGTCATCTAACTTTGATCGTTTTTTTATGCCTGAGTTTAAGTTTTACGCCTCTTAAAACCCCACCTATATAATATTAACGGCCAAGACCATTACTGTCTTGTCGGTGATTTTTACATAATACCAAGTCCATTAAATTAGTTCCCACTCAGAGCTTGCCAGCGGTTTGAGAATAAATAGAATTTTTTTGCATATAGTTATTCTATATGGAAGAAATTCTGTGCGGTTATCACATCTCTGGAAAACTCCCAAAGGGCGAGTTTAAAAGGCTTACTGACTTCGTTATTGATTTTGACAAGGTTCCTACATGGATGTAGGACATTAGAGTAATGCAGGAGCAATTACCGAGAGTAACCATTCTCGGCTTTATTTCCTAAGTCGCTCTAACTACACCATCCATGGTGTCGTCTTCAATCAATGCCTTGCATCTAAGCCTTTTAACTCTCGCTGAGTGGGAAGAAACTTATTGGAATTGGTATACCTATAAATCTAAGTTAAACGATCTTTAAAAAGATCGTTTAACTTAGATTGCTTTAAAAACAAAACATATAGCCATAGTGAGTGTTCACATAATTCAACGATGGGGTTGTTGGGGTTGCCTACCTATCAGCTGTTGGGGTTGTCGGGGTTATCGTGATATTTGTTTGCGGGGTTGCTGGGGTTATTAGTTGGTTGCGATTCAGGGTTGCCGGGGTTATAATTAAATTACGTTAATTTGAGTCCTTAAAGTAGATGAAATGAAATACCCTATAGTCCTAACGCCAACATCTGATGGTAATGAATATAAAGTGCTAGTACCGGATCTTCCCGGTTGCCAAACAAATTCAACTTCGATTGATTTAGCTTTAGAAAAAATTAGCGAAACGATTAAAGAACACTTAACAATTCTTACTGAGTACTCAGAAGCAATTCCAAATGCAACAGCAATAGCTAACCATCAAAAAGATTTTCCAAATGCAATTTGGGCTGTTGTTGATATTGATATAACGCCCTACTTAGGAAAGAGCCATAAAATAAATGTCACTTTGCCTGAGTTGCTGATAAAGCAAATAGATGATCGAGTAAATAAATCGGAGTCTTATAAAACGCGCTCTGGTTTTATCGCTCAGGCTTGTATGATTGAATTGAGTAAATAATTGGGATTATTTGTTAAACGTTAAAACTCATAGAAAATGAATTCTATAAAGCAACAGACTCATTGTTAGAACGTTTATAGGGTTGAAGTATTAAGTTTAATAAATAAAACTTAAATTAGTGCAAAGAAAAAGAAAAGACTGATGGTTATAATGCTTAACGTTAATTATATTTTTAACGTCGAGTAAGGATAAATGATGAATATAATGTAGTTGATCGTCAACTGAAGTTTGATAATTTACAAAACACTAAGGTTAAATTGACTTGCTGCTATGTCTAAATCGCTTGTATTAGGTAAAATAGCGAGTTGTGGTATCGGCAGTAAACTTTTAAGTTCATTAATATTATCTGCTAAATATGGCATTTGTGCTGGGCAATTAGCGACCCAAGCTATACAGTTTAAGCCATCGTTGATAATACTTTCATAAGTTAAGACCGCATGGTTTAAGCAACCTAATTTCATATTAACAACTAATATCACTTTAAGTTTGGCCTGTTTGACAAAGTCAGACAAATAATCCCCATTGCCTATTGGTAATCGCCAACCACCAGCCCCTTCAACAATATTAATATCTGCCTTTAAATTTTGAACTTGTTTAAAGTTTTCACCGATTTGAGATAAGCTGATGTATTGTTGAGTTTTATTGGCCGCTATATGAGGTGCTATTGGCTCTGCAAAAGCGATAGGGTTAATGTTTGATGTGGTTTGTTGACAATTAGCTTCTAGAGACAATAATTTTGCGTCTTCATTAACTAATACGCCATCTTCAAGTTCGCAGCCAGCAGAGATAGGTTTATATACCGCCACTTTATTGGAGCTTTGCACTAAAGCTCGTATTAAAGCACATGCTACATAGGTTTTTCCTGCATCAGTATCAGTGGCAGTAATGAAATAACTAGTCATTTAGTTTAACTACTTGCCCTGAATAAACACGATATGTAGCGGGATAAATGCCACTTGGTTCAAGAAAGTCTTGATAAGCTTCTGTCATTTTGAACCATTTTTCTTTACCCGCAAGGCCTCTATTCATTTGGCTAGGTACATGATTGGCTCCTAAGCCTTTTAATTCTCTAGCAAGATGCAGTACATTTTCATATTCAAGAACGATATCTTGGCATTTATGCTCTAACATCACTGACGTTGATGAGTTAAATAGTGTGTTTAGCTCAGTCTCATTCTTAAAGTCAATCACATGTTTATCATCATCAACCTGTGCCCATGAAGATTTCAACTCATGTAATGTCCCTTTCACTAAGGTAGTAAAAATAAATAATCCTCCTGGTTTTAGTACACGGAGAATTTCTTTAATAGCGACATCGAGTGGATCACACCATTGAATGACTAAATTAGAGTAAACAAAATCAATACTTTCACTCTTAAGGGGTAATTTATGAGCATCACCTTCAAGCCAAGTAATATCTGTTGATCTTTTTTCTTTAGCGTAATTTAGCATTTTAGTAGAAATATCTAGGCCAATAACCTGCTGATAACTACCACTGAGTAAATCAGTAAAAAATCCAGTACCACAACCTAAATCTAATACCGTTAGATCATTTCGATTAGGTAACCACGGCATTAAATTTTTGCCACTAAAACGCTGCAAACGAGCGGAGATATCGTAAGATTTACTTGCAGAGCCAAACGATTTTGCAATATTTACTCTGGTGGTATCTAAAGTGTTAATGGCTGTCATCAAGACAAAACCTCATTTATATTTTTTGCTAAGTATCTAATATCATTTGCATTATGGTTAGAACAAATGGTAACGCGTAACCTTGAGCTGTTTAAAGGAACGGTTGGTGGCCTTATAGCAGTCACCCAAAGTCCTCGCTCTTTTAGCTTTTTACTGGCGAGTAATGTTTTTTCTTCACCACCAACAACCAAGCCATGAATTGACGATTGTGTTGGAATTAAATCAATACCAGGTGATAACAATTGGTTAAATTGTTCACTGAGCTCAGTTATTTTTTCTCGACGCCAATGCTCAGTTTGAATTATCTTAATACTTTGATTAGTAGCCCAAGCTAATGCCGGTGAAATAGCCGTTGAATAAATATAATGTTTTGAAAAGTTGGTTAGGTATTCAAATACATCTTCTTGACAAACAACAAAGGCACCACTACTTGCAATAGCTTTTCCAAACGTTGCCATTACTATATCAATATTTGCCAAACTACTACTACCTTGGCCATTTTTACCAATGACACCAATACTGTGAGCATCATCAATAAACAGCTTACCATCATAACGATTAGACAAACTTGATAATTGTTCAATTGGCGCTAGATCACCATCCATACTAAAAACACCTTCTGAGACAATAATATTATCTCTGGTTTTTAATATGGGCTCGTGTAAACCATTGTCCGTATTAGTTTTTTGTTTAATAGAAGAAATTAAAGTATTAAGATGATTAATATCATTATGTTTAAAACGTTTAACTGTGGCCTTACTTGATAAAGCACCATCAATTAACGACGCATGACTCAGTTTATCTAACCAAATATTAGCAGAAGATTGCCCTAATGCTTGTAATATTCCTAAATTTGCTGAAAAACCGCTACTAAATAATAAACAACGTGGTTTATTAAGCCATTGGCAAATTTCATTTTCTAATGTTTGATGAGCATAACTAAAACCAGTGACTAGACTAGATGCACTGGCACTTAAGCCAAACCTGTCAATACCTTCTTGCAGTGCTTTATTAATTAAAGGGTGGTTATTTAACCCAAGGTAATCATTAGAGGAAAAATTTAAATAACTTTTACCGTCAACAACGATTTCACGACCATTTGATTGCCCTACTTCACCATCATGGCAAACACGTTGTCGAAAACGGGCTTGTTGATGCTGTTGTTTAAGTTGCTGGGTTATAAATTCAAAAGACATTAAATCTAAGCTTAATTATTAGTAACTAAGCTTTTTACTAAACTGAAGCATCGTAAAACAATTCTTTATTTTCTTCATTAACTAGTGCGGTACGTAAGTTAGTCGTTTGTTGTTGTTGATCACCAAAATCAATAGTTTCAGTATTAATACCTAATTTTTTAAATAAAGCGATGTCTTGGTTCGTTTCTGGGTTTTCAGCAGTCAATAATTTACAGCCGTAGAAAATAGAATTTGCCCCCGCTAAAAAGCACATTGCTTGCATTTGTTCATTCATGGCTGAACGACCGGCTGATAAACGAACATGGCTTTTAGGCATCATTATACGAGCAACCGCAATACAACGGATAAAATCAAAGCTATCTAGATCATCAACATCTGATAGAGGTGTTCCTTCAACCTTTACTAACATGTTAATAGGCACACTTTCTGGTTGTGGTGATAGGTTAGCAAGTTGTGCTAAAAGTGAAGCTCTGTCTTTGGACTCTTCACCTAGACCAACAATACCGCCACTACATACTTTCATACCGGCACTTCGTACGTTATTAATAGTATCTAAGCGGTCTTGATAAGTGCGAGTAGTAATTATTTGGTTGTAATGTTCTGGCGAGGTATCAAGGTTATGATTGTAATAATCTAAACCAGCGTTTTGTAATTCGTCCGCTTGATCTGATGATAACATGCCAAGGGTCATACAAGTTTCGAGACCTAAGGCTTTTACACCTTTTACCATTTCAACGACATAAGGCATATCACGTGCTTTTGGGTTACGCCATGCTGCGCCCATACAGAACCGAGTTGAACCTTGCTCTTTAGCTGCTTTTGCCGTCGCTAATACATTTTCAACTTCTAATAATTTTTCAGTTTCAAGATCTGTTTTATTTCGAGCACTTTGTGAACAGTATTTACAATCTTCAGGGCAAGCTCCTGTTTTAATGGATAATAAAGTACTGACTTGAACTTCATTTGCATTAAAATGTTGACGATGAATGGTTTGCGCTTGAAACATTAAATCGCTAAAAGGTAGATCAAACAACGTTTGTACTTCAGCAATACTCCAGTTATGGCGTAATTGAGCATTTTGCTCTGGTGAATTGTTAAAAATAGGTGTTGTCGAACTTGCAGGCATAAAAATCTCAATTGCATCTTAATAATTTAACGAGTAGTCTAGCGGCCTAGAGCTTGATGTCAACATTTAAAATAGCCACTGGTTTACATATGAACAATAAACATACAGAGCAGCAAAAAGAATTACTTAATTTTGATCGTGAAAATATATGGCATCCCTATACGTCAATGTCATCCCCGCTACCTTCTTATTTAGTTAAATCTGCACAGGGAGTAAGTATCACATTAGCAACAGGTGAAGAGATAATTGATGGTATGTCTTCGTGGTGGTCTGTTATTCATGGTTACAATCATCCCGTATTAAATAAGGCATTAATTGAGCAAAGCAAAGATTTTTCTCATGTCATGTTCGGCGGTCTAACTCATGAGCCAGCAATAACGCTGTCACAAAAATTGATAAAAATGACACCAAAAACACTCGAACGTGTATTTATCTGTGATAGTGGCTCTGTGGCTGTTGAAGTCGCTATTAAAATGGCAATTCAGTATTGGGTAAGTAAAGATAAAAAGTGTAAACATAAGATGCTTACCGTCCGTAATGGTTATCATGGCGATACTTTTGCAGCAATGTCGGTATGTGACCCTGTTAATGGTATGCACCAAATATTTGAGCAAGTTTTATTTAAAAATCATTTTGCACCAGCCCCTCAAGTGAAATTCCATCAAGATTGGTATGCAGATGATCAAGGTGAAAAAGAAATAACAGCACTTGAGGCAATGTTTAATGAGCATCACCACGAACTTGCAGCTTTCATTATAGAGCCCATTGTTCAAGGTACCGGTGGTATCCGCATTTATCACCCTGAGTATCTAAAAGCTTGTCACAGACTTTGCAAACAGTATGACGTGCTGTTTATTGCTGATGAAATTGCCACTGGCTTTGGCCGAACAGGTAAAATGTTTGCTTGTGAATGGGCTAATATATCACCAGATATTATGTGTGTAGGTAAAGCGTTAACTGGCGGTTATTTATCACTAGCTGCAACACTGTGTAGCACTGATATTGCAAATACCATCAGTAATGGTGAAGCCGGTTGTTTTATGCACGGGCCTACTTTTATGGGTAATGCACTTGCCTGTGCTGTTGCTAATGCAAGTTTAGATTTATTAGCAACAAATCAATGGCAGCAAAATGTATTAACGATTGAAAAATATTTACAAGAACACCTTAGCCCACTTATTAATCACTCTCGTGTACAAGATGTTAGAATATTAGGAGCCATTGGTGCTGTAGAAACAAAGCAACCAGTCAATATGGCTAAAATACAAAAACGATTTGTTGAACTAGGGGTTTGGATCAGACCTTTTGGTAAGCTTATCTATATAATGCCGCCATTTATTACCACCAGAAAACAGTTAAAGAGTTTAATTGTCGCTATAGCGGCGGTTCTAAATGAAGATGAATGTTTCATGCTTTAACTCGTCAATAAGTATATAACTTACCCTTGAACGTCAATAAGTATATAACTTATCCATGCAATGGAAATCAGCATAAGCAAAATTAAATTAAAGTGTTTATTGTCTGATTTTCTTCTACTGCGGTATTTATCAAGAAATAAGCATAAATAGCTACTTAATGCACTGCTCCATAAAACGATATATAAATACCCGGTTAAAGGTACTAACCAAAATTTTCTAACCTCAATGCCGTGATAGCGATACATGCCGTATTGATCTTCAGGTGCTGCGTAATAGGCAACACCAAATGCTACAATAAATAATAACCAACCAATAATGGCTAACCCCCTCATAAGGTAAAGCCAAAGATCCTTTGTCTGTCGTCTTTCTTCAGGTAAATTATCCATTGTTGTGCCTTTTAGATTATCTCAATCTTAATCATCATAATTTTTTTACCCACTAAGCCTTTAAAAGTTATTGTTTGAGAACAAACTTTGTTGTATTGGCTCTATAGTCACTGTAACATACCAGCCCATTTTCCATATAATAGCAAAGCGTTATTTTGACTAAGCAAAGAGGTTATCAATGTCAGTGTTAGCAATAACTGATGTATTAGCAGGACAATACCCTGTAAATGAACCAATCACAGTCCATGGTTGGATCCGTACCCGTCGCGACTCTAAAGCCGGCATCTCATTTTTAGCAATTCATGATGGTTCATGTTTTGATGCTATCCAAGCCATTGTTAATAATGATCTCGACAATTATCAAAATGATGTATTAAAACTAACCACAGGTAGTGCGGTAAAAGTTACTGGTATTTTAGTTGAATCTCCTGGTAAAGGTCAGTCTTTTGAGATTCAAGCAACGAAGGTAGAAGTTTTAGGATTTGTTGAAGACCCTGATACCTACCCTATGGCAGCAAAGCGCCACAGCATTGAGTTTTTA
>JALJPB010000137.1 GCA_022969175.1 Colwellia sp. | reverse complement strand
TTTCCCTCTATTTTGATTATTAATTAGACCTGACTCGAGATTCAAATCTCATCGGAAAATTTTATATTTTTCCTAAAAGTGAACAAGCAAAGTGCAAGCTGTACAATGATTTTGAAAATCGCACTTTGCTCAATGTGAGTCAATGTTCAATGGTTTAAGACGAGGAGTTTATGGGTTAAGCTGTGGACTTGATTCGAAATTATTCTTGAATTCGTTGACATAGTTTCTACTTAGCCGAATTTCTGTTCCATCTTGAAGCATTAAATCATAATCACCATTTAATCGGGATTTATACGAAAGCACTTTATCTAAATTTACAATGCTTGATTTATGAATTCTGATGAAACGAGCGTCTAGTTTTTTTAAAATGGACTTTAAGGATTCTGTGTTCAGGTATTGTCTTTTTTCTAACTGAATAGCTACATAGGGTGTTGCAGCTTTAATGTAAATAATTTCACTTAAGTTTATGCGTGTGTAACTCTTTCCATTGTTAACAGAAATATACTGACATAGTGAAGTTGGTTTATCTGCCCCCTCTTTTTCCTTTCTATTGCGCTCAGTTATAAGATATCCCTGCCCAAATATGAAAATTGTGTAGATAATTAATATTTTCAACAGGTCATTTGAAAGTGTAAAAGTAAAGCCTTTATAAAATCCATAGGTATAATCAAAGAAAATGGTAGACCAACACCATATTGTTAATGGCGCTAATATCAAATGAGCTAAAGTAGCAACAAATATCGCTATACACATTTTTGCTACTGTTGTTATCTGTCCATTTGTCAGCATATTATTAATTAGAATAAGTATTGGAGGGAAATAAAACCAAAATGCCTTAAAGAGTAGTGATTCAGTAAAAAAGAATGCCCCGCCTCTTCTCACCGAGCTCAGATAATCCTGAAATATTGCAACGGCTATTACGGATACGAATGCAAACAAGAAAAACCCTAAGAGTTTTCTTTCACTTGAGTAATTGTATAACTGTTTAATTTTTTTCATCTTTTTACTTCGAGGAGTACTTTTATCTATATGATAACTCAATTTAATTATCGTTCAAGTGTTCCTAAATTATGGTATAAAACTTAAACTTAAACTTAAACTCAAATGTGTATATTCAGAAGCGATTTATCAGAAACCACAAAAGTTCGTTTGCAGCATTCAAAAACAAATACCGATTTGCAACTTACTATGTCTCCAGTTGCATAACAATTCTTTAGCAGCATTTTTATCAATCAAGGGTAGCTATTACTTTATGCGCTTATTAGCTATTGATTACACCGCTAGTTGATATATAAAAAAATGTACAAAATATAAAAGATCCAACACCTGCTGGCCGGAGAAGAGCCTAAAATATAGGCCAAATATTATTCAATGCAACATTAAAGCTTCAATTCCATCAAAGCGTGAATGCCCGATTGTCGCTCAAAACAGCCCGTAGGCTACTTCAATTTTTTGTGAAACTAACAATACATCAATTTATTGTTGAAATACAAATTTTAGCAGTTATGACAGACTATAATGAGCTTGTAGCAGTCATAGAGATTATTCTCGTTCTATAACTGTATTTGATTTTTTGATTTTAGTATCAAATCAATATTTTGGAACGGCTGCTATACCAATGATTATCAAGTTAACTTTCGATCGACTTAAGTCAACTAACGGGTGTACAGTCGACTTCGACCTATACAAAAAATTTCAAACTTTTTCTTCAGCGCCAATAAGTCAGGTTCCAACTTCATTTGGAATGTTTTGATACTTTTAAATAAATAAAACTTACCGCCAAATTTGTTTCTATCTTTATTCACAAAAGCCAAGTTATGCTCAACGGAATAAGTAGGATTGCATGGGGTTTTTGTTTCGATCTTTATTTAGCTTCTACACCATCCATGTAGGTTTGTAGATAATACAACACATGTAAAAACGTCTACAAGTTCAGTTTGTGAGGCGCGGTAGAGGAAATATTGTATGAGTCCCATATTGGGTTTTATCTAAACCAATCATGGAAACTCAACAACCAACAATTCATCTATACTGGCGTGTTGATAGATGTGCTGACGAATGAATTCGAGTTCAAGATCCTATTGTACATAGTGATCTAGCACCAAAGTACTGGTTGTTCTATTAGATCAAATGATCCAATAAGCAACTGTCAATTTTAACATCTGTAGTCTAGGATGGACACTACTCCAAGATAGTAACAATAACGTTACAAATTAATATCTTTGTTAAGGATAACTGCCATGCAAAATAAAAAAACATTCCCATTTATTTTAGGATTATTTATATCTAGTACGGCTATAGCATCAGAATTCAATGATAGTATTGATAAAATATTCTCTAGTATAGAACAACAGAATTCACCAGGTTGCAATGTAGGGTTAATCAAGGAAGGTTCTTTTATCCATAAGACTGGATACGGTCTTGCCAACCTAGAGTTGAATGTACCATTGGACGGAATGCAAGTGCACCGTATGGCATCTGTCTCAAAACAGTTTACTGCTATGGCTGTTCTATTGTTAGCAGAGGAAGGAGTTATTGACCTCGACGCTAATATTAGCACCTACCTGAAAGAGCTAAATGATTATGGCGAAATAGTTACTGTACGTTCTATGCTTGGTCATTATAGCGGTATGGGGGATTACGACCTGATAGCTGGCTCATATGAGGGAAAAAAAGCAAAAGGTGGTATTGATCTCAAGTCTGTGGCAGGAAACGATTTTCGTTTGGGTAACGAAGATTATCTGACGATAAAGGAGTTTTATGACGTGGTTAAAACTGTACCACTTGCTCTTAAACCCGAGCAGAAGTTGCAGTATAGCAACCTTGCTTATTTCTTATTATCGATGCTGGTTGAAGAAGTATCAGGTAAAAGCCTTCGTGACTATGCAGACGAGAAAATATTCAAACCACTTGATATGACCAATACATTTTTTAGCGATAATCCAGTAGAGATTGTAAAAAACCGCGCTACTGGTTATAAGAAAAATAAAGAGGGTAACTATATCACTGATATGACCAATTTATTTTGGGTTGGTGATGGTGGTCTACACACCAATCTAGATGATTTACTTAAATGGGACCAGAATTTTTACACTCCTAAAGTTGGTAAAGAACCTATAAAACTAATGGAGCTTATGAATAAGCAAAATAGTAGTTATGAAATCAGTAGCAAAGTCTATGCGAATGGTCAGTTCGTTGGTGAAACCCTTGGGCGAAAATCTTATGCCCATGGTGGTGGTTGGCTTGGTGCGTCTACCTATTATATCCGCTTTCCTGAAGAGAAGTTTTCATTAGTTATGTTGTGCAATGATGTCAGCTTAAAAGCAGGCACCATTAGAAAGAAAATCCTAGAACTATATTTTAATGGAAAGTAAACTATTACCTGTAATCAAAGGAAATAGTTTACTTTGATTCTAAATGACCGCTGTGGTGGCGTTGTTGCTTGTCATGGGTTGAATTATTGGTTAAGTGAATATATGCCTTCTGCAATATTCATAGCTGACGAAACCCTGTTAAAACCTTAATATCAGCAAGCAGCAGACTTTCAAGGGTTAATCAATTTAGCTCACTTTATATACTAAAATTAAGAAATTAATACTTATGCCCCATAAAAATCAGATTGATACTAACATTGATTTTTTCGCAAGAAATTTAGATAAAACTCGGCGATTGTTTGCACTGATGTGCCTTTTTCTATTAATACTTGCAACGGTCCCTATGTTTTTCATTAGGGTACAATCTGGCTATGATGTAACGTCAATAATTCAAGCTGTATCGGTTATTATATTGGCGGCTATATTTTTACATGTTTACCGCAATACATATACGAGTATAGCTGGGATTGTAATTTTTATTATTGATATAATATTGCTTAGCATCGTCACTTTTGATGAGCAAGGACAGCCTATAATTATTATATATTTTTTAACCCCCCTTCTTATTGCCTACCTATTTTTTTCAGCTAAAGTCGCTTTAATATGCTCTACAATGGCTTACTTATTTATAAGCTTTTTATATTACTTGCGGTTTTTAGAACCATCCTCACCAACTTTTCAGTATGAAATAATCACATTGATTTTCGCCGGTATTTCCTCAATTGTTGGATTACATATCGTCGTGGGCTTACGACATGGTATTGAAAAAAGGCTTATAGAAATAGCCCATACCGATGCGTTAACTGAGCTACCAAATAGAATGCATTTCAATTCGAGAATAGCACAAGAAATTGAAAGGTCAAAAAGGGAAGATACCTACCTCTGTCTCGCCCTAATTGATTTGGATTACTTCAAAGAAATTAATGACTCTTATGGACACGATGCGGGAGATGCTGCTTTAATCCATGTGAGCAAACTTATTAGCAATAGTCTTAGGTCACAAGATATACTCTGTCGATTTGGCGGTGATGAGTTAGTATTAATTATACCAAATGCATCTATGGTAACTGCATCTCAGATGTTAGAAGACTTACGAAAAGAAATAGAAAAGACTCAAGTGATATTTAATAATCATACAATTTCAATAACGGTAAGTATTGGTTACTCCCTCTTAAGCGCTCCAGAAACGACTTATGAAACACTATATTCAATTGTGGATAAATGCTTATATTTTTCCAAGAAAAATGGACGAAATCAAATATCAAATAAATATCTCGCGAGGGAGGACAATGAGCAGTAAGTGCAGTAAGTTCAAGTAAGTGAAAAGGCTAACTTTAACAATGCACTTGGGACGTATGTCGGTCATAGATTGGTGTCAGCTTACTCGCAAGTTGTGAACATGATTTTTAAATGTTTCGTCGTTGACATAGGTCAGCAAAGTGGTAAAACTTGAAAAAGAGCAACGTTAGAATTTTATTGCTGACCCTTTCTGCTTAGCGAAATTTGAAGTCACGCCAATACAATTACATGAACGACCGCTATTGCGGCGGAGTTATCTGTTAGGATAAATAGAGTCTATGCCTGCTGAAAGCTAGTTACTGCTGTTAACAATTAGATATAAGCAGTGGAGTAATAGGAAAAACTTATGATTATTTTTCCATAAAGTGTTCAACTAATATTTTAATTTACACTAACCTACCAAAGTATGGACAGTCACCAACCACTTGAGATTGTGTATTACTGAAGGTTTTCAGTAACACACCTAATTTCTACAGACCAACATTATAAGTTTAATTTAATACCTTCTATCGCGATATTAAAACCCTGCGATTGTACGAATTTACTTTCGTTACTGTTTAACTGCAGCAAGGGGTTGGTATGATTCATGTGAATAAACCAGACTTTATTTTTTTCAGTTTTAGGTATGTTGTTTAGTACTTGCATAGTTTCAACGACAAATGGATGTGGGATTTTTGACATATCCCTACCTGGTAATTCACCATCAGCATAAAAAGCGGCATCAATTAAGGCATAATCAACAGATTTTATCGCGTCAACCAATTTAGTTTCCCATTGTGACCATTTATTTATGTCGGGGATAAATAAAGCTGACTTATTTGGACCATCAATTCTAAATCCAACTGTTTCAGAATATTCATCACGATGAGGTACTAAAAATGGTGTTATTTTGACTTGCCCTAAAAGAACACTTGATTGATGTTGCAGTGTTTTTAAAACAATATTCTGGTATTTAACCAATTGTTGCCAAGGCCCATTTTTTTCTAAATACCTCCTCATTCGAGGCATGGCATAAACAGGTATATCACTTGCACCCGCGGATTCATGGCCTAAAAACATTAAACCAGTGTAATGACCAATATGCGCATGTGTTAAGAAAATACCGTCGAAGGTATATTGCGAAGAAGGTGCCTCTTTTTCTAATTGATAGAGCTGTTCAGGAAAATTAGGTGTCGCTTCAAACATATATTTCTTTTTGTCGTTGGGACTTATCAAACCAAGTGAAACAGCCCCTCTTCTTAATAAAGGGTTTTCCCAACCAGACATGCAATGTTCTTGGTAGCATGCGGTTTGGGGATACCCTGCATCTTGCGCGACACCTAAGACATATATATAAGGTGGGTTTTCATCCGCAAAGGAGGTATGACAAACAACGCTTATTATTGAAATAATAATTAATATAAACTTATTTATGTTTTTCATTTAGTTAGATGTTACTTCTCGATTTTTATTATGTTTAATATTATTCCAGAGGATCTTAGTAGTCAATAACCATACAGGTTACAAACATCTATCTTTCTAGATACTCAAGATCGGTTAAGTGATATATCAATATATAATGATGGTTTTCGTAGCCCCAAAGACTGCTTTGGTAATGCGGACTATCTATTAGATGAATACGTAACTAAATTAGGCTGGGTATGTGGAAACTAAACTAATCAATCATCCTAAGTAGCAATAATAAACCCCCTTCTCCTTTTGACTATTTATCTATCTATACACTTTTCATTATCAATATTGCTGCTCTAATTTTGTAAACTTCAACCTGTTTTCAGCCCTAAGAAAAGCGGATAAAACCGATTGTTTCTGATATCATCTTAAACCATAATTATTAGGTATTTGGATAACCCGAAGATATGATCACCCTTTATGGAATCAACAATTGCGATACAGTTAAAAAAGCACAAAAATGGCTACAACAACAAAACTTAGACTTCACTTTTCATGATTTTAAAAAACAAGGTTTGTCAGAAGAGTTATTAACTGAATTTGTTAAGCTAGGTGATTGGTCTACTTTACTAAATAAGCGCAGCACTACTTTTCGCCAACTACCCGATGAAATAAAAGACAATTTAACCAATGAAGTTATGTTTAATGCGGTACTTGAACAACCTACGTTATTGAAACGACCTTTATTATCATTAAATAAACTTCTTCATTTAGGCTTCAAAGATACCCAATATCAGGAATTATTTAAGTGAATAATAGTAGTAAAAATAAATACCTTACCTCAGCAACACTTGATGTAATAGAACTCGCTTGTGAACTAATTTCTCGTCCTTCAATCACTCCTAAAGATGAAGGTTGTCAAGAGCTTATAATAGATATATTAGCTCCTCTCGATTTCACCAATGAATCGATGATTTTTGAAGACACTACTAATTTATGGTCAAGACGAGGTAATGTAGAACCTGTATTTTGTTTTGCCGGCCATACTGATGTCGTACCTACCGGCGATATAGCACAATGGTTTACCGCACCTTTTGAACCAACCATTCACGAGGGAAGACTTTATGGCCGTGGCGCTGCTGATATGAAAGGTTCACTAGCGGCAATGCTAGTGGCAACGACAAAATTTGTTAATGATTATCCCAACCACAAGGGTTCTATTGCTTATTTAATTACTAGTGATGAAGAAGGTCCTTTTATTAATGGCACAACAAGAGTTATTGATACCTTAGAAGCTCGTAATGAAAAAATCACTTATTGCATTGTTGGTGAGCCGTCGAGCAGTAATTCTATTGGCGATGTCATTAAAAATGGCCGTCGTGGTTCAATTTCTGGTGAACTAACCATTAAAGGTAAACAAGGACATGTAGCTTATCCTGATCATGTTAAGAACCCCATTCACTTTGCTATGCCCGCATTGGCTGAGCTTAGCCAAACCCATTGGGATAATGGCAATGATTATTTCCCCGCAACCAGTTTTCAGTTATCAAATATTAATTCAGGAACTGGGGCCACCAATGTTGTACCTGGGCAACTAACTGCACTTTTTAACTTACGTTATAGTACCGAATTAACGGATAACAAAATTGTCGATAAAGTGACAACAATACTTGATAAACATCAGTTAGATTACGAACTTAAATGGACTTTCAACGGCAAACCCTTTATTACTGAGCCAGGAAGATTTCTAAACGCTGTTAGCCAAGCTGTGCTTGAGATCACAGGAGAAACACCTGAGATATCAACATCAGGTGGTACCTCTGACGGCCGATTTATTGCGCCAACCGGAGCTGAAGTAATAGAGCTTGGGCCTTGTAACAGTACTATCCATCAAGTCAATGAGTGTGTTGGCTGTGATGAATTGATCAAGTTAGTTGATATCTATTATAAAAGCTTAGAAAAGGTATTATGCTAGGGAAATTTTAATGAATGTTTTAATTAATTTACCAAAGGCCCAACTCCTCGGCATTGATAATAGTCATCTTTGTTGGGTAAGTGATAAAATAGGCATTCACAAAGATATGCTAAATGCCTATCGGAAAATGCAAACTGCGGCAAAAAAAGTGCATATTGATTTACATATTGCTAGTGGTTGGCGAGGCTTTGATCGTCAACTTCAACTTTGGAATAATAAGTTTTTAGGGAAAACGCCAATAAAGGATTTGTCCAATAACATTATCAACATTAATCACGTATCTGAGCTCGATAAAATTTATGCGATTTTAGTCTATTCAGCTCTTCCTGGTGCTAGCCGGCACCATTGGGGCACTGATATTGATGTTTTTGCACCAAACCTTTTGGCCAAGAATACACAATTACAACTAGAGCCTTGGGAGTATGAAAAAAATGGCCCCTTATCAAAATTAAGCCAATGGCTTGAACAATTTAGCCAAGAATTTGGCTTTTACTTTCCTTATGACAGTTACAGAGGCGGAATTGCCCACGAACCTTGGCATTTATCTTATGCTCCGCTAGCTGAACACTACCAACAGCAATTTAGCATAGCGAGTTTAGTAGCAGTACTAGAAGAATCTGATATTGAAGGCAAAAAAATTATCATTAACCACATCGATGAAATTTATCAAAAATTCATCGTAAATATCAATAAGAGGTAAATATGAGTGACTGGTTAATTATAGGCATAATTGTCGTTGTTTTTATGGTTATCATTGGTAACTTAAGCACGCTGCAGAAAAACGCGAAAACCCCGCTTAGAAAAAAGAGTTTAAATGATTTAAAAGAAACGTTACCTAGAAGCCATAAAACAGATCATAAATTACCAACGGTAAAACAAAAAAACTCCGATTAACGGAGTTTTAACTAGTTTTATTTGTCACTTCCCTGTGACTAATTTTTAATAACGCTAATAAATGTTTCTAAAGGACAATCCAGGTTCCATCACTGCAAATATTCGCTCTAAAGTTTCAACAGGTAGCACCTCACCATCAGCTTTATAAATAGTTAACGCTGTTTGGTCGGCCATCTTTGTTAATACAAATTGATAATTAGCATCGGCAATATCGACAACAGGTGCTTCATCGCCCCAAATTTTGTCCCAAACACCTATGTCAGGTGTAATAAAGTCAACATAGTAAATTTTATCCGATTCATTTAAATCAGTAATAACAAAACCATGTTTTTCAAAGAAAATAGGAAGATTTGACCAAAGGTAATCAAAATCCATTTCAACAATATAAGCAGGCTCCGCTTCTGGATTTTCTCCAATAGCGACCATTTGTTTGTTCGCTCTCATTATGCGAACTTCTTTTTGCTCTAACCGGTACATGTAATCAACTTGGGCAATAACTTCATTGATCATTGCCATTTCAGCACGTTGTTGATCAATTGGGTTTATTGATTTTCCCCCACCTCGGCTGTCTGTTTTCATGTAATCAATTAAGGTCACTTGTAAAGAAACACTTCGACCATGAGGTTTAGTTACTAATTTGTAGTTGAAACGCATGCTTTCTGAATTTTCTATTGATTTAAAAATCCAACCACTTTCAACTTCCTCGTGATACCAACCTGACTCATAAGTTGTTTCTTTTCCATCAACAAGGTTGAGCTCAACATCAGCAGACATCAATTCATTTTTCAGAGCTAATTGAATAAACTCAAGAAGGCTTCTATCTTCTAATATTTTATCAAACCAAATAATTGAATCTTCAGAATCAGCTATGACACGAGAAGACGCAGCTACCGGCAGTACTAATGATGGAGCTCTAATATCAACGTTTTTACCAATAGGACCATTATGAT
>JALJPB010000136.1 GCA_022969175.1 Colwellia sp. | reverse complement strand
AGTCCACCGTGGTTGGCATCGGCCGAACTATCACCACAGTCAGGTAAAATATGAGTGAAATTAAAGACACCATTTTGGCCGTTTCGATTACAATAAAGGCTGATGTTATTGCTGAAGTGAGCAATAGTTGCCTGACTTCTATAGCCATCAATACTTACTTTTAAAACATCTCCTTCGATACTTCCTTGGCAGTCATGAGTTTTACCATCAAGGTTTTGGCCATCAACACTAATAAGATAATAACTGCCATTGCCTTGGCGCTTTTGCTCAACTACTACCGAGTATTCTATATCATTATGTGCCAGTACTAACTGGTGAGTATGTGCCTCATTTAAACGCCAAGCATTGGTATTGTTCCAAGGTGAATAAGGGTCATTGGTTTTTTCTGCTTTTAATTCAGCGCTTTTGGCTTGAGACAGTACTAAATACAATGCCGCCATCGGCAGTTCATTAGCCAAAGTTTGGCTATCTTTATGGAAAATAAGGTCGTTATTTTTTTCAATAAAGCCAGTATCTATATCAGCTTCAAGAAAAGGTTTACATGTCGCTAAATTATATAAAAACTCGATGTTGGTTGTTACGCCATTTATACGATACTCGCTTAAAGCTTTTGCCATTCGCTGAAGTGCTTTTTCCCTATTTTCATCCCAAACAATAAGTTTGGCTATCATAGGGTCGTAAAATACACTGACCTCATCGCCTTGACGAACACCTGTATCTATTCGAACGTACTTGCTTTCTAGAGGCGTTTGTAAAAACTCTAATGTACCTGTTGCCGGTAGAAAGTCATTACTGGGGTCTTCAGCATAAATACGCGCTTCAAAAGCATGGCCATTTATAACTAATTCATCTTGAGTCTTAGGTAAGTGCTCGCCAGCAGCTACTCTCAATTGCCACTCTACTAAATCTTGTCCGGTAATCATTTCTGTTACTGGGTGCTCAACTTGCAATCGGGTATTCATTTCCATGAAATAGAAAGAGCCGTCAACATCTAATAAAAACTCAACAGTGCCGGCTCCTTGATAACCAATAGCTTGAGCTGATTTTATTGCACATTCACCCATTTTAGAGCGTAACTCTTCACTCATACTAAATGCAGGGGCTTCTTCAATAACTTTTTGATGGCGACGTTGAACAGAACAGTCGCGCTCAAATAAATAAACGGCTTGTTGATGATTATCACAAAAAACCTGAATTTCAACATGGCGAGGCTGTGTTAAGTACTTTTCAACTAACATGCGATCATCACCAAATGATGATTTAGCCTCACGCTTTGCAGCAGCTAAGCCTTCCGAAAACTCAGATTCGTGCCAAACTTGTCGCATGCCTTTACCACCACCACCAGCAGTTGCTTTTAATAACACCGGGTAGCCCATCTCATCAGCAGATTTTTTAAGAATACTTTCAGACTGGTCATCACCATGATAACCAGGAACAAGAGGAACATTTGCCTTTGCCATAATGTTTTTGGCGGCTGACTTCGAACCCATCGCTTCTATAGCAGCAACAGGAGGACCGATAAAAGTGATGTTTTCTTGGCTACATTGTTTACAAAACTCAGCATTTTCAGATAAAAAACCATAACCCGGGTGTATCGCTTGAGCTCCTGTTATTTTGGCAGCTTCAATGACCTTATCCACTAATAGGTAGCTTTCACGAGAAGGTGATGGACCTAAGTAAACAGCTTCGTCAGCCATATGAACATGCAAGGAGTCAGCATCGGCGTCTGAATAAACAGCAACCGTTAAAATACCCATTTTTTTTGCCGTTTTAATAACACGACAAGCAATCTCACCGCGGTTGGCAATTAATATTTTAGTAAACATTTTACTTTTAACTTTAGAAGAATTTGTCTTAGTCATTTGAACTATCCTTGGTTGATTGCCAAGCGGGGGTGCGTTTTTCAAAGAAAGATGTTAAGCCTTCTTGTCCTTCAGGCGACACTCTTAAATGTGCAATGCGTTGGCTAGTATCTTGTAGTAGTGTTTCGCTGAACCCTTGAAAAGCGACATCTAAAGCAAGTTTTTTTGCTGCTTGTATTGCTTGTGGACCATTTGAGAGTATTGTATCGATCATTTTATCAACTTCATTGGTTAGGGAATCAAGTTCAACAACTTCATCAACCAAACCAATTTGTTGGGCTTTTTCAGCAAAAAATCTTTCAGCGGTTATAAAGTAACGTCTAGCGGCTTTTAAGCCGATGGCATTAACCACGTATGGGCCAATAGTTGCAGGAATTAACCCTAGCTTAACTTCACTTAAACAAAAGCTTGCTTTACTGGCCGCAATGACAATATCGCAGCAACTGGCTAAACCAACTGCGCCACCAAAAGCTGCACCTTGAATTTTCGCTATGGTTGGTTGAGGCAAAAAATTTAACGCTTTGAGCATATTTGCTAAGGCGGTGGCATCTTTCAAGTTGTCTTCATAAGAGTAACTTGCCATGCGTTTCATCCAGCCGAGATCTGCCCCAGCGGAAAAGCTTTTTCCTGTTGAAGCAAGTACCATGACTTTTATGTCATTATTTTTGGCAATGCTGTCGAAAATATCAGTCAACTCTTTAATGATAAGATCATCAAAGGCATTATGTTTTTCTGGGTTATTTAAAGTAACGGTAGCAACACCTTGGCTGTCTACATTAAATAAAACACTTGGATTATTTGTATTATCATTGTTGTTATCATTGTCATGACTAGTATTATTCATAGCTGTTACCTACATTCTGAAGATGCCAAACTTGGTTTCTTCAATGGTTTTATTTAATGAAGCTGATATCGCTAAACCTAAAACTTGACGAGTCTCACTTGGATCAATAATGCCATCGTCCCATAATCGTGCCGAAGCATAATACGGGTGCCCTTGGTGTTCATAATCATCAATGATAGGTTGTTTAAATTCTCTTTCATCAGCTTCAGACCACGTTTCACCGTTGCGTTCTTTTTTATCTCTAGTCACTTGTGCCATTACACCTGCTGCTTGTTCCCCACCCATCACTGAAATTCGTGCATTTGGCCACATAAATAAAAATCGAGGATCAAACGCTCGGCCACACATGCCATAGTTACCAGCACCAAAGCTGCCACCGATAAGCACAGTAAATTTAGGTACTTGAGCGGTCGCTACTGCCGTAACCATTTTGGCTCCATGTTTAGCAATACCACCAGACTCATATTGTTGACCAACCATAAAGCCAGTGATGTTTTGTAAAAAGACTAAGGGTATTTTACGTTGAGCACAAAGCTCAATAAAGTGAGCGCCTTTTTGTGCTGATTCACCGAATAAAACGCCATTATTAGCAATTACCCCAACAGGGTAGCCAAAGATACGTGCGAAACCGCAAACTAATGTGGTGCCATAAAGCGCCTTGAATTCATCAAAGTCGCTGCCGTCAACCACACGTGCAATCACTTCTCTTACATCATAAGGTTGACGTGCATCTTTAGGGATAATGCCGTAAATTTCATTACTCTCGTAAGCGGGTTCATTAATAGGCTCAATGTTAACTTGCATGGGTTTGATTCTATTTAAATTCTTAACGGCGCTGCGTGCTAACTCTAAAGCATGATTATCATTTTGTGCGTAATGATCGGTAACACCTGAGGTTCGGCAATGTATATCAGCGCCACCTAAATCTTCTGCACTAACTATTTCACCTGTGGCGGCTTTTACCAGTGGAGGACCAGCTAGAAATATGGTTCCTTGCTCTTTAACAATAATGGACTCATCAGCCATAGCGGGTACATAAGCCCCTCCGGCAGTACATGAACCCATAACAACAGCAATTTGAGGGATATTTTGAGCAGACATATTTGCTTGATTGAAGAATATACGACCAAAATGTTCTTTATCAGGGAATACATCATCTTGGTTAGGTAAGTTAGCACCACCTGAGTCAACTAAATATATACAGGGTAAATTGTTTTCTTGAGCAATAGTTTGTGCTCTAAGATGCTTTTTTACCGTGAGAGGGTAATAAGTACCGCCTTTTACCGTTGCATCGTTGGCTACAATGATACATTCTTGGCCGCCAACACGGCCAATACCTGTTATTACACCAGCAGAAGGGACGTTGTCTTTATATACTTCAAAAGCGGCAAATTGAGAGAGTTCAAGAAAAGGTGAGCCAACATCTAATAAAGCAAGTACGCGATCTCTAGGTAATAATTTACCGCGAGCTAAATGGCGCTGACGACTGCCATCACCACCACCTAGTTTAATTTCTTCAAGTTTAGTCTTTAAGTCATCAACTTGTATCTGCATATGGGCAGCGTTGTCGATAAAATCTTGGCTGCGAGGGTTAATTTTAGAGATTATTTTAGCCACGGTATCTACCTTTGTTTTTTCGTTATAAATTACAACTACTAGTTTATTTTTGCTCAAAGCCAATGGCGTGAGTTAAAGGTAAAAGCACTGAGCAAAGTTTCTTATGTGAGAACTTTGTGAGTACTCTTACCATGAAATCGTTAACATTGGCGAAGAGTCAAAGATAAAGTTATTTAGATTCGGCAAATAACTCTCGGCCAATCAACATACGGCGAATCTCAGATGTACCGGCACCAATTTCGTATAATTTAGCATCACGTAATAATCGACCTGCTGGAAATTCATTAATGTAACCATTACCACCTAGTAGCTGAATGGTATCTAGTGCCATTTTAGTTGCTAATTCAGCAGCATAAAGGATAACGGCGGCAGAATCTTTACGAGTTGTTTCACCGCGATCACATGCTTGAGCAACCATATAGGCATATGATTTTGCCGCGTTCATTTGGGTATACATATCAGCAATTTTACCTTGAACCAATTGGAATTCACCTATTGATTGGCCAAATTGTTTACGGTCATGGATATAAGGAACCACTAAGTCCATACAAGCATCCATGATGCCTAAAGAGCCACCAGAAAGTACCACACGCTCATAATCTAAGCCGCTCATTAATACACGAACACCTTTCCCTTCTACCCCTAAAATGTTTTCTGCGGGCACTTCACAATCTTGGAAAACTAGTTCACAAGTGTTAGAACCACGCATGCCTAGTTTGTCTAATTTTTGATGACGAGAAAACCCAGGGTAGTCACGTTCAACGATGAACGCTGTAATACCTTTAGAGCCAGCGTTAACATCTGTTTTGGCGTAAATAACATACACATCGGCTTCAGGCCCATTGGTGATCCACATTTTATTGCCATTTAAAATGTACTTATCACCTTTTTTATCTGCACGAAGTTTCATGCTAACTACATCGCTACCTGCGTTAGGTTCACTCATTGCTAATGCACCTACGTGCTCACCGGTACATAGTTTTGGCAAATATTTTAATTTTTGTTCATGAGAAGCATTTTTACTTAATTGATTCAGACATAGGTTAGACATTGCACCATAACTCAATCCAACAGAGGCAGAAGCTCGACTGATTTCTTGCATGGCAATAATGTGTTCGATATAGCCTAAGTCAGAACCGCCATATTGTTCGGCAACAGTCATTCCTAATAAACCCATATCGCCAAATTTACGCCACAAATCTTTTGGAAACTCATTATCAATATCTATTTGTGCTGCACGAGGAGCAATTTCATCACGAGAAAAAGCATTAACTTGATCGCGAATCATGTCGACAGTTTCGCCTAAATTAAAGTTTAATGAAGAAAATGTTGAAATCATGGGTAAATCCTTAATAAATAATTTTTGGTGACAATTTTTATAAGTAAAACTATTTTTTTCACTTTTTAGTTATCATCACTCGCTATAAATGTTTGTTTTAGCTGTCTTTGGGTTCTACAATATTTAATGTTTTTAAGCAGTTTTTTTCTAAATCATCTAGTTCGATTAATACTGCACTTATATCTTCTAGCTGTTGATTTAAGTCACTTTTCTTTTGATCGATTAGATTCATTATTGTTTCTAACTGTGAAGCACTGCTTTTGTCTGCATCGTACAAATCAAACAAACGACCAGTTTCCGCTAATGAAAATCCTAAACGTTTTCCGCGTAGAATTAACTTTAGTCTAACTCTGTCTCTTTGGTTATAAATTCTTGTTTGTCCTTTACGAGTAGGGGTTATCAACCGCTGATCTTCGTAAAATCGGATGCTTCGTGTAGTAATGTCAAATTCTTTGGCTAGTTCACCAATAGAATAAGTGACTTGTGTTGCTTTTGTCATGTCGAGCTCGAGCTTGTTATCTTGCGAAATACCTTACATGAAGTTTACGTTAACGTAAAGTTCATTGTCGGCTGAGCTATTATCGAAAGTACGCTAGCTGTATAAAAGTCATTACGTTTTCAAAAGGTAGGAGGTGTATGCCATTTTGACAAAAACAAGACTTTCAAATTATTTCATCTAAAGTGCTGCACAATTATACTTACACACCGGTGAATTATCATTTAATTTAAAACTTTGCTTTACGTTGGCGTAAACGTCAAATTAAGTTAATCTGTTCGTTATATTTTGCTGTATTATATTTCCTTGGAGAACTTCATGTCTGTATTAGATCCTATTGTTATTGTTTCTGCTGTAAGAACACCTATGGGTGGTTTTATGGGATGTTTATCTGGTGTAACTTCACCTATGCTTGGCGCTACGGCAATAAAGGCAGCATTAAAAAGCGCAAATTTAGCTGATGATCAAATTGATGAAGTCATAATGGGCTGTGTTTTGCCTGCAGGCTTAAAACAAGCTCCTGCCAGACAAGCTGCCCTTGCTGCCGATTTAGCATTGTCTACCGTGTGTACTACAATTAATAAAGTTTGTGGCTCAGGAATGAAAGCGGCAATGCAAGCACATGACTCATTAATGGCAGGCTCTATCGATGTGGCAATCGCTGGCGGTATGGAAAGTATGAGTAATGCACCACATATGCTGCCTAAGTCTCGTTCAGGAATTAAAATGGGCCATGGCCAAATACTTGATCACATGATGTTGGATGGTCTCGAAAACGCTTATGATGGCATTTCTATGGGGTGTTTTGCTCAAGACACTGCTGATGATACTGGTTTTACGCGTGAGGAAATGGATGACTTTGCTATCCGTTCTTTAGAACGTGCTAATACAGCGATTAATTCAGGCGCTTTTAGAAATGAAATAACGCCAGTTACTGTTAAAAATCGTCGTGGTGATATTGTTATCGATACCGATGAACAACCAGGTAATGCACGTCCAGATAAGATCCCTTCATTGCGTGCTGCTTTTAAAAAGGATGGCACTATAACCGCAGCAAACTCTAGTTCTATTTCTGATGGTGCTGCCGCACTGGTGATGATGAAGTTGTCTGAGGCACAAAAACGAGGATTGATACCACTGTGTAAAATAGTTAGCCATGCAACTCATGCTCAAGCACCAGCAGAGTTTACGGTTGCTCCTGTTGGCGCAATGAACAAAGTATTAATTAAAGCAGGTTGGACGGTTAACGATGTAGATTTATTCGAAATTAATGAAGCATTTGCCATGGTAACTATGTTGGCTGTTAAAAATATGGATCTTGATATAACTAAAGTCAACATTAATGGTGGTGCTTGTGCATTAGGCCATCCATTAGGGGCAAGTGGTGCACGTATTATGGTAACACTGATCCATGCCCTTAAAAATAAAGGCTTATCAAAAGGTATCGCTTCCCTTTGTATCGGTGGCGGCGAAGCAACAGCTATAGCAGTAGAAATGCTTTAGTTTTTAAACATTATTGTCCATATAAAAAGTAAAGGAATCTAAGTGAACTTTAACTTAACTGAAGATCAGCAAATGTTTGCTGAAACGGCTAAACAATTTAGTGATGCTGAATTTGCTCCACTTGCGGCAAAGTGGGATAGAGAACATATATTTCCAAAAGATATTATCGCAAAGGCTGGTGAATTAGGCTTTTGCGGTTTGTATTCACCTGAAGATGTTGGTGGTTTAGCGTTAAGTCGCCTAGATTCATCTATTATTTTTGAACAATTGGCTATGGGGTGTACCGCTACAACAGCGATGATGACTATCCATAATATGGCGACTTGGATGATAGCCACTTGGGGGACTCAAAGTATCAAAGACACTTGGTGTCCCTCACTTGTAATGGGCGAACAGTTAGCCTCATATTGCTTAACAGAGCCAAGTGCTGGCTCTGATGCGGCATCATTAAGAACTAGCGCCAAAATAGATGGCGATCATTATATTGTTAATGGCTCAAAAGTCTTTATCTCAGGTGCTGGTGAAACAGACATCTTAGTGGTTATGGTGCGTACAGGTGAAGCTGGTGCAAAGGGGATTTCAGCGTTGGCTATTCCAGCTAACCTTGAAGGTGTTATTTACGGTAAAGCAGAAGAGAAGTTAGGTTGGAATGCGCAACCTACACGCCAAATTACCTTTGATAACGTTAAGGTACCGGTAGACAACCTATTAGGTAAAGAAGGGGAAGGATTTTCTATTGCGATGAAAGGACTTGATGGTGGACGTATTAACATCGCCACTTGCTCAATTGGTACTGCACAACAAGCACTTAATTCAGCCATGGCTTACATGCAAGAACGCGAGCAATTTGGTAAACCTATTGGAGCATTTCAAGGCTTACAATTTAAATTAGCTGATATGGCCACTGAACTTGTGGCTGCTCGTCAGTTAGTACGTTTGGCCGCATTTAAACTCGATAATAACGATCCTGAAAAAACGGCATATTGTGCAATGGCTAAACGCTTTGCTACTGATGTCGGTTTTCAAGTGTGTGATGCTGCACTTCAAATTCACGGTGGTTATGGCTATATCAAAGAATACCCCTTAGAGCGTCACTTTAGAGATGTTCGTGTTCATCAGATTTTAGAAGGCACGAATGAAATTATGCGACTTATCATTGCCCGTCGTTTATTAACTGAAGGTGCTGGTCAGCTCCTTTAGAACTCTATTTGATCGTTATTGGAATACCAATAATACTTATATTAAATACAAAGTTTTAGGATTAATTGAACATGTCGAAATATTCTGACTATCAAGGATTACTTATTGAAGTAATCGAACATACCGCTGTGGTAACTTTTGACAATCCACCTGCGCATACTTGGACAGTACAAAGTCTGACAAATTTAAGAGATTTGGTTTTAGAGCTTAATCAAGATAATGATATCTATGCGTTAGTATTAACTGGTGGTGGGAATAAGTTTTTCTCTGCAGGTGCTGATTTAAACGTATTTGCTAGTGGTGATAAGAAAGTAGCCGCTGATATGTCTGATATCTTTGGTCAAGCATTTGAAACCTTATCTAATTATCGAGGTGTCTCTATTGCGGCGATAAATGGTTACTCCATGGGTGGTGGTTTAGAGGTCGCACTAGCTTGTGATCTTCGAATTGCTGAAGAACATGCTGTTATGGCCTTACCCGAAGCAAGTGTTGGTTTATTACCTTGTGCGGGTGGGACACAAAACTTAGCAATTCTAGTAGGCGAAGGCTGGACTAAACGGATGATTTTATGTGGTGAAAGAGTGGATAGTACCACGGCGTTACGTATTGGTTTAGTTGAAGAGGTTGCTGAAAAGGGCAAAGGTAAAGACGTTGCTATAGCGCTTGCAAGTAAAGTTGCAAAACAAAGCCCTGTTGCAGTAACCGCTTGTAAAAAATTAATTCAAAAAAATAGAACTATGCCTATTATTAATGCTTTACCACTTGAGCGAGAAGCATTTGTCGAGTTATTTGACTCTGAAGATCAAACCGAAGGTGTACAAGCGTTTTTAGAAAAACGACAACCCGTTTGGTCAAATAAATAGTTAAATAAGTGGCTAAGTAAAGTTTAAATAAGCATTAAAGGTAATAATTATGACGGATGTAGTTTTATTTCAGGAATTAATTTGTGATAACGGTAAAAAAATTGGTATTGCAACATTAAATTCTGAGCGTTCTTTAAACGCGCTAAGTGGTGAAATGGTCGATGCATTATTTCCTCAATTGAACTTGT
>JALJPB010000135.1 GCA_022969175.1 Colwellia sp. | reverse complement strand
ACTGGCTTTATTAGAGATATCACCAAAGATAAACAGTCTGAGGCTGAATTACAAGCCAATAATGATGAGTTGAATAAAGAAAACGCCCGTAAAACTCAGTTAGCGAAAATGAATGAACTTACTCAAGGGGCAAGCGATATTAACCAATTGAGTGACGACATTATCGCCAATCTGGCGAAATTAAGCCATGCGGGTCATGGTGTTATCTATATCGCCAATCAGGACAATAAACTCAAACTTGCGGGTAGTTATGCCTTTAGAGAAAGAAAAAATATTTTAGCCGAAATAGCCTTGGGTGAAGGTTTAGTTGGACAATGTGCCAAAGAGAAAAAAGTCATATTACTGACTAAAGTACCTAATGATTATATTGAAATTAACTCAGCTTTAGGGGAGCAAGTACCGCTAAATTTACTATTATTACCGATACTATTTGAACAAAAAATAATGGCGGTAATTGAATTAGCTTCCTTTGAGTTATTCAGTCAAGAACAGCAAGAAATTCTCATACAGATAGCGCAAAATTTGGGGGTGGTGATCAACAATATTTTTAATCAGCAACGCACTCAAGAATTATTACTATCGACCCAGCAACAGGCAGAAGAATTACAGACTCAACAAGAAGAGTTAAAGAGTGCCAATGAAAATTTAACCCAACAAACACAAGAGTTACAAGCCTCAGAAGAAGAGTTAAGACAACAAAGTGAAGAGCTTAAAGTCTCAAACGAAGAATTAGAACAACGTCAATCCGACTTGCAAAATCAAAAAGATAAAATATCTCTAGCCAAGCAAGAGTTGGAAATAAAGGCCGAAGAGTTAGCGCTAGCAAGCAAGTATAAATCTGAATTTTTAGCCAATATGAGTCATGAGTTAAGAACACCACTTAATAGCTTGTTATTGTTATCTAAAAGCCTTGCCGACAATAAATCTAATCATCTAGATGCTACCGAAGTAGAAGATGCACATATAATCTATCAAGGTGGTCAGAGCTTATTGGCACTTATTAACGATATCCTTGATTTATCTAAAGTTGAAGCCGGCAAACTAAACATTCATATAGAAACTATTAATTTTACCGACATAAAAGCCCAGTTAATGCAGCTCTTTAATCCACTAGCAAAAAATAGAGAACTCAGTCTAAATACTATTATTGATGAAAAATTACCTAGCAGCTTTCATACTGATAGCCAACGACTAGAGCAAATTTTACGTAACCTAGTTTCTAACGCCATTAAATTCACCGAAATGGGCGGCGTAACCATAAGCTTTGGCTTAGCCGAAGCTAACATTAAATTTCGTAATAGTAACTTAAGCCATGATAATTGTTTTGTCGTTCATGTCATCGATACCGGTGTCGGTATTAGTGAAGACAAGCTGCAAGCGATATTTGAAGCATTTCAACAAGAAGATGGCTCTACCAGTAGAAAATATGGTGGCACCGGCTTAGGGTTAACTATTGCTAGAGAATTAAGCCACTTACTCGGTGGTGAGATTCAACTCAGTAGTACCTTAGGTCAAGGCAGTCGCTTTAGTTTGTATTTGCCCCTATCAATTGAACAGCAAGGAAACAGCGTAATAACGCTAAACACTGACAATAAATCTATACCTAAGCATGAGATTAAAGTAAGCGCTGGCAAGTTAACAAACACAAGTGACGACTATTCTAACGCTCAGCATGCACTCCCGGTAATCAGGCCCTTAAGAAATACCTTTATTGATGATGATCGCTTAACTATATCTGCCGGGGATAGAACCTTGTTAGTAGTTGATGATGATGAGGTTTTTGCCAAAATATTACGTGACCACGCGAGAAGAAGCGGTTATAAATGTTTGGTCGCGGGTAATGGTTTAACGGGTATTGAATTGGCAAAACACTATCAACCGCAAGGGATTATTCTTGATATTATGTTACCTGATATTGATGGTCATCGGGTACTAGAGCGGCTAAAATCCGATGATAATACTCGTCATATCCCAGTGGAAATAATTTCTGCCCACAGTGACGACCGTCGCGAGGCGTTATCTCAGGGGGCGATTGGCTTACAAACAAAACCCGTTAGTAGTGAGCAATTGCAACAAGTATTAATAGACATTGAAAAAATGGCTAAGGCTAAAATAAAACAAATATTGATCATTGAAGATAATAAACATCATAGTAAAGCCACTCGACGTTTATTAGAAAATATTGGTTTGATCACTCATTGTGTTACTACGGGAGAAGAGGGCTATCAAGCTATTTTAACCAATAAATATGACTGTGTTATTTTAGATTTAGGTTTACCCGATATCAGTGGTATTGAACTGTTAGACAAACTGAACCAAAATAAAAATAAAAATAAAAAAAAGACCGGTGTTTTACCACCCGTCATTATTTATACCGGTAAAGAAATAACCGATCAAGAACAAACACAACTGGATAAATATTCTGCCACCATCGTTATCAAGGGTGTGGGCTCTGCAGAGCGTTTACTTGATGATATTTCATTATTCTTGCATCAAATAGAAAGAGACATCAACCAATCTAATAACAATAAAAACAAAGTTAATATGCATTTATTGCATGATGAAAATACCATGTTAGCCGATCGAAAAATATTACTTGTTGATGATGATATGCGTAATACCTATGCTTTATCAAAACAATTAATAGATATTGGTTTTGATGTCGATATGGCCAATAACGGCCAAGAGGCTCTTGATATGTTAGAAAAACAAGATGATTTTGAGCTTATCTTAATGGATACCATGATGCCGATAATGGATGGTAATCAAGCGACAATAAAGATCCGTAAAATGAAAAACTACAAAAATATACCTATCATAGCTCTAACGGCTAAAACCATGCCCGAAGATAGAGAGAATGCATTGGAAGCTGGGGCGTCAGAGTATTTAACTAAACCGTTAGAGCTCGAGAAGTTACTGTCAATCATGCGCATATGGTTATTTAAAAAAACGTCTTAACTAAGGAGTACCTATTGTCGGAAAAATTGACCGAAGAAAGCCTTTTAATAACTAAGGGGCGTTTTAGCAATGTGGTTAACAAAATCGAACTGGAGGACTTTGAAATAAACTTATTGCTGCAAGCCGTTTTATTTCGTTACGGTTACGATTTTCACCACTACGCCAGAGCGTCAATTACTAGGCGTATCAATAACTGTATGCGTAAAACAGGCTTGAGTAATATTTCTGAGATGATCGCTAAAATTTTACATGACGTTGATTTTTTTGAGCTGTTTCTAAAAGAAATGTCGGTAACCGTAACAGAAATGTTTCGTGATCCCGAGGTGTTTAATACCTTGAGACAGCAAGTATTTACCCAGTTAAAAACTTATTCACGTGTCAATATTTGGCATGCGGGATGTGCAACGGGTGAAGAAGTCTATTCGGTTGCCATTATGCTCAAAGAAGAAGGATTATTATCGCGCTGCCAGATTTATGCCACTGACTTTAACAATCATTCTCTGACCATTGCCGAAAAAGCTATTTATCCCGCAGAAAAAATGGCTGAATTTACTCATAACTATATACTCTCTGGCGGCAAAGCCTCTTTTGCCGATTATTATCAAGCCAAACATCAGCACGCTAAAATGCACTCTTCTTTAAAAGAACATATTACTTTTGCCAACCATAATTTAATGAAAGACCAAAGTTTTGCCAAAATGCACCTGATTATTTGTCGTAATGTGCTTATTTATTTTGACCAAGTATTACAAAATCAGGTGCTTAAGGTTTTTCAACAAAGTTTGCTTCATCGAGGTTACTTATTATTAGGGGACAAGGAGTCATTAGACTTTAGTGATCAAAGTAAAAATTTTCTTTGCATTGCTAAAAAACAAAAAATTTATCAAAAGATAAATTATGATTGAGCAAATGACCACACATCAGACAAAAAAAGAGGGGTATACTGCCTTAGTTATTGGGGTGTCCGCAGGCGGTTTAGCTGCATTAGAGCTTTTTTTACCTCAGTTACCTAAGTTATTTTCACTCGCTATTATTGTCTTACAACATAGAGGACAAAATAGCGTAAAGTCGATTGAAGATAATGATGAAGACTTCTTGGTTGATTATTTTAAAGCACGCTGCACAATGCCAGTATTAGAGGCAACAATGGGCGACAAGATCAAAACCGGACACATTTATATTGCCCCTGTTCAGTACCATCTATTGATAGAACAACAGCAAACTTTCAGCTTTAGCCTAGAGCCCCCAGTTAATTATGCACGGCCTTCAATAGATGTTTTATTTGAAAGTGCTAGTCATTGCTACAAAAATCAGCTAATTGGTCTTATACTTACTGGGGCAAGTAGTGACGGCAGTCAAGGATTAAAGATGATCAAGTTGAACGGTGGATTAACCATAGTTCAAGAGCCTAGTACTGCTGAAGCGAGTTTTATGCCAACGGCTGCTATCGCATCGCATAAGGTTGATTATATTTTACCTTTAAAGGACATCAGCACTTTTTTAATTAATTTTACCTTAAAGGATCAAGGTGATGATTGATAAACCTAAGATACTCATTGTTGACGATGAACCCAATAACCTGCGCGTTTTTGAACGAACACTTGCCTTGCTTGACGTAGATATTGTAAAAGCCTTATCGGGGCAACAAGCCCTAGCCGTTGCCCACAAATATAACTTTGCCTTGATCTTAATGGATGTACAAATGCCAGGTATGGATGGCTTTGAAACCGCAACATTAATATTAGATCATCCTAAAACTAGGCATATCCCCGTTATCTTTATTACTGCCTTCGCCCGAGATGAAGCGTTTGAATTTACCGGTTATGCCAGTGGCGCGGTCGATTATTTGATTAAACCCATTAACGAAGAAATTGTCCGCAGTAAAGTATCGGTTTTTTTGGAGCTGCATAAAGAAAAACAATTGTTAGATCAAGCCTGTAAAGTGCGAGAGCAAGCCGAAGCAGAATTAAAGGAGCATAAGGCCCATTTAGAGGAGATAGTAAAAGAAAGAACAAAAGAATTGCAAGACTCGATCGAAAGCTTGATGGCAACACAAAACCAACTGGTTGAGTCAGAAAAAATGGCCTCACTTGGTCGTTTGGTCGCTGGGGTAGCACATGAGCTTAATACGCCGATTGGCATTTGTGTTACCGGAGCTTCATATTTACAAGAAAAGCTTGAGCAGTTAGTTGAATGTTATGAGCAAGGCGAGATGCGTAAAAAGGATCTCGATGAATTCCTGAAAAGTGCCCCAAAATCTGCAGAAATAATTTTAGCTAATTTAAACCGCGCCGCCGAACAAATATCCAATTTTAAGTTGGTAGCGGTCGATCAAACCAGTGAACGTAAACGTGAAATCAATTTACTTGAATACACCAAAAAAGTTGTGCAAAGTCTTAACCCAGCCATTAAACGCGCCAACCATCATATCGAAGTAACCGGAGAAACCAATATCACCATGAACACTATTCCTGGTAATATTTCGCAAATAATCACAAATTTAGTGATGAACTCCATTCATCATGCTTATAGTGATGAGCAAAAAGGCGTTATCTTGCTCGATATTAAAACATCACAAGATAAGGTGATACTAAGCTACAGTGATGATGGCAATGGCATGGATAAAGCCACACAAAAAATGATTTTTGAGCCTTTTTTTACCACTAAGCGCGGTACTGGTGGTAGTGGTCTTGGCATGTACATAGTGTATAACCTAATCACGCAAAGCCTACAGGGAAAAATAACCTGCCAGAGTGAAATAGAACAAGGCACTCAATTTATTCTGACCTTCCCAATTGAAATACCTGAATAATTTAACCTTGGCAAGGTGATGACGAAAATTGGGATTAATAAATAAGTATCACTCCAAGCATAGTGTGTACTTTATATTTAACTGATCAATAAAACTTAAACGTTAAAAAAGTATTAATTTGAATATTGACCTAGTTCTTTTTTATATCACTCGGTCACATTCGGTTTTTTAATATATTAAAAGACAGGTTAACCATTTCGGTTTACCTTCTATTAATCCCGTCGATAAAGCTTATGAGAAATAAATCAGTTGTTCAACATTGGTATATTTTCAAACCCTACTTCAACTCGTAACGTCTCGTTACAACTTATTACTTTCAAAAAATAATATCCAAGTTGTGTCATTATAACTTTTTGCTATAGTCTATGACTTAAATAATTTTAAATACGATATTATCTTACGATTCAAATTGTATTTTGAAATTAAATATGAAGATTAATAATAAAAATAAAGAACAAATAAAATAATTATAACAACTCTGAAGGAGTACAAGATGGATAGGCGTGATTTTATCAAACTCACAGGTGTTGGTGCTGGGGGGTTAATATTACCTCTATCCGGTATCGCCGTTTCAGCAGAGCAAATGTTAGATAAACCGATGGATGTAGCTTACAAAAAAAAACTAGCAGATATTGCACTCAATGCCGCTAAGGCAAAAGGGGCTACTTATGCAGATGTTCGTATCGGGCGCTATTTAAATCAATTTATTACTACCCAAGAAACCCGTGTTGATAATATTGTCAATACTGAGTCTGCAGGGATTGGCATTCGTGTCATTGCAAATGGTACTTGGGGCTTTGCTTCCTCTTCAAACATGACACCAGATAGTATTGCTAAAACAGCTGAAAAAGCAGTAGCAGTTGCCATGGCAAATTCTAAATTTCAAACGGTACCCGTGCAACTTGCTCCAGTTAAAGGTGTTGGTGATGTCAGCTGGAATACACCTATCAAGAAAAACGGTATGGAGATCCCAATTAAAGATAAAGTTGATTTGTTGTTATCAGTCAATGATGCAGCGATGGCTAATGGTGCCTCTTATATTACATCAATATTATTTTTAGTGAATGAACAAAAATACTTTGCTTCAACTGATGGCTCTTATATTGATCAAGATGTTCATCGTTTATGGGCGCCATTCTTTGCCACTGCGGTTGGAGAATCTGGATTCAAACAACGTACTGGTTTAGGTAACCCTGTTGGCATGGGGTTTGAGTATTTAGATGGTAAAGAAGAAGACAAAATTCGTATTTCTGGGGCCAATGTAGGTTATAAAAACTCTTATGACATGGTTGAAGATGCAACTGCGGCAGGTAAACAATTACAAATTAAATTAAAAGCGAAATCTGTTGAGCCTGGAAAATATGATCTTGTTTTAGATCCCGCTCACCTTATGTTAACTATTCATGAATCTGTGGGTCATCCATTAGAGCTTGATCGTGTCTTAGGGTATGAAGCCAATTATGCTGGTACAAGTTTTGCCACCTTAGACAAATGGAAAAGTGGTAAATTTAAATACGGTTCAGACATTGTTAATTTAGTTGCTGATAAAACTCAGCCTTATTCATTAGGAAACGTTGGTTATGATGATGAAGGGGTGAAAACTAAAGAGTGGGATTTAGTTAAAGACGGAACTTTAGTTAACTATCAAGCCATTCGAGATCAAGTTCACATGATCGATCAAAAAGAATCTCACGGTTGCTGCTATTCACAAAGCTGGCGTGATGTTCAGTTTCAACGTATGCCTAACGTTTCTCTTAAACCTAATAAAAAAGATATTTCAGCTGAAGATGTTATCAAAGATGTTGAAAACGGTATCTACATTGCAGGTCGTGGTTCATTTTCAATTGACCAACAGCGTTACAATTTTCAATTCGGTGGTCAGTTATTTTATGAAATTAAAAACGGTAAAATTACTGAGCAAATTGAAGATGTTGCTTATCAATCAAATACACAAGAATTTTGGAATAGTTGTACGCAGATGGCAGGTAAATCTGATTATCGGTTAGGGGGCTCTTTCTTTGATGGTAAAGGTCAACCATCACAAGTAAGTGCAGTATCACATGGCTGTCCAACCACTCGGTTCGATAATATAAATGTGATAAACACTGCGCGTAAAGTGTAACTTTTATTTAAGTCCTCACTGCAATACAAATAGAGAAGGAATAAATTAATTATGACTATTTTAACAGAGCAACATGCTAAGACCTTACTAAAAAAGGTCTTATCATTTTCAACAGCTGATGAATGTGAATGTAACTTGGATGGCCAAGAAGGCGGGAATATTCGTTATGCTAGGAATACAGTGTCTACTGCGGGCGAACAAAGTGATTTAACCCTAATAGTACAATCTAGCTTTGGTAAACGAATGGGTGTTGCCACTATTAATGAATTTGATGATGCATCATTAAAAAAAGTAGTACGACGCTCGGAAGAATTAGCAAAACTTGCACCAGAAAATCCAGAGTTCATGCCGGTTTTTGGTAAACAAAAATATACTTCAGCGAAAACTTATTATGATTCTACGGCAAATGTTACGCCTGACTACAGGGCTAATGCCGCCGAAGATAGTATCAAACCCTCTAAAGCTAACAAGCTGGTATCCTCAGGTTTTTTACAGGATATATCAAGGTTTACTGCAATCATCAACAGTAAAGGTCTGTTTGCTTACAACAAATCTACCAATGTTGATTTTTCCGTCACCATTAGAACAGAAGATGGTAAAGGCTCTGGCTGGGTAACCAGAGATTACAATGATATAAAGTTGCTGAATACTAAAACAGCATCTCAAGTGGCAATTGAAAAGTCTCTAGGTTCAGTTGATGCGAAAGAGATGGAACCTGGAAAGTACACGGTAATTTTAGAGCCAGCTGCAAGTGTTGGTTTGTTAGGAAATATGATTAGATCATTTAGTCAACGCTCAGCTGACGAAGGGAGAAGCTTTTTAAGTATTAAATTAAAAGATGGAGAAAAAGGACCGACAAATAAATTAGGTCAAAAAATGTTTGATGAAAGAGTGAATATTTATTCTGATCCTCAACATCCCGAAGCACCATCGGCACCTTTTGCTGGCAATGGCTTTCCTAGAAATAAAGTCAATTGGGTAAAAAATGGAGTTATAGCCACTATGCCTAATTCTCCTTACTGGGCAAAACATACTGATGCTACTTATGTGCCACGGGGTGGGAGTTTTATCATGGCAGGAGGTGATGAGTCTTTAGCAGATATGATCAAAAATACTCGTCGCGGTGTTTTAGTTACCCGTTTATGGTATATCAGAAGCTTAGATCCGCAAACATTACTTTATACAGGGTTAACTCGTGATGGCACTTTCTACATTGAAAACGGAAAAATAAAACACCCTATTAAAAACTTCCGTTTTAATGAAAGTCCAATTGTTATGTTAAACAATATTGAAGCCTTAGGTAAACCTGAACGTATTAATGGCAATATGGTACCTCCGATGAAAATACGTGATTTTACCTTCAGCAGTTTGTCTGACGCCGTTTAATTAAGCAGGCATTATGTTTGACCTAAAAGAGGCTATATAATTAGTCTCTTTTTATTTTAAGTGTTCAAATGAAGAATAATGAATAGACGAAACTTTCTAAAAGCACTTTCTTTATTATCAGGAATTGGTGGAGTCACTTCAATTCCTCTCGCCCATTCTTCACCAACTTTTGATTTTTACTTTACTCGACTAAGTTACGAATCCGGAGATTGGGAAGTTGATGAACGTATGCCGGCCAACTTACTTAATTCGCTAATTGAATACACGAGTTTACGTGTCGATATAAAAGAACGTATTTTACCCTTGTCTGATCCTGAAATGTTAACCGCACCCTTTTGTTATTTAGCGGGTCATCGATTAGTACAATTTAACCATGAAGAAAAACAAAACTTTAAACGATATGTAGAAAACGGTGGCTTTGTTTTTGTTGATGATTGCAATCATGATATTGATGGTATGTTTGCCAGAAGTTTTGAACAACAAATGGCTGAAATATTTGGTCAAAATGCGTTGAATAAAATCCCTAATGATCATCAAATATATTCATCTTTTTTTAAATTTGATGGCCCACCAAGAACATCTGTCGAGTTAAATGGCTGGGGTGATGACCTTGTTCATAATTATTTAAAAGCGATAGAAGTTAACGGCCGAATAGGTGTTCTTTATAGTAATAAAGA
>JALJPB010000134.1 GCA_022969175.1 Colwellia sp. | reverse complement strand
GTCAAAATCAATAACGAAGTCAGTAAGCCTTTTAAACTCGCCCTTTGGGAGCTTTCCAGCGATGTGATAACCACACAAAATTTCTTTCATATAGAGTGAGTATATGCAAAAAAATTCTATTTATTCTCAAACCGCTGGTAAGCTCTGAGTGGGAACTAACTTAATGGACTTGGTATTACATTAGCTTATTCAAATACCTTAACCTTTTATTAAAATATTCTGTGTTTTTGGCTACACTGGTGGCTAATGGGAAAATAAACCTTAAAAACGTTGAATTAGTGAATGCAGAGCTTTTCGCTTTAACTCGCGATACCAATTGCTAACAGGGTGTAAGCTTTATTGCTGAGTTGCTGTCCATCTATTGATGATTTTATCCATTTCACCGTTTTGTTTTAATTTAATTATCGCCTTATTGATCTTAGTTAGCATTTCAACTTTACAAGATTGTCGACTTAACATGATATGTATGTTGTCTTGATATATTTCTAAGGGATGAATTTCAAACTCCCCTTCTAGGGAGTATTTTTCAGAGAAGGCATTCATGGTGACAGGATCTACTAAAAACCCATCAATATGACCTTTAAATAATAGATCAACGTTTTCTTCTAGATCAATAACATCGTTTATGTGTGTTTGAAATTCTTTAGAGGTCATCAATTGTTGATAGTGATCACCATAATAATAGCCACCTTCGACACCAATTAAATAATTTGTATTTGAAAGCTCAGCTAGAGAATTGATTTTAATTTTATTAACCATACCCTTTTTAACAAAGAGGTTAACTTTTTCTTTTCTGTAAGGAACAGAAAAATACGCGGTTTTTTCACGTTCAGGTGTATAGGATGAACCCATTGCCATATCCATTTCACCGGTTTTTATATATTGTAAATGGCGCTTCCAAGGCAACTCAGTATATGTAACTTCAATATTAACTTCTTTAATTATCGCATTAAAAATATCAAAGTCTAAGCCAACAAGTTGTTGTTCTTTGTTATGATATTGGTATGGATACCATAACTCCCACCCAACGGCATAATTTTTTAAGTTACTTGCATTCACGACACCGATACAAGTAAAGAACAAAGCTAATATTAATTTGTTTTTCATTAGATAACCTTTATTAGCCTTGTTCATTAATTTGGTAAAATTAATGAATAGGCATTATCTTCAATACAAATGCAGGATCTATTTTCGTATTAAACCAATTTATTCGCCAGTCTAAATGAGGACCCGTCGCCCTGCCGCTTTGACCTACTGCAGCAATCACTTGCCCTTGATCTACTTTATCACCAACTTTGACATAAGCTTTACTCAAATGCAAAAAAGTAGAGGTAACCCCTTGACCATGATCAATAATCATAGTGCCGCCAGAATAAAACATATCAGGAACAAAAAGAAGAATCTCCCCTGAAGCGGGTGCTTTTACTGGGTCCCCTGTTTTACCGGCGTAATCTAAGCCAAAGTGGGGTCTTTTTTTAACGCCATTGTAAATACGACGACTACCATAAACACCAGTAATTATCCCTTCTATCGGGGCTATAAACCCATTTGAAAAGCTTGTTAAGTCACTCGATATTTTTCTAGCGGCTTTGATCTGGCTACTGTCTTTTTTTGAGCGGGCAACGGCTTTTGGATTAGGTTGCATGATATTTTTGGCAATACCTTCAATGCGTTGTTCTTTATAAGATCTTTTTTTTGGGGTGATAATTCGCTGTTCTATTTCACCATTAGGCTGGGTGATAACTAGTTTATATTGCTTGTTATCATCTCGACCAAAACCAAAAACATAATCTCCATGTTTAGATACCGTTAATGATTCATTATTAAGCGTGACGGTACTTCCTGACTGAGTTTTACCAACCACTAAACCACCCTGCTTAATTTCTCCTGTTAATAAAATCTCAGCATGAGTTGAAGCCATTATTGTTAGCGATGTTAAAATTAATGCTTTTGTTAATAATGTAAAATTAAACATTGGCAATAGCTCCTTTACCAACACCTTCAAATGCTATCACTTTAAAATGACTTTCACTTGATTGTTTTTTCAATTGTCTTGCAATCCAATCAGCTAATAGCTCAACGGTAGAATCACAATCAACCACTTCGAGTATATTAGCAGGCACAGCAATATCAAAACGCCCTTGAGGTGCATGATATGAGAAAAAATGGTGATCGGACGTCAAATTATCAAATGCTTGTTTTGACAACTGCACTTGTGAGCGTTCAATGCGATCACATTCACTGGCAATATAAATATCTTGCCATCTTTTGCACCACTGACGTTCAAGGATTGATGAACGTTTTTTATTTTCAAAAATTTGAATAGTGGATCTATGTCCATGGGCAATGCGTTGACAGTTGCCATCATGTAACTTTAAACCGTGAGTATAATGATAATAATCACTCTCAATATTTTCTGGTCTTAAAGTAATTGTTAATTCTTGTACATTAGCAGGTAATTGCTGTTTGATGATTGCGGTTAAGTGCTTTGTGACTGCTGGAACGTCAATTACTTTTGTCGCAATTTTTGCAAAGGCACACTCAGGCGATTGTAAATAATAGCTACCAACACCAGAATTAAAATCAACGAACTCATGCCCTTGATTATCACTAGATTGAGATACCGTTAAACTTGGCTCTAAAGTTGGAAGTAATAATTTATGATCAACAGCTTCATCAATGATCGCTTTGATTTGTTTTTTAACGATACCAAAATCTAATACCATTGACATTTCATTCAAGTCACCTTCGAGTAGAACATCAACTATCCAACTTTCACCAACAATACCGCGGGACTTACATAAATAAGAAAAATCAATCACGGTTAGATCATTTACAAACAACTGCATATTAATATTTTCCTTATTTATTTACTTGCCAGACAATTGACTCACCAGCCCTAATTGGCACAACCTGTTCTTTACCAAAGTCGATAGATTTTGGTACTTCCCATGAAGACTTCACCAAGGTTATGGTATCTTGATTTATTGGTAATTGATAAAAGTTAGGGCCATTCAGGCTGGCAAAAGCTTCTAATTTATCAAGTGCGTTAGCTTGTTCAAAGACTTCCGCATAAAGTTCAATCGCTGCATGAGCAGTATAAGAGCCAGCACAACCACAAGCTGATTCTTTGGCATGTATTGCATGTGGTGCAGAATCAGTGCCTAAGAAAAATTTAGCATTGCCACTCGTTGCAGCTTCAATTAATGCTTGTTGATGAATATTTCGCTTTAAAATTGGTAAACAATAATAATGCGGACGAATGCCGCCAACTAACATATGATTTCTGTTAAATAATAAGTGATGTGCGGTAATTGTTGCAGCAACATTATCACCAGACTCCTTAACAAAATCCACAGCATTTTTGGTCGTTATATGTTCTAGAATTATTTTCAATGTCGCGTACTTAGCAACTAATGGCGCTAATATCGTTTCAATAAAAACTTGCTCACGATCAAAGATATCAATGTCATTACTGGTCACTTCACCATGAATTAACAATGGCATACCAACGTTTTCCATTGCTTCTAATACATGATAAATATTGGCCACATCCGTCACTCCTGAGGAAGAGTTTGTTGTTGCGCCCGCTGGATAAAGTTTTGCGGCGAAGACTAATCCACTATTACTTGCATCAATAATATCTTGTGTAGTTGTTTGGTCTGTTAAATATAAAACCATTAAAGGTTTAAAGTTATTTTCAACCGTTTTTGCATCGACTATACGTTGATGATACTCGGTTGCTAATGTTGCATTTGTAACTGGTGGCACTAAATTAGGCATTACAATTGCGCGTCCAAAATACCGAGCGGTATCGTTCACTGTAGTAGTTAATGCTTCACCGTCACGTAAATGTACATGCCAATCATCAGGTCGGATTATGGTTAAAGTTGTCATTTTAGTTCCTGCACATAACGAAATAAAATATCGCTATGCCTTTGAAAGTTAGTTACTTATTAAAATACAAATGGTAACGCGGTACCATTTGTAGTGTGTTATAAATTGTTTTATGCTTTACTCAAACTCTTCAGAAGTCGTTTCAGTATGTTCAGATGCAATGGTAGGATTGCCTGAGGCACTTTCTCCTACTGAACTACTTTGAGTAACATTGCTATCATGATTAACGTATTGACTCTGTCCTTCATTTTCTATTAATGCCAATAATTGCTCTTTTAAATTTGGTGGTACTTTATAAATGGTAATACTTTCATTTGAAGCATTGTAAACGACATCTTGACCAAAGTGGCTACGTTCAAAACTCAAACTTATACCACCACCATAACCTGCATATTTGGTAATTTTATTGACTACAGTTTGATCATGCGGGAATGATTCTTCAAGAGGGTAAGCTTGGTCTTGACAAAATTTATAAAAATCTTGTCCACTGTCTTCTTTAGAAATAACCTTGCCAAGCTCTTGAAGTGAGACATCTTGAGATGAAGATTTTTGCTCTTTACAATAACTGAGTAACTCTTTACGAGTATCTTGTTTTTCATTGCTATCTTGTTGTGTCACATTAACAAAATCTTCAACCGCTTGAACTAACATTTGTGTTTGAACTTTTGAATTCAAACCTTCTTCACAGCCTAAAAAATCTAAAAAGAAGTCAGAAACCTGACGCCCAGCCCTACCCTTAATAAAAGAAATATAGCGATTGCTCTCAGGGTTCTGGTGATAGTCAAATAAATCGATACGTGCGGCAAGTTGTAAGCGATTAGTATCAAGATGCTGGTCTGCCGAGATGTTTAATTCGCCATCTACCGAGTAATGCTCAGAAATTGGAATAATAGCAACAAGTAAATAGCGGCCACCTAAGTATTCATAGTGACAAACAACTAAATAGCCCATTTCACCAAGATCATATTTACTTACTTCATTTTTTAATAGATTGGCAGCTTGGCAACTAAAATCATAAAAAGACTGTGATTCTCCCAAATAACTTTCCATAATATCAACAAAGCGTGCGTTTTCACCTTCACTCGGCATCCCAGTGAATTGGCCATACGCTTTACTGCCTTTACCGTTATAAATAGTATGTAGTGAATCAATAAAGCTTTGTATTTTGGGACCAATTGTTATTGATTCAGGCCCTTGCTTAAGAATAACTTCATTGGTTTCTTCGTGTTTAGATAAAAAATGTAAGGCTATGTTGGCAATGATTAAGCTCATAAGGTTTATTCGTCATCTTGTGTGCTTATTAAAAGATAAACATCTTTGATAAGCTATAAAAAAATTAGTGGGTTATTGTAGCTAAATATTACCTAGTCAGTCCAGTGAAAGAGCGTTTATGAAAATCTAATATTTGCAGATGAAGCACCAATGTCCTTGTGTTATTATACTGCGATATTAACTTATTGATTATATAAGAACTCCTAATGCCTATTGTTTCAAAATATTCGAATGAACGTGTAGAAAAAATTATCCAAGACTTATTTGATGTTTTAGTAAAAGAAAAAGCCACCACAGATCTTGCTTTAATGTGTTTAGGAAACACCATTACTGAAGTTATCAGTAAAGTACCTGAAAAACAGCGCCAAGGTATAGTGGATAACTTTACTGCTGCATTACAACAGTCAGTTAAAAAATAGAAATTGTTTGTTTTATTAGTAAAGCGATGTTGTTTGATATCGCTTTGATATTTTCAATACTAAATTTAAGATTATTTAATGGTTGCCTTCGATTCAAAAACATACAGTAAAAAATTATTACCCTTAATAAGTTGGAGCCATTGGTTCACTTTTTTTAATATTGTTGCTGCAATATCATTATCTTCGTTATATTTTTTCAACGAGTCGAGCCCCGACTCACTCATAGGATATCTTTATTTGATAACAACTTGGGGAAGCCACATGGCTTTCTTAACCTTTATGGGATTTGTACTTTTTGTATTCCCTATTACCTTATTGTTTCCCAATGCCCAGTTTGTTCGTACAACCGCTTCAATAACATTCACCTTAGGTTTGTTATTATTAGTACTCGACGCCTTTATTTATAGCCGTTTAGGTTATCACTTAAATGCATCCTCTAGCTCTCAAATCATCGATTTAGTTGTTAGTGAAATAAAAGACGATGGCCAGCTTTTTGGTTTCGTCTCCTTAGTTTTGTTTATGGTTATTTTAACCTTTGAATTAACTATTAGTAATTTCGCGTGGAAGCACTTAAAGCAATTACAAAAAACCGTGTTTGCCCGTTCAATCGTTTTGGGATTAGTGTTAGCCTTCTTTTTCAGCCACATTACCCATATTTGGGCTGATGCCAATTTAGATTACGATATACTTCGTCAAGACACCGTACTGCCTCTATCTTATCCGTTGACCGCTAAAACTTTATTAACTAAATATGAAATGTTCAATTTAGAAGATTATAATGAGCGTCGTACTAGCCCGTTATCATTTACCGGTAAAGTTCCTCAGTACCCTACAATGGCTAAAAACCAATGTAATAGTAATGTTATTAACCAACGCTCAGTGTTTATAGTATTAACCAATGACTTATTAACTCAGAAACATCAAAAGCAATTTTCTAGTCGCTCCTATGGCTCTAACTTAAGACTTAACCATCATATTGATAGCGCCTTAGAGTCAGACTCATGGTTTAATTTACTTTATAGTTTACCCACTATTTATCAAAGTGACATTCTAAAGCAAAACGTAAAACCTCTACTTTTTCAAGCACTTGAACAACAGGGATTAACAAGCAGTTTGACTATTATCGGAAAACAAGAAGATTCAATAGAACAAGCTTTTTGGTTTGAAAAATTATTTCAATCTAAAACTGAATTAACCGATATCTCTAGTTTGGTATTTGCAGATAAACTCAATAATATTAAACAGGGTATACATTTAATTTACTTCCCAAAAAACAATCAATATCAATTTGAATTATTTATGGACGCCCTACTGCTTGCGCAAAAACAAAAATCTAGTCAAGATATTATTTGGGTTAGTTCAATTGGCAATAATAACTTTGATACAAGTTTAACGATAAAACCTGCCTTGCTAATTGTTCCTGACAATAAAGATGATGATATTGAAAGCCTAACTAGCCATATGGACTTACAACCAACTTTAATGAAAAACTGGTTAGGCTGCCCGTTATCGCAATCAAGTTATTCATTTAGTAACGGAACAGATTTACTCACCCTAAATAAAGAAAGAGTAATCGCCAATACCATGAAAAATGGCATTATGGTTTTTAATAAAGATAAGTCGGTATTCATTGACCAAAATGGTAATTTTCAAAGTTATTCTCGACAACTAGCGGCTCCTATTGTTGAAAGTTCTGATTTTCCATTAATGATCGATGGAGTAAATTTTATTAAGCAATACAGCCTAGTTCAACAATAATAATGGTCTTATGTTGATAAATGATTAAGAAACCATCAAAAAGAAACAATTAAACTGTTTTTCGTTGCATTGAACAAATAAATCATTATTATACACCCCGCAAGCACTTTAATCCCCAGCTTGCGATTCGGGGTATAGCGCAGCTTGGTAGCGCGTGCGTCTGGGGGACGTGAGGTCGCAAGTTCGAATCTTGCTACTCCGACCATATTAAGTAAAATAAAAAAGCCACTTCAAGATTTTTAATAAAATTCTTAAGTGGCTTTTTTGTATCTGATTAAGGAATGGCAAACAAGAAACTATTATTTCCAGTCTGATAAGTTATGCACAAGTTAACAGATTGCTATTAGCCCATATGGCGTTGTTGACGCTGTAATGATTTATTTTTACTTGTTGATTCCGTCTGCTGATCCCCATAAAGGCAAAGTCCACTAAAGAGACTTTTTAATTTCGATGCCTTGTAGTCTACTTCAACCTTTGCAATAAAGAGCTGATGTTTTTCTGGGAATAAAGCTTCCACCGATTGCGAAATTAGCTCATATAGTTTTTTCAGATTAATTTTATGAATTTGCCCTGTTTTGTTAAAAATCCACTCTGCAATAGCCATAAAATCATCAAAAGGCTGATCAGACAGAACATGGGGTAATGAATATTTAAAACGCCCAGAATTACCAATCATGTCCCAGTATCGTGCAAATCGGTTAATACGTTGCATGGTGGCAAAACTTACTCTGTCGGTACTTAATATGTTAAATGGCGGTAATGGATTAAAACGCAAGTCGAAAGCCTCGGTATGCCGAATTATAGGGCTGCCTTTTAGTCGCTTTAAAATGCCCATTTGAATTTCATGTGGACGACAATGATATAGTTGGTTAAAGCTATCCTTAAAGGAATCAAAGGTTTCGCCGGGTAATCCAAAAATGAGATCAGCATGAATATGTGCAAAGGTATTATCCCTTAACCACAGTAAATTCTCTTTTGATTTGGCGTTATTTTGCTTACGGCTAATATTCGCTTGTACTTGGGTATTAAAGGTTTGTATGCCTATTTCAAATTGTAAACTGCCTTCAGGAAACTGCGTTAATAGCTCTTTTAATTTTCTCGGTAGGTGATCGGGTACCACTTCAAAATGCAGATAAAGATCGTCAGTCATTCTGTCTAAGAAAAACTGCATAATTTGCATAGTGGTTTTAATGTTTAAATTAAAGGTTCTATCGATAAATTTAAAATTTCTCGCACCACGTTGATGGAGAATTCCCATTTGTTCAAGAAATGACTCTAAGTCAAATGGCGTGGATGATTTGTCTAAAGACGATAAACAAAATTCACATTTAAATGGGCAACCCCGCGACGCTTCAACATAGAGCAAACGGTGTTTTAAATCTTCATCGGTATAATACTGATAAGGCAATGCTATTTCTTCTAACGCTACCGGCTTAGAGTTCAGAATTTTTTTATCCGGTGGCGTTTTATTGATTATATCTTTACACAGTTGATAAAAACTTAAATCCGCTGGGCCCGTTAATACATAATCAGCACAATCTACAATTGTTTGCTGCTCAGTTTCATAACTTACTTCAGGCCCACCTAAAATAACCTTAATTTCTGGGGCGATCACTTTCAATAGGTTAACAACATTGGTGGTTTCAACTATGTTCCAAATATAAACACCAAAGCCAACAATATCGGGTTTGGATGCTAATATTTGTTCGACAATATCAATAGCGCGAGTCTGAATAATAAACTCTTGTATTACACAATATTCCTGTAATTCTTTTAAATTAGCGTAAAGATAACGCAAACCAAAACTGGTGTGAAAGAACCTAGCATTAAGGGTAGCAAGCACAATTTTAGGCGAAGCTTTATCAACTTCACGACTAACAGCCGTACTCTTTTTTGTTGAATCTGGTTTTCTTGAGTCTGATTTTATTGGCTCAGCAATACTGTTTTCAGTTGGATAAATCTGCGTAACTGTTAGCTCGGGATGTTCTTTTTGCTCTGCCATACTAAGTTTTAACTACCTTTGATAAAATATCTTTAATACTTTTTCCGCTATTATACTGCGATTCCTTACGTTATTCAGTAATCTTATTTTGCACAATATGTTTTCGTTTTATCACAAATCTAGGTTAATCTTTTCACTTGGCATCATACGAGTAACTAACTGACCAGATTAAGAATATTGAGCAAGGATCATATTTCCCTTCAACCTATATTAATAGCCTTCGTGCATTAGGATATTAGGTCTAATTTGATGGCCAAAGATTAAGTGCACCTACATTAGTCGAATCACTAGTTAAATACGCCAGCAAAAAAACTGGCGTAATACTGGTTTATGAAATTACATAGCGATCAGTTTGGGTTGACCTGCACGTCTTTCACTATATCTGTCGAGTAAAAATTCACTTTGATCTCTAGTTAAATAAGTAAAGCGCATCAACTCTTCCATAACATCAACAAGTCGGTCACGATAAGGTGACTGTTTCATTATGCCATTGTCAGTAAACTCGTTATAAGCTTTTGCCACAGATGATTGGTTAGGGATTGTTAACATTCTCATCCAGCGCCCCAGTATTCTCATGTTATTGATTGCGTTAAAACTTTGCGAGCCCCCTGTTACTTGCATAACCGCTAAGGTTTTTCCTTGTGTTGGCCTAACGGCACCTATTGA
>JALJPB010000133.1 GCA_022969175.1 Colwellia sp. | reverse complement strand
ACCGTCTCCGCTAAAGGAACTTTTTATTTTTATTTTATAGATTTCAAAAGAAACGGCATAGGTCATATGAGTTATTCACGTCGTATAAACGGCAAATATGAAACGCCACAAAAAATGAACGAGGGGATTAACACCGGAAAATATATTGCCCACCCCTTCATTGCTCCAGATGAATCCTATTTAATGTGGGATGCTGAGAAAGTAGGTGAAGATACTCCTGACATCTATATTAGTTTTCGACTGAAAGATGGTTCATGGGGAACAGCAATTAACATGGGAGATAAGATAAATACATCAGCCTATGAACAGCGCCCGAGGGTGACACCTGATGGAAAATATTTATTTTTTTGGAGGGGAGATAAAAAGGTTAGAGAAGATGGAAGTACTTATTGGATAGGAAATCCTCATTGGGTCGATGCTCAGATTATTGAGACACTTAGACCCAATTAATGAACCCTACAAAAATCGCAGCAAGAGCGCCAAAAGACGGTACGCCTTCTGCCGTCAGTAAAATCTTCATTCATCTTTACAAATTTTAATTTGCAGAGCGCAGACTGGCTAAATATTTAGCCAGTCTGCGATAAGCACACGCTAAATGGACTGGTTAATTAACAGACACTAAATATTGTTACATAAAAGTACTTTTAACGCGGAATTTTATAGCCTTATAACTGACGACTATTGTTATTCTTACTTACCAACCGTTGTCTATTCTGTAACGGCGGTTAATGTTTTATCACTATAAGTTGATATTTTATAAAGGCCTATTGTCCAATTACCGGGCTTGGGGTTTTCAATCAAACATTCTTGTGAATGGTCGTTGATTGTCGCCATGCAATCGTATCTTTTACGTGAAACTCTCTCTCCTTCACGGAGGTAAAGAATTGCTTCACCTTCGCCACCCTGTAAAATAATATTAAGTGAGGTAACGCCTTCTTCAACAGTATAATTAAAACGCTGCCATGTGCTTTCTTCTGATGCAATAGCTTGTTCTAAGATAGTTGTTTTAGGTTCAGCTTCATCTGGATCGGGAATAGTTGTGCCATCTAGCTCAAATACAGCGATAAGAGGAGAATGATCAGAGGCTGTTGCATCATTATCATAAAAGGCTTCTTTTACGGTTAGCTCATTTGATGCAAAAATATGATCAATACCGCGAGCTGGTCTTCTATTTTGATTGCTTTCAACATTTAGTGCTAACCATGTATCGAAATAACCGCCATCAACAATGGTTTTAATTGCCGGGTCTGTTAAGTCACCATATTCAAAGTCACCCACTAGGATTGGCGAAGCATTATATGTTTGACGTAAAAATTCACCTTGCTCAACAGATTTTGTCGACATATGCACAAAAACGCGGTGTAACAGTTCTTCAAAATAAGCCTTTTTTACTGGGTCTTCTGGTGCGCCGTGTTCTGCTTCAGGATAGGTTTCGTAGTGAGTATTCATTACTGAATAGCGTTGACCATCAGTATCTTCCACAACTACCCAAGTTACATAACGGATCTCAACAAAGGTATGTTCTTTATGAAAATAATCATGTAAATCCCATAAATCTTGCCATTGAGCCTCTGTTATTTCATCAGTAAAATCTAAAATTAGACTACCATTGGCGACTACCGTGAAGCGATCGGTGTTTACTACTATTGGTGCACAATTACGATGGCCAAATTCTTGATTCCATCGAAAGAATTGCCATTTATCATCAGAAAACTCTCGCTCAAGACCTGACTGTTGATCATCGCTATCTCTGCGTCTAAGTGACGGTAATACTTCTTGAAAGGCGATGATGTCGGGATTATGAGCCAGTACTTCACGTGCTACATCGTCCATACGTGTTTCCCAGTTACTGCCCGATAATACATTATAGCTAACGACTTTAACTTCTTTTGCCATGACAGCGGTTGAAAATAAAAGTGGGCAAGACAAGGATATAGAGCAGAGAACGGCCAGAGCAATTTTTTTAATAGATAACATTATTTACTTCCTTATTTATTGTTTCATTTACGTTAATTATTTCTCAATTTAATGTATTTTGACTTCCCTATCGAATACCGTAAGTCGATATTCTTGGCAAAAGGTAAGCACCTCAATTTGAAGTTAACATTTTTTTAACATAGTGTTCGAGGATAAATATATCAGATCGGAATTAGTTAACATATTGAAGTAATTATAATTATCTAGTTAGATGATATCAAATTATGGGCAGGTAAATTAGATGATGTTACGTGATGTTAGGTGATGCTAAATAATGAAGTGTAAGAATTGAGAGTTACCTTAAAGGGTAAGTCTAAATTTACCGAGTATATCTAGACATTTTTTCTTGAAGCAATCTATCTATTAGATTATTTGTCACCTTAATGGCATGAACAAAAAGCCATAAGCTGCACTCAACAAAAACAACTTATGGCTTTATAGCGTTTTCAATAACGTATCAAAGGGTTTATTTTTTGATAAAGATAATATCCTTGATTGGTTTGCCATTTGCTGACCATGTTTGATGGTCATGATTGTTTAGTGTCACCTCGAGCTTATTGGTATTCAAAAGCAGCGCGCTTTCAGGCACATGAAAACTATTACCGTAAATGCGCATTACCTTGGTGTCATTAATATAAAGGTGTGCATGACCATTCACTATATTAGTTGAGTGAACATTATCTGTGTTATTAGGTGACTCAAGCAGGTAATTTATGACTTCTAGTTTTATGTTATAACCATCGACTTTATCTTTTTCTGAAAAAATATCTATTGAAGGTACTTTTTTTATCGATGGTAACTCAATAAGCTGAGTATGGTTGCTGTGTGTATGGGGATCGGTATGCGCAGAAGTGGTACAAATAAACGAAACCGCGAGCGTAGTAATAAGTAGTTTAAGTTTTTTCATAAATAGGTTTCTTTAGAAATGGGGGAAGAGATTAGGAACTGACTTTACCATATTGATAAGTTGTAATTTCTTCATTGTTCATGGAACTTTATGGTTTTGATAAAAAATTATAAAGTTGAACTTAACAACTATCGCAAATCATTTGTTGAAGTCGTTATAAAATAGCTGAATGCTTAATAACTTGAGCAAATAACGAAGACACCCACAATGAATATCAACTCAGATAATACCTACATTTCACTATATTACTTAGCGATATCTTCTTTGAACAATCACTGATTATGGATTGGTATCCACATAAATATAAGAGAGTTCAGGTGTCTTCATTAATTACTCCTTAATTAAAGATGAGTAATAAAATGGCGGTTTTGTTGTTTCATGGAATAACGATCCTATGATCTGATTAGCTTTTGTTTTGACTGAAGATGAGTACTGATAGCGTATTTTCCATCGCCTAAGCCAATTTGTACTATTGCCATTACGGTAAGCAGTAACGGATATTCCCAACCCCCTCCTGTGTTAGTAAATAACCATCCATTGGTCGAGTGCACCCATGTAGCGCCAAGTAAAACCGGTATAACCAGTGCTGAAAAAAAGCGAGTTTTGAAACCCAGTAGCAGTGCTACACCAACAACAACCTCGTTGAGGAATACTAAATAGGCAAGTACTTCTGGTAACCCAATTGAAGCAAAAAATTGTGCGGTGCCTGCCAAAGTAAATACCACCAGTTTAAGGTAAAGGCTGTGTGCCAATAAGACCGTTGCGAGCGAAATTCGTAAGATAAATGTGCTGATGTCTGAATTAAGTAAATTGTTCATTGTGATTGTCTCTTGTTCAATTAAGTGTTTTTATATTATGCGTCTTGCGCAATTGCAGGTAAATTGGCAATATATGCAAAGTGAAATTGCAACAATGCAATGCGGTACAGTGCAGTAACCATGAGAAGGATTGTATGGATTGGAATTCATTGAAGGTATTTTTAGCGATTGCTCGTCGTGGATCTTTATCTGGGGCAGCCAATGACCTTTTAGTTAATCACTCTACTATTTTCAGACGCTTAAATGCCTTTGAAGAAAAAATAGCTGGCAAGCTATTTGAACGTATAAATAACAACTATGAATTGACCGCACTAGGGCATGAGATGCTTGACCTTGCACAAAATATCGAAAATTCTTTTGATGGGATAGAGCGCCACATTGTTGGCAAAGATTTTCAACCCAAGGGTATCGTTAAGATCACCGCTGCCAACAATATCGCTTATCGTTATCTACCTCGCTATATTTCCGAGTTTAATGTCAAATATCCTGAAATACAGATTGAGTTGTTAGTAAGTAACCAAGAATTCAATATGTCAAATCGTCAAGCTGACATCGCGGTGCGAGCGACACATTCACCACCGGAACATTTGATTGGCAAGCAGGTTAGTACTCTTAACTGGAGTGTTTTTGCTAGTAATAAATATAGCGATAAGTTTGGTTTACCCAACAATATGGAAGAGTTGAACAATCATGCTTTAATTGGTGCTACAGGAGCCTTGTGCCGTCTGTCTGCATTCATCTGGCTAGATAAACACTTTGCCAACCAAGTTGTAACTCGCTGTGATGATTTAACTGCGATGTCTTATTTTGTCGAATCTGGGCAAGGTTTGGCATTTTTACCTGACGATCAATGTCGCCCTGAACTAATAAAACTATTTGCCGTTCAAGAGAGCAAACCCAGTAACTTATGGCTATTAACGCACCCTGACTTACGTAATGTAGCAAGAATAAAATTAGTCATGCTGTATTTAACCGAGGCCTTTTCGCATGAGTGGTCTCACTGAACCATAATAAAAATCACTGGCATAAAATATAACAAAGCGCGGCTACGGAAAATTATACTCTGGCGCTGCCAAATTCCTGCAATGCCTTATGTATCTCTACAACAATTATAGTGTCCACGAAAACGAAATAAGACAACTCAGCATACCTTCATGGATTAAGATCACTTCGTACGATTAGTTGACGTAAGAGATTGAAAACATTAATGTCTCCTCAGAGCGATCAGTAGACCGTCATGAATTAACGAATTAGGATCACTTTGTGCGAAAAAAGACAAAATTCAATCAACAAAAACGTGTCGCTATCCGTAATCATAGTGCTGAAGCAAATTTATTTTCCCGTCGAACATTTATCGCATTTATCGGGCTGGTCGTCCTAGTATTGGTATTGTTTAGCAATATCTATGGTTTTCAAATAAATTCTTATGACAAATACCAGACACGTTCAAATAGTAACAGAATAAAATTGCTACCTGTTAAGCCAAACAGGGGCCTTATATATGATCGTAATGGCGTATTGCTAGCGGAAAACAAGCCAGTATATAGTATAGATGTCATCCCTGAGCAAGTGGATGATATGAAAGAAACTATTGTCAATGTCAGCACATTGCTTGGTATCAGTGATGAACAGCAGCGAAGATTTTTCGAATCGCTAAAAGGGAAACGCCGTTTCAAACCGTTAGAATTAAAATCTCAGCTAAGTGATCAACAAATCGCGCTATTTTCGGTTAATAAACACAAGTACCCCGGTGTTTTCATTGATGCTAAGCTTAAGCGTTATTACCCATTTGGCTACCTCACCACACATACCCTGGGTTATGTAGCCCGTATCAACCGCAAAGATGCTAATAAATTAGAAGACGATGGCATATCAGCAAATTATGCGGCTACCCGTAACATTGGTAAGTTAGGGCTGGAAAAATACTATGAAAAAATTCTGCACGGTACCATTGGCCATCAAGCAGTAGAAGTAAATAACCAAGGTAGGATTATCCGTACCTTAAATTTTACTCCGCCTGTTCCAGGTAAAGATCTGACCTTAACCTTAGATATTGAACTGCAAATGATTGCCAAACGAGCCCTTTCAGGCAAGCGTGGTGCAGTTGTTGCGATAGATCCTCGTGACGGAGGTATTTTGGCCATGTATTCGAATCCTAGCTACGACGGTAACTTATTTGTTCATGGTATTAGTAGTAAAAATTATAAAAAAATCACAGATTCCAAAGATTCACCATTTCTTAACCGTGCCGTACAAGGTGAATATCCGCCCGCGTCTACGGTAAAACCGTTTCTAGCGTTAACAGGATTAGACGCTAATATAATCACTTCAGAAAGTAGGATCTATGATCCCGGCTGGTTTCAAATAAAAGGGGTAAAAAGGAAGTATGGTGAAATAAGTAGATGGGGCCATGGCTGGGTTAATTTATCCAAGGCCATCGAAAAATCGTGCAATGTCTATTTTTATACCCTCGCCGATAAATTAGGCATAGATAATATCAGTGAAATGATGGGAAAGTTTGGTTTTGGTGATTTAACCGGCATAGATATTCATGAAGAAAAGAAAGGTATTTTGCCGAGTGCGGCTTGGAAAAGAGCTCGTTATAACCAACCCTGGTATGGGGGAGAAACCGTAATTACCGGTATAGGCCAGAGTTACTGGACCGCCACACCGTTACAGCTGGCACAGGCCACTTCTATTCTGGTAAATAAGGGTGTCATCAAAGTTCCCCATTTACTTAAAGCCACCTCTGAAGCGAATAATACACCCAAAACAAACGAAGAGCTGGGTTCGCCTTCTCCCTTAATTACCGACATGCAATATGATGAAAAAGCGCCAATCGTTTTAGGACAAGAAGATAGCTGGGATATTATCCTCGATGCCATGCATAATACGGCGCAAAAGTTAGGTGCCACAGCTTATTCAGCATTTAAAGGCACTAAATATGATGCCGCAGGAAAAACAGGTTCGGCGCAAGTGGCAGGATTAAAAGAAGGTGAGAAATACGATGCAGCAGCTACCGAAGAGAATAAACGCGATAATGCCATGTTTATTGCCTTTGCCCCTTATGAAAATCCAGAAATTGTAATCGCTGTAGCGATAGAAAATGTGGCAAAAGGCGGAGGGGGAACTAATGCCGGTCCTGTAGCCCGTCAGATAATGGATCAGTATTTTGGTAAGCGGGTGATTATCAGCCAGGATAAATCAAAACACCCACACCATGACAATATTTACGGTAAAAAATTACAGCCACCAAAAGTTCTTTTGGTCAGGTAACCTAATTAGGGGTTAATTCAACATAACATTGTGGCAAAAGTGATCATTAGAAACCAATTACATTTAGTGATTTCGAATCTCAAAGGTTCTGCGCAGACACATTCTCCAACATGTGAATTTTTCCCTTAAATAAGAATACCGAGAATATTCTCATTCCCGACGAGCTTAACTGTGGATCTTCACAAATCACAAGAAAATAATGGCAACTAAGTACGTTTTGTTGGCGTTAGAGTTAGAGTTTCCACCACTTACGTCAGTTCCAAGACATAAAGCGGTCATTAAGATATGACTGTTAAAAGCCCGTTATATCATCGATATTACGGTGGAAGGCACTTTTTGACTAATCAGTGATAAAGCAAGGGCTGTAATATCTAATCAGACACAGCTTTAGTGCAGTATCACTCTGTTTTTGGTAAAGTGCGAACCACTCAACGTCTAATAAGTTATTGCAATGTCGAAAGAAAATACATTTTTGGTGGGTGATTGGCAAGTTAAGCTTGATGGCTTAAGTATTCAAAACAAACATCAGCACAAAGACCTTGATTCAAAGTTGATGCAATTATTGGTTTATCTTATGACTAATCGGGAACGTGTGGTTTCCAGAGATGAACTGCTTGATCAGCTATGGAAAAATCAAGTAGTCGCTGATGATGTACTTAATGTTGCAATTAGTAGCTTGCGCAAGGCCTTAGGCGATAATTTCAAAACACCTGCTTATATCAAGACTTTACCCAGAAAAGGATATCAACTGATAGCGCCAGTTAAAGCAATGTCCTCGAATAGCCGTAACATTAAACTAAACTGGATGATTGCAGCTCTACTCGTATTGGTTATTGCCACACTATTTTGGTTTCAATTACCCCCCGAGGTTGACACCTCAGATATAAACCCTGACTCAAACCAACCTATCAGATTGGCGGTTTTGCCATTCGACTATTATTCGTCTATCAAAAATCGTGAGTATATCGCCGATGGTTTAACAGAAGCTATAATTAATCGACTGGTACAAGAGTCAGATCTACAAGTAACGTCTAGATCTTCCGTTATGCAATATAAAGTGAAAAAAGTACCCATAAAGGAAGTGGTTGAACAATTAAATGTAGAATGGGTCTTAGAAGGTTCAGTTCAACTGGAAGGTGATAAAATTCAGGTGACGGCACAATTAATTGATGCAGTTAGAGATGTCCATATTTGGAGTGAAACCTATCAACGCAATTTAAGTGACTTGTTCGAAATACAAGCAGAAGTCGCCTCTGAAATAGTCACTCGGTTAAATTTGTCAACGAAAAATGTTACGTTAAAACAGATACCTGCCGCAGCATATCAACGTTTTTTACTAGCTCAGTTTTATCATTACAAAGGTGAACATGAAAAAGCGATGAATGCTTATCAGCAGGCTATCGATCTTTATCCTGATTATGCGGAAGCTTATGCTCATCTGTCTCATGGTTATTTTTATGGTTATCGTTCTAGATCCTTAACAGGAGGCGAACAAACTAGTGAGTTTATTGATAAGGCGAGTAAATTAGCTACTAAGGCTTTACAGCTTGACCCCAATTCGCCTTATGTTCAGTTGGCGATGGCGTTAACATATCTGTATAAAGATTATGATTATCAAGCTGCGGGTCAAGCTTTTCAACTGGCTTTTGAAGGAAAAAACCAGGACCTGATGGTCTTAGAATGGTACATCGAATATTCATTAATTACCAAGAGGTTTGATAAGGCTGAACAGCTGGCAATACATATGATGACGATTAGCCCACAAGCTTACAATAAAACTAGGGCATATCAGGCTTTATATTACCGTGGGGATTTTAAAGGGGCTGATCAAGAAGTGGCGAATAAGTCGGCCATTTTTTCTGCTGGTTACCGAGAATCACTTTATGTCTGGAATTCATTAGCAAGTGGCAATCATGATTCTCTGTTAATTCATGCGCCGTTATTTTTTAAAGAACTTAAGATACCGCAAAAGACCATTGATGAGTTTATAGTTTTGCTGAAAAATAAGGGCCGTAGTAGTGCGCTTAATTTCATCGTTGAAAAACCCCCTACTTTTAACAACTATGAGAAAGCAAAGTTTTATGCTTGGGCTGGTGAAAATAAAAAATCGATTTTATTGTTGCAAACTTTGGTGGCTAAACGAGATTTAGAAGTGCTTAAATTAGTCATCGAACCTGCTTTTAAGTTACTTGGTGATGAGCCGGGTTATATTGCTTTACTCAAACAGCTAAAACTCAACTGACAGTAAATCGTAGGCATAGACTTTAATCAGTTGTTCCGTTACTCATATTCTATGGCTTCGAAATTTCTTACTCGAACGATCCTTAAAAGTTCTGACCCAAAAGACTCACTTAATCAACCTAACTCATTCTTTCTAATTCAAAGACGACGAACTATAATTTTACTTGTATAAGTTCATCAACTAAAACGCGCTTCCACTCGACTTTAACCTTTTTTAAGATAGGGTTTTCCTATGTTATTTATCAATATTGACCCGTTTAGCTAAAATACCATCTCAAATCGATTTACTTACAAATACTTTATAACCATAAATTTCAACTACTTAATTATTAATTAGAAGTTTTTAGATTTAGTTAAGGACTTATCAATGACTAATTGGGTAAATTCTTAATCGACTACTAGCTTGAAAAACGCACGATTAACCAACAAGGCCTTCATGAGACTACTACTAATATTATCGATGTTTGCATCATCAGCATTGGCATCAAAATTTGACATGGATACTTATTCTACCTCGTTAGAATTTGCTCAGGTTACACATGTTGTCGCTACTAAAAAATCTGGCGGCAGTTGGTGTTTTGATACTTCAGTTCGACACAATGACCAAGGCTGGGAACATTATGCAGATGGCTGGGAGGTGATAGATTTAGAGGGAAATCAACTTGGATACCGTCGACTTGGTCACCCTCACGACAATGAGCAACCATTTACACGCAGTCAGTGTAATATCAAAATTCCAACAGGAATTTCTAAGGTAATAGTACGAGCAAAATGTAATAAACATGGTTTTGGAGGAAAGCCAATAGTTGTTGGTCTAAATTTT
>JALJPB010000132.1 GCA_022969175.1 Colwellia sp. | reverse complement strand
ACTCCTTGCTTCCGGCTGCTTTCAAAGAGCACTGGACGTCGAAGGTTCAAGGCAAGTGGAAGAAGAGTCTCCGAAGGGTAAGAATAATTCTTTTGTTAAAAAATCACAAACTAAGGTATTTAACTGGGAAAAATTCACTTCAGGTTTAATGGCGTTAATAGCCAATTCTTGTGCATCGAGAACAAGCTGATAAATTATTTTTTGCGCCGCAGTAAATTTGCCATTAATAGGGAAAGTACGAGTTATGTCTGCAGCATAGCCGGCAAGTTCGCCACCAGCATCAATTAATAATAATTCATTATCATTTAAAATCTGGTCGTTATCGGTGTAATGTAAAATATTTGCATTATCCCCGCCAGCAACAATAGAGGAATAGGCTGGGTGTCTTGCACCATTACGAGCGAACTCATGTAAAATTTCAGCTTCAATTTGGTATTCAAATTGTCCAACGCTTGATTGCTGCATCGCTCGTTGATGAGCAATACCACTTATTTGGTTGACCTTACGCATAATGCAAAGTTCATTATCGCTTTTAATCAGCCTTAACTCATGAATTATACTGGTGCAATCTAGAATAACACTCGGCGCTTTTTTACCCTGTCGGTTACCAGCTTTAACCGCTGCTAACCAAATAAAAATTTGCTTGTCAAATGCAGGCACATTGCCATGACAAAATAATAATTGCTGCTTATTATTGATGAATTGAGGAATTAATTTATCAAGATCACTTAAAACAAAACATTGGTCAAAACCATAATCACTTTTAGCCTGCTTGGGTCCAACTCTAAGGCCATGCCATACTTCTTGAAGTGGATCTTTATCTCGGCAAAATAAAATGCTTTGGCCATTATGATTAAGATCATCCCCAGAGCGAATTAATACTAGAACAGCTTCAGGTTCATTAAAACCGGTGAGGTAATAAAAATTTTTATTTTGACAAAATGGATATTCAGTATCATTACTACGGGTAACTTCACTAGCAGCACCAATAAGAGCAATACTATGTTTCGGCATTTGCTCAATAAAACGTTGCCGCCTATTCGTGAATTCATCAACCGATAATAATGTATGCTTCATTAGTGTAAGGTATCTTGAGTTGGCTTAGTTTCTGGCGGTACACCAAGCTCTGTAAAACAAAGCAGTGCTGAAATTCGAACATATTCCGAGATTTCAAAATAAGCTTGTTCATTGTCTTCATCTTCTTCCATCTCATCAGACAAGTTAGCAATTTCAGCAAAGTCACTCAGCACTTCTTTAACATCTTCAGAAACTATCGCTGTGTCTTTTTGATGCAGACCAAAACCTAAGTTGAAGCCTTGCACCCAAACACTTATCGCATGGCCACGCTCTGTAATGGAGTCATCATCATCTGGTAGCATTAATTGAAAACTAAAAGAGTCGTCCAAAATATTCTTCCAAATATCACTAAACATTAATTTAACAATGCTTTTCACTTTTACCGGTAAGCTTTCACCATTATTAAAAAGGTCAGTGATCATGGTTATATAATCATGTGATTCAAAAGAAAAACCAGCACATATTAAGCCCGTTAATACGCCATGTAACTCGGCAGTATGAATAGGTACACTTTCTGTAGAAATAATAGCTTGTGCGGAGGCGAAGTCTAAGGTGTTTTCTTCAATGGTATTATTGGACATATAATGATTCAAAAATAAGACAGGTATTGCTCGCTATCGTAACACTCACCTAAGTTTCTTACTAGACAATGTTAGACAAATAAACATCTTGATGAGCAAGGAATTCGACCATAGATAAAAGCGAGGGCTTGCATAGTAAAACCAGCGCCGTTATAGTGCTCGTTACGCCGTTATTTTCGGCTATTTTTAAATCAATCATAATTAGTGTATTAGGAAGTAACAGCCGCATGGGTCAGCAACATCTCGAAATTACCATTGCCGACAGAACCTTAAAGATTTCCTGCCCTTCAGGTCAAGAAAGTGCGTTGCTTGGCGCCGCTGATGAACTAAACTCCCGCATCATAAAGTCTAACTCCTGTACAATGATCACCACACCAGAGCAATCGTTGTTAATGACAGCTCTAAATTTATCAAACGAATTATTAGCCGCACAAGCACAAATAGCGCGTGAGCGAAAAGCCTATCAGAGTAAAATTAATTTACTCAAATCAACCATTGAACGAGCCATGTTTGAGAGCAAAGAAAAGCAGACTTAACTGTTTAACTCCAAGTCACCTAGCTTTTTGCTTACTATTTAATTAAAAAGCCTAAATAAACAACGGTTAACCTCTGATTACAATAAAACACTTACCTTGATGCTTAAAGTTTAGTTATAATGTTTAAGTCTTCTGGGGTGTTTGTATGTTTTCTATGTCCCTGAGCCGATAAGTTTTATTTCAGGAATTCAACCACTGACTATTGTGCAAGCCCGGCTCGTATCGGGAAGCCTACGGACAGTATGCGATTTCCGCCCTGAACACACGGTGTTCAGGACTAAAGAAGACTGCGGCATCTTGGAAGCACCTTATATATACTAATTCCCGCTCTAAAAAACTGCGATTTCCGCGTGATACTCGAACAACATGCTATTACCCCATCGAATACCATTTAGACATTTAACTGGCTATCCAACTTGCTGAAACTATTTCATTAGCACCACTGAGTACTCGACCTTTAAAATATGCCCCTTCAACGATTAAACCAACACCCTTAGGTGTGCCTGTCATGATAATATCGCCATCCTCTAGATCTGTATAAATTTTTAACTCTACTATAATGTCAGCTGGTTTGTAGATCATTAACTCAATCCCCCCGCGTTGAACAATCTCATCATTAATGGATAACTCAAGTGATAATGTCTCATTTATTTGATCTTGCTTGATTGAGAGAAAATTACTAAAAACAGCAGAGCCATTAAATGCTTTAGCTCGCTCCCATGGTAATCCTTTAGTTTTAAGTTTACTTTGTAAAAAGCGTTTGGTGATATCTAGACCGAACCCCACGGCACAAATCTGACCGTTTTTAATAACAAAACATAACTCACTTTCATAGTGAAGCTGTTCTTGGTGATGTGATAATAGTTTAGATGAAATAGCAGAATTAGGTTTGTTAAATACCACCATTTCATCTGGTATTTCATTGCCAAGCTCAGTTATATGATCGACATAATTACGTCCAATACAAACGATTTTTGAAGGGGTTATAAGATGATTATCGACAATAATTGATTTCATAATTTACTCTTAATAATTGATCTTTGATAAAGACTGTCACTAACCATCAGCCAATGAGGGCACCTTAGTTTTAGTAAAATCAGGCCGAGGCAAACTCTCGATAATGCTGTATAAATATATAACCACTGCACATAATGCCGAGCTGATGATAAACAGCCAAAATCCGCCTAAGCTATCAAGTATTATGCCTCCGCCCAGTGGCGCAAGAGCAAAACCTAAAGAATAAAATGAAGCAGCGCCAAAATATGCTCCGCGCAAATGATCAGGAGCAAGACGATCAATATGAACATTCATGGTTGGAAATAATATCGCCTCAGCCAAGCTCATTACAATGATAGCGCCTATCCAGCCCCAGAAAAATGTTAGTGGATTAAATGCTAACCATAACTGCGAACACGCTAGCAATACTAATCCTATTTGAATTCGATTAATCAGGGTAAGTTGAGCCATAAGTCGCAATAATACAAACTGGCTAGTGACTATTACACAGGCATTTGTAAAGATCATTGATGAGATCAATTGCAATAAATTCGGCACATGGGCACGATTTAAGTATTGAATAAGCGAAGTATCCATTTGACCGTATATAAACATACATAAAATATTAGCGGCAATTAAGCACTGCAGAACTTTGTCTTGGATTAAAATCTTTACCGTTTGGGACAGTTTCGCCGGTGGAGACTTTTCTGTCATTTCACTTTGCAGCAATACCTCTTTTAGCTGCTGGTCGCCAATATTTTTATTGGCTTTCTCTTGAGCTAATGAAACTAGTTTTTGCTGCTTTTTCTTTTCTTGTGAAAATCCCCAGAACAACAAAACCAGTAAAAATGCAAAAGCACAGGCGGTTATATAAAAACTAGATTGCTGACCTGTTAAGCCAAAGCGCACACCTAACATTGGACCAATAGCAGAGCCGACATTGACAGCAAAATATCTGGCTTGCATTGCTAACTCTCGAGTTTTAGCATCACGAATAATATCACCAATTAATGCTGATGTTGGCGGTTGCCAAATAGCGGTGGCGATTGAACATAAGGTAATAACGACGATATATCCTGAAATAGTGTCGACTTGTGCCAGTAAAGAAAAAGAGATGACATATAAAATACCACTGGCGTACATTAGCTGATGTCGACCAAAGCGGTCAGATAATGCACCACCAATAAAACCAACAAATACCGCTACCAATGCTGCTGAAGATAATATTAAACCAACTTCGGTAGCTGAAAGAGAAAATTTTTCATATAAAATCACGGCAAGAAAAGGCCAAACCATGTAATAACTACCACGGGTAATGAATGCACCAAAGACTAAAATCCACATCAGTTGGGGAAATTGTTTTAAACGCCTAAAGGAGACATCACTTTGCATACTTAACCTTAAGATTGAAACACTATATAAACAAAACGATTTATATAACATTTTCATCACAAATGATAGCTTTACTTTAGCCGTAAAAATCCTTATAACTGCTGCCAGTAAGATTAAAACAATGCCGCAGTATGATAAGTGATACAAAAGAAATGAGTTTAAAAGGGGATTATCGTCCTATAGGTATTTTTGACTCCGGCGTAGGTGGTTTATCAATTGCCAAAGCTATTGCTCATCAATTACCTAATGAAAATCTTATTTATGTGGCTGATACGCTTTATAGTCCCTATGGTGAAAAATCTGTCGAGTTTATTCAATCACGCGTTAATGAAATCAGTAATATTTTACTGTCTAAATCAGTTAAAGCATTAGTAATAGCGTGTAATACCGCAACCGTTAATGCCATTGATCAATTACGTGAAAAAATTAACATTCCCATTATTGGTGTAGAGCCAGCAATAAAACCAGCAGCTCAACAAAGTCTAACGAAAAACATTGGCATTTTAGTTACTCAGGCTACCGCGGAAAATAGTCGATTTAAAAACCTTATTGAACAACATAAAAATGATGTACAAGTACATATTCAAGCATGTCCGGGATTGGTTGAGCTAATTGAAGCCAATAAAATAAACACGCAAGAGTGTAATACGCTGCTAAGAAGGTTTATAGCGACTTTATTAACAAAAAATGTTGATACTTTGGTACTAGGTTGTACGCATTACCCATTTTTAACAGATAAAATACGACATATTGTTGGTAATACCATGAATTTAGTAGAAACAGCAGTGCCAGTGACCTTACAACTAAAACGTAAGCTAGCTGAACAAAACTCACTAACGACCAACAAAGGGCCTGGGCAGTATTCTTTTTTAAGTTCAAAAGTAAACAGACAACAGCAACAGCTTTTTAGCGACTTTTGGCAAGGTCCATTAATTCTACAACCATTGTAAAATTAAACCTCTGAATATAACCGCTAGAACTCATACGCCATACCAATACCAAAAGCATCTTCTGATAAATCGACTCCTTGATCAGAAGCCGTTGAACTGTCAATTTTAAATTCTGTATATAAATGAAATTCTTCTATCCAATGATATTTTGCCCCAACAACAATGTATTTTTTATGGAATAAACCATTTGAGCCGAAGTCAGCTTTAGAGTCATCTTTTAAAGAATTGAACCCTAAAACTAACGCAATATCATTGTCAAAACGATAGGAACTATGCAATTCAATTCCAGTAGATTTATTCATCACTTTGCCCGCATCGTTCCATTCGTGATTTTCCATTGCGGCATAGACAAGAGACATCTGAAAGCCTTTGGCACGTAAATGACTATAAGTAATATGAGCACTGATTGAAATATCATTGAGACTTGAAACATTATTTAACGGTTGTTGAGACAGTGATATTTTAGCTTTGTTATAGCCAATACCTAAACCAATGGAATAAGGCGCTTGATAAACAAGGGAGAAACCGTAAGAATTAGAAAAGTTGACAATTGCTTCGGGTTCATCATCTCCCAGAGCTGCTAAGTCAATAATTTCTTCCGTTGCTTGGTATTGCACGCCAATTGTTAACTTATCATTACTCCAATTATATTGCATAGCCTGTTCAGCCCTACCCGTGCCGGAAAAACCGCCATCAGTACCAAAGTTATAAACACCTGCGGCCTCTGCACCAAAGATATCAAAAACGTCCGTCACGCCGGTAATATTATAAGTAACCCCCCACTGTTTACCCATAGTAAAACTACCGTATTTATCATGAGCTACCCCCACATAACCTTGCCGTAACCAAACATTATCTTCAGAGGGCCCGGTACTGGTTAAACCATTATGATTAACAACAATTTGATTATCGGTATTAGAAACCTGCACACCCCATTCTAACTTAGCTAGTGCCTTCCAATCATTTGTCATGGTATGAGAAGTATGAAATAAGTACCTGGAAAAACCATCACTAATCTCGCTAAACTCATCATTTTTTACAAAAAATACTGAAACATTTCCCTCTATGTTGAAATCAGTTTTTCCATTATTAAAAACTTCAATCGCTTGGCTCGAGTAAGTAAATGCACCTAATATCAAGCTAGCTAAGAGTGAGGACCTAATTTGTTTCATCAATATTCCCTTGTGATATCACTTAATGTTTTAGCAAGTATGGACTACTATTTTTATTTTTATTCTTTTTCTAACAATTACATAATATTTATATAGTTACAATAAGACACTGAGCTTGATGTTGCTCAAGTCAACAATAACAATTAAAGACGTTTAGCCATCTAGGCGTAAATAAAACTAGGAAAAATCACATCAACAGAGTATTATTGCCGCATATTTTTACTATAGTTAGCGTTTTAACGTCTATATCAAACATTTATAAACACTAACTAATTGTTATTGAATAGAAAAGAGAACTTATGTCTAGAAACTTCTTTACTTCAGAGTCAGTATCTGAAGGACACCCAGATAAAATTGCCGATCAAATTTCTGATGCGGTACTCGATGCCATTATAGCCAAAGATAAACACGCCCGTGTTGCGTGTGAAACTATGGTAAAAACGGGTGTTGCAATCATTTCTGGGGAGGTTTCAACAACAGCTTGGGTTGATTTAGAAAAAATAACTCGTAATGTTATTAGTAGCATTGGTTATACCTCATCTGATGTTGGTTTTGATGGCGAGACTTGCGGCATTATGAACTTAATTGGCCAGCAATCGCCTGAAATAGCACAAGGCGTTGATAGAGTTAATCCCGAAGACCAAGGGGCTGGCGATCAAGGATTAATGTTTGGTTATGCAACCAATGAAACAGAAACGTTAATGCCTGCGCCGATTTATTACTCTCATCGTTTAGTAGAACGTCAAGCTGAAGCGCGTAAATCAGGTATTTTACCTTGGTTACGTCCTGATGCTAAATCGCAAGTGACCTTTATCTATGAAGATAATAAACCTGTCGCGATTGATACCGTGGTTTTATCAACTCAACACGATCCAGATATTAAACAAGAAGATTTAGTGAGTGCGGTAATGGAAAATATTATCAAGCATGTACTTCCAGCAGAGTTGTTAACAAGTGAAACGAAATATCACATTAATCCAACAGGCCGCTTTGTCATTGGCGGGCCAGTAGGTGATTGTGGTTTGACGGGTCGTAAAATAATTGTTGATACTTATGGCGGCATGGCTCGTCATGGCGGTGGTGCATTCTCAGGTAAAGATCCATCAAAAGTAGATCGAAGTGCGGCTTATGCAGGCCGTTATGTCGCAAAAAACATTGTTGCCGCTAATCTTGCCGATCGTTGTGAGATACAAATTTCTTACGCCATTGGTGTTGCTGAGCCAACATCAATTTCAATTGATACTTTTGGCACTGGCAAAGTATCAGAAGAAAAATTAGTTGAGCTGGTACGCGAACATTTCGACCTTAGACCATACGGCATCACAAAAATGTTAGACTTGCTTCATCCAATGTATCAACAAACGGCTGCTTATGGCCACTTTGGCCGTGAACCATTTGAGATGACGGTTGGTGATGATACTTTTACCGCTTTTAGTTGGGAAAAAACTGACAAAGCTGATGTATTACGTAAAGCTGCTGGTTTATAAACGCATAACTAACATCAGTTAACATCTGCTAAGTTAAACAAAGATATTAACAATTAAAATCACTTTAAAAACCTCCCTTTGGAGGTTTTTTTATCACTAAAATAAAAACTCTTTTGCATTGAAATATTGACCATCAGCCCCTATCTTGTATTTATAGAAGAAAAATAAAATTATTATCAGGTAACTTAATGTCCAACCCTAGAATTTATCAACACACCGAATTTTTAATTGGACAAACCTACGCGCTAAATGATGATACTTTCGGCCACACGGTTAGAGTTCTTCGTCTTAAAGAAGGTGATGCCATAACGGTATTTAATGGTCTAAAGTCAGATGGGTGTTATGGTGAGTTTCAAGGCCAACTAGTTAATGTCAGTAAAAAACATGCTGACGTTTTAATTAATTACTATCAAAAAATAGACATTGAATCGCCACTTAACATTCATCTTGCTCAAGGTATTTCTCGTGGTGACCGAATGGACTTTACCCTGCAAAAATCCGTTGAATTAGGCGTAAATACTATTACGCCTATTTTTACTGAACGCTGTGGTGTTAAACTCAATAGTGAACGTTTAGCTAAAAAACATGAACAATGGCAAAAAATAGTGATTAGTGCCTGTGAACAAAGTGGTCGATGTACGGTCCCTATTGTTAATCAACCGATTAGCCTACAAGAGTGGCTGGCTCAACCAACAAGTGCATTAAAAATTAACTTACACCCAAAAGCTAAACACTCAATTATGAATTTACCGGTTTCAGAGACTAGCCAACAAGTAAAGGTTCGCTTATTAATTGGCCCTGAAGGTGGCTTGTCAGATGATGAAATCAAACAAGCTAATGATGCAAATTTTATTGATGTTTTATTAGGCCCCCGAGTTTTACGTACAGAAACGGCAGCATTAACAGCAATTACAGCGTTACAATGTAGATTTGGCGATTTAACTTAGTTATCTTCATTTCTTAGATAAATTAAAGTAAAAAATGTACTTTAAAAAATTCAATTCACAGGATAAAAAATGACAGCTAAAACGATTAAACTTGGCATAGTAATGGATCCCATTAAAGACGTTAATGTTAAAAAAGACTCGTCTATGGCAATGTTATTTGAAGCTCAAAAGCGAGGCTACGAGCTTTATTACATGGAAATGAAGGACTTGTATCTTGAGCAAGGCATTTGCCGCGCAACGACCCACAAGTTAAAAGTTTTTGATGATAGCCAGCACTGGTATGAACTTAGCGACGCTCAAGAAATTAATGTCAGCGATTTAGATGTTGTATTGATGCGAAAAGATCCGCCCTTTGATACTGAATTTATCTACGCAACTTACATGCTTGAACGTGCCGAAATTGAAGGTACCCTAATTGTCAATAAACCACAAAGCTTGCGAGACTGTAATGAAAAATTATTTACCGCTTGGTTTGCAGAGTTAACGGCAAAAACCTTGGTCACTCGAAGTAGCCAACGTATACGTGATTTTCATGCAAAAGAGAAAGACGTTATTATTAAACCGCTTGATGGTATGGGTGGCGCATCTATTTTTAGAATGGGTCCCAATGATGCCAATGTTGGTGTAATTATCGAAACTTTAACAGCTTATGGCAGTCAATATGCTATGGTGCAAGAGTACATGCCAGAGATTAAGGACGGTGATAAGCGCATTCTTATTGTCAATGGCGAACCTATGCCTTATTGCTTAGCTCGCATTCCAGCAAAAGGCGAAACTCGGGGTAATTTAGCTGCTGGCGGTCGTGGAGAAGCACGTCCACTGACTGCGAGTGATAAATTAATTGCAGAAAAAATTGCTCCAGAGTTGAAAAAACGAGGTCTTTTCTTCGTAGGTTTAGATGTTATCGGTGATAAAGTCACTGAGATAAACGTCACCAGTCCAACCTGTATTCGTGAAATTGAAGCTGCATACCCTATTAATATCAGCGGAAAATTGATGG
>JALJPB010000131.1 GCA_022969175.1 Colwellia sp. | reverse complement strand
ATAGCAGCAAAGTTAAAAGATGTTTGCGCTCCTAAACCATCAAGCCATAATGTGCCTGCGATATAAGCCCCAATAGCCCCTCCAACACCATAAACACCGCCTATATATATCGCTTGTCCCCTGCTTTGCTGATTAACATCAAAGTGTTGACCAATAAAAGCAATGGAAGCGCTATGATATAAACCAAAGCTTGCTGCGTGCATTATCTGGCTAAAGACCAAAGCCCATATATTGTCGCCCAATTCCGCGAGCAAAAACCATCGAATCCCCGTGATAAATAAGCTAAAAATGAGTAATAATTTAATGGAGAACAACTTAAAAATTTGGCCTGCATAAATAAAAATCAGTATTTCAGCAACAACCCCTAAAGCAATTAACAAACCAATAACAACGCCAGAATAGGATAAATCACGTAAGAATAAAGCAAAAAAGCTATAATATGGACCAAAACTTAGCTGTAACATCAAACCCGCAGCGAAGAACATTATAAAAGAGTAGTCAATTATTTTATTGCGTATAGCCGATGTTGCAGTAAGTTGTGATAAATGAATTTTTGGCTGCTTTAAATTCAATGTTGAAAGGTACAGAGCAACGAGTACACTAATCCCTAGGTATGTGAAAACATCATGAGAGTACCGCTCAATAAAATCCCCCGCTAGAACCGCCATAAAAATAAAACCAATACTGCCCCATAGCCTAATGCGAGCATAAATTTTAGGACTGCGCCGTATTGAATTTAAGGTCATCACTTCAAGCTGAGGTAAAATGGCAGTCCAAAATAAACTAAACATAGCTAAGCAAAAGGTGATGGGCCAATAGCTGTTTAACCAAAACAAAAATACGAATGAAGCAACAGCAAGTAATGCCCCCAGACGTATAATAGAAAGTTGCTTACCACTTTTATCAGCTAACACCGCCCAAAGGGATGGACCAATAATTTTGCTGGCGGTAACTATGGCAAGAATTTCACCAATATCAGTAGATGAAAAACCTTTACCATCAAGAAATACCCCCATGTAGGGCACAACTAAGCCAAGAATACTAAAATAAAAAAAGTAACTGGCCGAGAGCCTAGTAAACAATGGCGATGACAAAGGGTTTATTCCTTGCAGTAGTAATGATGAATATGGGGATTAGGTCGTCTAGAACTTACATATTCCTATCAGGAATATTGAAAATCCGAGACGACAATATAACTCAATATATAGTCTTTGAGCTAATTTATTATTGGGTAATAATAGGAGTAATGCATTCAACATCAGCATTTTGTGCTCGATGACGAAGAAAGTGATCCATTAAGGTTAATGCCATCATCGCTTCAGCGATAGGAACAGCTCGGATTCCTACACAAGGATCATGACGTCCCTTAGTAATAATTTCAGTCGCCTCACCTTGTAAGTTAACCGTTTTTCCACTAACACCAATACTTGATGTTGGCTTTAAAGCTAAATGAGCAACAATAGCTTGTCCTGAAGATATGCCTCCTAAGATCCCGCCAGCATGATTAGTTGAAAAACCTGTCGGGGTCAATTCATCTCGATGCTCAGAGCCTTTTTGATTGACTACAGCAAAGCCATCACCAATCTCAACACCTTTTACGGCATTTATGCCCATTAAACCATGAGCAATCTCTGCATCTAGTCGGTCAAAAATAGGCTCACCTAGTCCTACGGGTACATTTGAAGCAACAACCGTTACTTTTGCGCCAATAGAATCTTTTTCACGAATAATTGAGCGAAGCAATTCGTCTAATTGTTCTAATTTACTTGAATCCGCAAAGAAAAATGGATTGTCTTCAACTTTACTCCAATCAAGGGTAGCGAAATCTATATTTTGTGCACAAACATCACCGATTTGAGTGACACAACCTTGAATTGTCATGCCAAACTTTTGTTTAAGGTACTTTTTTGCCACCGCACCTGCTGCCACTCGCATCGCAGTTTCTCGCGCTGAAGAACGTCCACCACCGCGATAATCTCGTAAGCCGTATTTTTGCCAATAAGTGTAATCGGCATGACCTGGACGAAAACTTTGAGCAATATTACCGTAATCTTTTGAGCGTTGATCAGTATTTTCAATCATTAAACCAATAGGAGTACCTGTGGTTTTCCCTTCGAATACACCTGACAGTATTTTAACTTGATCAGGCTCTCGTCTTGCTGTGGTGTATCTTGACGTTCCTGGACGACGACGGTCTAAATCTATTTGTAAATCAGCTTCACAAAGCTCAATACCAGGAGGACAACCATCAATAATAGCGCCCAAACCTAAACCATGACTTTCGCCAAAAGAAGTCACTGTGAATAACTTTCCAAATGTATTACCAGACATTGTAATATTTACCTTTAACTAAAATTGATGACAAAAAAACTAACAGCAGTTACTCATTAATTAATTGTTGTTGAAAAACTGATGAAAACTCTTCTAATTGTACTTTGGTCAACATAAATACACCATGACCACCAAATTCAAAATTTATCCAAGTAAATGGTACTTGTGGATATACCGCTTCTACATGAATTTGTGAATTACCCACCTCACAAATCAATATTCCGTTGTCATTTAAATGCAGAGCACTTTGTGCCAATATTTTTCGAACAATATCTAAGCCATCCTCACCACACCCTAACCCCATTTCAGGCTCGTGGGTATACTCTACTGGCAAAGAATCTACATCTTCTTGATCAACATAAGGCGGGTTGGTCACTATTAAATCATAAGTTAAGCCTTCAACCCCACTAAAAACATCAGATTCAATTGGAATAACTTGTTCACTTAATCCATGGTTCTCTATATTAATTTGGGCAACATTAAGTGCATCGGTACTTAAATCAACGGCATCGACTTCTGAGTCTGGAAATTCAACCGCACAAGCAATGGCAATACAACCACTACCAGTACATAAATCAAGAATACGCAAAGGCGGCTGTTGCTCATTAAAATAAGGGATAAAACGATTATTTATTAATTCTGCAATAGGAGAGCGAGGCACTAAAACGCGCTCATCAACATAGAAAGGTAGGTTAGCAAAATATGCTTGATGAGTAATATAAGCGGCAGGAATCCCTTCGGTAACTCTGCGTTCAATCAAGTCAAAAATAGCTTGTTTTTCTTGTTCAATTAAACGATAAGATAATACTTGCTCGCAATCACTCAAGGGTAAATGGATAGCAAACATAACAAGAGTGGCAGCTTCATCCCAAGCATTGTCATTACCATGACCAAAAAACAACTCAGCATGATTAAATTGACTACTAGCAAAGCGAATATAATCGCCAATGGTATGCAACTGCTGACTTACCGAAGAAAATTGAATGGTGCTCACATTAAACCCCTATTAAAAACTTATTTACCGAGTGCAGCTAACAAGTGATAAACTGCGCATATGAAACTAAAAGACCAACTAACAAATCAAGAAAAGATGTTATTTAAAACTGCTGCTGGCAAGGTAAAACCTATGGTGCAGGACACCATACACTCAGTAATTAGAACCATCAAGAAGAAACCTAAAACAGCAAAAGAAAAAAATTCAAAACAAATGGCTGAGTTCCATTTCTCCGATGAATTTGAGCCAAATCTTAGTATTGAAGGCCCAATGAAATACGTTAGACACGATGTTGACAGTTTCGAAGCCAAAAACCTACGTAGAGGTCAATATTCCCCTGACTTAATATTGGATTTGCATGGTTTAGATAAACATCAAGCTAAACTAGAAATGGCGGCATTACTATATGCTTGTCAAAAAGAACATGCCCAATGTGTTTGTATTGTGCATGGTATTGGCTCTAGAGTACTGAAAAACAAAGTACCTCATTGGTTAGTTCAACACCCTGATGTAATGGCGTTTCATCAAGCACCACTTGAGTGGGGTGGTAATGGAGCCTTATTAGTTCTAATTGAATTAAAAGATAAGTTTATGCAAAAATAGATAATTAAATTAAAAAACAGCTATTCACAAATTTAAATCAACAAAGGTCTAACGGAGAAATCAAACGCACTAACTGCCCTTTCATTAACTTTAAATCATAGTTAATTTCAGCTATTGCCGCAGTTTGAAAGATAGGTGATTGATTATCAAAGGTAAGATCTGCTACTAAATAACTTACTAACGGCATATGAGTTACCATCAATAAGTTCTGGTATTGCTTTGTTGAACATAATCCATCGATGTAATCATGTACATCTGTCGCACTTCCTGAGGGAGTTATGATGTCGAGTGTTTGAATATTGGGTTGACAATCAAGTTCTGATAATAAACATGTTGATGTTTGTTGAGCTCTTAAATAAGGGCTAACAAGCACTTGTTCAATGTCTACATCTAAACCATGCAACCATTTGCCCATCAAATAAGCTTCGACTTTACCCTGTACGCTTAACGGTCTTTGAGCATCTGAAGGGGCCGACATTATTGCTTCGCCGTGTCGCATGATAAAAAGTTGCATAAACTCTCCCGCACATCAAATTACGCGGTAGTAATTAAAATTTGCGGCTATAGTAATAGAATGTTTGATAAGTTAAAACAGCTTAAATCAATAAAAGCCAATAAACTTAATACTTTTAGTCTATGTTTTAAATGTCTTGAGTAAATACGACCCTTAAGGTAATTTACAACTTATAATAATAAAGTTGGTGATAACATTATAATTTTAAAATAAATTTTATTTTGTTTAACACTTATTACAGGAGCCAAGTATTGCAGCAAAGCCCTAATGATCTCAAAATTTACCAAGCAGTTACCTTAGATAATGGTTTAAGAGTATTATTAATTGAGAATAATGGAACAAATAAATCAGCTGCAGCACTCGCGGTGAATGTAGGTCATTTCAATGATCCTAGTGAAAGACAAGGTTTAGCCCATTTTCTAGAACATATGCTATTTCTTGGCACAACTAAATATCCCGATGGCAGTGAATATCAAAAATTTATTAGCCAGCATGGCGGATCAAATAATGCTTGGACAGCAACAGAACATACCTGTTTTTTCTTTGACATTCAGCAGCAGCACTTTTCATCAGCACTAAAACGATTCAGCCAATTTTTTATTTCACCACTTTTGTCTGAAGAGTTTGTTAACAATGAAAGGAAAAACATTGATGCTGAATTCAAACTTAAACTTAAAGACGATATTAGACGTCTGTATGACGTTCATAAAGAAACAATTAATCCTGCCCACCCTTTCTCACAGTTTTCAGTCGGTAATATTGATACCTTAGCTGATAGAGATAACTCAAAGGTTAGAGATGAATTAAAACAGTTTTATGATGAGTTTTATCGAGCAGATTACATGACATTGGTACTTGAAGGGCCACAGTCAATAGAAGAACTGCAAAAGCTTGCAAATACATTGTTTGGTGACATCCCTGCCGCAGATAAAGCGATTAATAAAATTTCCGCACCACTGTATTTACCTGAACACCAAGGGGTTTACCTTAACATTGAGCCAGTAAAAAACGATCATCAACTGATCATAAGTTTTTCGATGCCAAGTATTGATGAATTTTATCGTCATAAACCAGAAACGGTACTTGCGTATTTGCTTGGGCATGAAGGTAAAGGCAGTATATTATCATTATTAAAACAGCATCAGTGGGCGATGGGATTAACCGCAGGCTCTGGAATTAATGGCTCTAATTTTAAAGATTTTAATATCAGCATTTCATTAACTGAGCAAGGCGAAAAACATATTGATGAAATTATCACTATCGTCTTCAACTATTTAGCCTTACTAAAAAACAGCCCTATCCCTGAGTTTTATTATGCAGAAAAACAGGCGATTGCCGAGCTTTCATTCACTTATCATGAAAAAATGAAACCTTTAGACTCAGTCAGTCAATTAGTCATTAATATGCAACATTACCCTGTTGAAGATTATATCTTTGGCGATTACATGATGCAGGGCATGTGCCACCAAACCATTGAATTACTGTTAAATTACTTATCTGCAGAAAATATGCGTATTGTTCATATTAGCAAAAATATAAACAACGCTGAAAACTCAAGCATAAATAGTGATGAGAGCAAGACATTTGATCAAACCAGCTTTTGGTATCAAGTCCCTTACCGCATTGAAAAAATTTGCCAAGAAAAGTTAGCTCTTTGGCAACAACCAAAATTAAATAGCTCACTGTTTTTACCCCCTAAAAACCCTTACATTTTAGGGAAGCCCGAGGTATATAAAGACAATGGCACAACAACAAACCCTAAAGTTATTGAGCAATTAGACGGTTTAACCATTTGGTATAAGCAAGACACCATATTTAAGGTACCAAAAGGCTATATTTATATCAGTATAGATGCACCAAACTCAATTAAAAGTACTGAAAATATTGCAATGACAAGGCTTTTAGTTGACTTATATAGCGATACCTTAATTGAAGAAAATTACGATGCGGAATTAGCGGGAATTCATTACCAATTATACGCTCATCAAGGTGGTGTTACTCTACAACTGTCAGGCATCAGCGAAAAACAAGGAGAGCTACTAACTAAACTCATTGATAGTTTAAAAGGTCACACTCTCGATAAAGATCATTTTGAATTATTGAAGCAACAACTGCTTAATCACTGGAAAAATGCTGACACCAGTAAGTCAATATCACAACTATTCTCTACCCTCAGCTCTATGATGCAACCCCTTAACCCAAGCAGTGAAGCATTATATCAGGCATTAAAAGCAGTCGATTTTGACCATTTTGTCGGATTTAGCTCAACCCTCTTTAGCCAGATATCTATCGAAGTATTGATACATGGCAATTGGCTCAAATGTCATGTTAACCAAATCAGCGAAACGATTAAAAATACTTTTGACGGTTTATATAGCGAAAAAAATAAAGTTAAATATCCTATTCTAGATATTAAATCTCAAGGCGAGTTATTAATTCCTATTACGTTACCTGAACATGACCATGCCAGTGTGATTTATTACCCTCAAGCAGATAAAGAAATATCTACAATTGCCAAGGTTATGATCACTAGCCATCTATTATCTCCTTTCTTTTTTCAAGAAATGAGAACAGAAAAGCAATATGGCTACTTAGTAGGTGTTGGCTATATTCCACTTAATCGATACCCTGGCATAGCATTCTACATACAATCTCCTCATACCAGTCCGGAAGAGTTAATAAAAGCAATTGACGAGTTTATAGTAACAAGCGTCGATAAGATCAAACAAATGAGTCAACAAGAGTGGCAACACTTACAACACGGCTTAAGTGGCCAACTTCTAGAAAAAGACAGTAGTTTACGGATTAAAAGCCAGCGTTTATGGGCTGCGCTTTGTAATAATGACACTGAGTTTAATCATAAAGAACAACTGGTTAATTCAATACTAGCGATAGATGAACAGGAGGTTATTGATTTTATTTCACAATCACTATCTAAAGCTTCAAACCCTGACCGTTTATTGTTTATCTCAGAGACTAAGCAGTTTAAAATACAATCAACAGATAAAAATCGAATAATTATTAATAATATCAATGATTTTACTAAAAATTGTCAAAGAAAATACTAACGCTGCCGATAAGCTATTTACAGTTATCAATAAATAAAGTTATAACAAGTTAAACTGTGTTGAAAGCAATAGAATCACAGAACAGTTGACATAAGGGCACGTTTTCATTTTAATAACATATACTTGATTAGTTATAATAATAATTTTCTTTTTTATCCGCCTTATAACAAGGACTTGTTTTGCTGTTATCTTTTTTAAAATTTACTGTTTTGAGATATAAAAAAATATATTTGTTAAAAAACAACTTTTCTCTGCTATTTTTCCAATTAATTAGTATTCTGTTCACCACTATTATAATACCACTGCCAATACATGCTTCAACCAATGTTGAATTTGAAGCATCGCCATTAAAATTTAATCACTTAACAACAGCCGATGGTTTATCACAAAGTTATGTTTTTAGCATTGCTCAAGACAAACAAGGTTTTATGTGGATAGCAACAGAAGATGGTTTAGATCGTTATGACGGTAAAACCTTTGTTCATTATCGACATAAGCCTGATGATGAGCATTCATTAGCGGATAATTTTGTCAGAAAAATTTATATTGATAAAAATAATACCATTTGGATTGGTACAGAGAATGGTCTAAGTCGCTATAATCGAGAACTAGATAACTTTGATAATTACAAAAACACAGCAGGAAACAAAAATTCCCTAAAAGATAATCTAATTTGGAGTATTTACCAAGATAACTTTGCTAATTTATGGGTATCAACATCTGAAGGTATACATAAGTACGATCCTAAAAATAATAATTTTGTTAGAATTCGTATTAGAGGTTATGAAAAAAAATTAAAAAGAATTAGAACGATTTTTCAAGATAAAGATAATAATTATTGGTTTGGTACATATAAAAATGGGCTGTTTATTCTAAATGAAAACTTGTCCTATGCTGTCTCCCTGCAAGAAAAGAATAAATGGGACTTTAATATTTCAGCCAATGCCATATTTGATATTAAAATCATTGAAAATGACTACTGGTTAGCAACAGATAACGGCGTTTACGTAATTACTGAGAACTACCAGTTAAAAAAACATTTATACAGGAAAGATGAAGAAAGTTTAATTTTATCCAATTTCATTACAAGTATCGAAAAATTTGATGATACTCATATTTGGTTAGCAACTAAAAATGGTCTAAACAGTATTAATCTCATCGATTATTCCATTAAAAGTTATCAAAACACACCACACTCATCTTCTCTTTCAGAAAACTGGCTAAACACCATTTTTAAAGATTCAACAGGAAAAATTTGGTTAGGTACTTACGCGAAAGGAATTAGCCTATATGACCCTTTAAGTTCAATTTTTAAACATACCCTAGATAGAAAATCACAAGACAACTTTACTGTTGAATCTTTTATTGAAAATAAAAATGTTATATGGCTTTCTACTGATCAAGGAAAATTATTTAATTACAGTTCCGATAACATAGTAAATATTAACATCCCTGGTATAAATGAAGCTATATCTCAATTCCTTAAAGATAAATTTGATAACCTTTGGCTGAGAACTACCGATAATAAGTTGTATTATTTCAACTTAAAAGAAAATAAAACGACGGAATATCCTCAGTGGTATAACTTATCAAAACATCCAGTAAATAGTTTGCTCATCCTAATCGAAAATAATATTTGGTACATAGACTTAGATGGTATATTAACTAACTTTGATATTGAGATTCAAACATTTAAACAACACCCCTTAAAAGACGGTAGTTTCTTAACAGCTCTGAACTCTGACAATGATAAAATTAATCATAGTGATGAAGTATTATGGGTAACCTCCAACAATGATTCACTTCTACAGTTTAATATTCTAAAGGGCGAATTTACGAAGTTCATTTCTGACAAAGGGCTTCGACTTAAAGAGACTAAAAACCTTGTTATCACACCTAATTGGATTTGGTTAGGTACTCAGTCTCAAGGAATCACATTAATAAATAGAAATAACGATAAAATAAGTTTTTTTGATGAAAGTAATAAATTAAACAATAATTTTATTGCCGATATTTTGATCGATGAAAACGAAAACGCTTGGATATCGACAAACAAAGGAATAAGTGTCATAGAGCCAAATTCAGAAAAAGTTAAAAATTTTGGCCGCGACTTTTCAATTACAAATAATGAGTTTTTAGTTCTTTCCTCTCTACACACATCAAATAAAACAATGTTTTTTGGTGGTACCAATGGTTTCTATCAATTTGACCCTATTGAAGCTCTTCAGATATCTCAAAAAATATATAAACCCGTTTTTACTAATGCCTATATCGCTAATAAAAAAGTATCAATAAAAAATAAAAATAAAAATAAAAATAAAAATTTTACATTACAAAAACAAGTTAACTTTCTTGATAAAGTAGTATTAACTTATAACCAATTCCCTTTTAGCATTGCTTTTATATCACCTAATTCAAAATTACCTAATCAACTCCAGTACAAGTATCGATTAAAAGGACTAAATGAAAACTGGATTGATGCTGATCTTAACTACCTCAGAGCCACTTACACAAATCTTAATGCTGGTGATTACACCTTTGAAGTTGAGGTCTACGATTTATATGACTCGGCAATAAATCACTCAAACAGTATTGAAATTGAAATCATGCCTCCTTGGTGGTTATCCAAATCAGCATTAGCTATTTATGGCCTTATTTCTCTGGCCTTTATTTTTTATATCCTTCAACAAGTACGTCACAAACGTAAATATCATCAGCAAATACAAGAAAGTGAAGAGCGGTTGAAATTATCCCTTTGGGGCAGTGGCGATGAAATGTGGGATTGGAATATTGTTACAGGCAAAATATTCCGTTCAAATATCTGGGGAATATTAGAGTTCCCTCAAGATGGTACCCGAAATGTAGGCAGTGATAAAACAAACTTACATCAACACGATATTCCAAGAGTTAGACAAGCCCTCGATGATCACTTTGATCGTAAAACAGATCATTTCGAATCAACTTATCGAGTAAAAGATAAAAATGATCGCTGGATTTGGGTATTAGATAGAGGAAAAGTGGT
>JALJPB010000130.1 GCA_022969175.1 Colwellia sp. | reverse complement strand
AAAAAATGAAGATTTCATTATTTTTTTATAATTATTTATGAAGTTTGCCAATATCCTATCATGGATACAAACGACAAACTATTTTCAATAACTTCATTTAAAAGCTCACTTTGCCCGTCTAGATTTTCGACTTATCATAAAATTGATTAGTAATATCAACAGTGGGATTAACCAATTGATGAAAGAGCCAAACCTTGTGTAAGGTGTGGTACCGGTAACTAATTGAACGTTAGTCCTTAATACCGCTTCTTCAAATTGAGGGATTTTTTTGATGATATTTCCATGATGATCAACAACGGCTGTAATGCCATTGTTGGTAGAACGAAGTAAGGGTCTACCAAACTCTAAAGCACGCATTCTGGCAATTTCTAAATGTTGGTGAGGGCCGTGGGAGTTGCCAAACCAAGCATCATTACTTACCGTTAGCAAAAGATCAGTTTCTGTTGTTAAATTAGCTGATAGTTGCCTTGGAAAAGCGATTTCAAAACATATCAGAGGTAAAATGTTGATACCATTGGCAACTAAATTAGCTTGAACATACTGACCTCTGCTAAAAGAAGATTGTGGTAAATTGAAAAATGGCGCAAGCGGCCGAAGTAAATCACCAAAGGGAACAAATTCCCCTATTGGCAACAAGTGATTTTTATAATAGCGATTACTGTGATTATAAAAATAACTGCCAGTTTGATCATCTTGGTATTTATTTCCTAAAACTATCAAAGCATTATAATATTCATTTATTTTATTATCATAGGTAAGAATACCGGTTATTATTGCACTGTTATTCAAATTTGCTGAGCTATTTACTGTGGCTAAATAATCTTGTACAGCAGGTTCTAATGAAGGTACTGCAGATTCTGGCCAAATAATTAAGTCGGCATCATGATTTTCTCTGGTTAATGTGAGAAATTTTAACATGGTAGGCCATTCTTGCTCTGGTGCCCACTTTAAGTCTTGGGCAATATTGGCTTGTATTAATGCAACCTTAATTGTTTTTTCTGTCGGAGTTACCCAAGTGATATTTTGTAAATATAAGGTGATTAAGCCGATAAACATCAATGAAAATATATAGCGTTTATTTTCGGTTTCGTTTGTATTTGATGATTGACTTTGAGGTTTAAAAACTAGCGTAGACAGTAACTGATAAAGTAAAATATTAATCAATAACACTAAGCAGGTTATACCTATTTCCCCAATAATTGGGGCATATACTGAAAAAGGGCCATCTATTTGGCTATAACCTAGGGATAGCCAAGGAAACCCTGTTAGAAATACACTCCGACAATATTCGCTGAACAGCCAAAAAGCAGGCAGTAGCCAAAGATTGAGTAGAGGTTTATTACTTGAAGCCATTGTGGACTGGGCGGTAAAAGGTGCGCTAAAACGAGCACTTAGATAACAAGCTAGCGCAGGGAATAACGCTAAATAAAGGCATAGTAACAACATCAATAATAGTGATACAGCTAGAGGTAAACCACCAAACTGATCGATGCTAACATGTACCCAGCTAATTCCACTGCCAAACCAGCCTAAACCAAAAAGAAAACCTTGTTTACTGGCCGTTTTTATAGATGATTTGTCTATAATCTTGAACCATAAAGCAGGAATAATTAAGACTAACCACCATTGAGAAAATGGTGCATAAGCAAAAACCAAACTCAATCCTAATAAAAAACTGAGCCAGTTACTTCGATTACTTATATTATTGACTAGGGATTTACTGACTTTTTTTAACATGACTTTTTAATATAATTATCCGTTTACTTTAGCTCAACTTAGCCTAACTTGGTTTTGTTAATCGCTTGTTTTACCATTCACCGGATGATCTTTAGGAATGGTTAACTGCAAAACTTGAATCCGGCGATTATCAGCAGATAATACTTTAAATTCAAAGCCTTCGAGGGTAACTATTTCACCTTTTCTTGGCATATGGCCAAATTGATGTAAAATAATACCACCAATAGTATCAGAGTCGGCGGTATCGTATTCACAATTGAAGTATTGATCAAATTCGGCCAAGTCTGTTAATGCTTTTAATTGGTAAACATTAGCGGCTAAATGTTTAATATCTTCTTCAATTTCATCATCAGTTTCATCTTCAATTTCACCAACAATTAATTCTAAGATATCTTCAATGGTTACTAAGCCAGATACGCCACCATATTCATCTACAACTATGGCCATATGATATCGCTTAGAGCGAAACTCTTTTAATAAAGGCTCTACTTTTTTACTTTCAGGAACAATAATTGCGGGACGAATCAAGTTTGCTAACCTGAGTTCTTCATCTTGTTGATTGAAACCATACGCGAGTAGATCTTTAGCGAGTAAAATTCCCTCTATATGGTCTTTATCATCATTGACGATTGGAAAACGAGAGTGCCCAGAATCAATAATGGTGGGTAAAAATTCATCTAATGACTGCTCAATTTCTAAGGTAACCATTTGAGAACGTGGTACCATAATATCTCGAACGTGGATTTCAGAAACTTCTAAAACACCTTCAATCATTTGTTTAGTTTCAGGTTTTATTAAATCCCGATCTTCTGCATCGTTTAAAACTTCAACTAATTCTTCTTTGTTTTTTGGTTCTCCAGTAAAAATTTGAATAATTTTACTCAAAAATGATTTACTTGAAGAGCCGCTACTTGGGTGAGGTTTGTCATCGCTCATGGAGCTGGTAAATTCCTGTTTTATTTCAAATTACAAAACTTAACGCTAATTTTATTGTTTAGTTTTAGCTTAGTTATCGTTTAGTTATCGTTGTATGGGTTGTCAAAATTGAGTTTTGCTAAAATCTCTATTTCTAGATTTTCCATTTCAACCGCATCAGCATCACTTATATGATCATAACCTAATAAATGCAAGCATCCATGTGTAACCATATGAGCCCAATGGCTGTGTAAACTTTTCTGTTGAGCTTGTGCTTCTTGAGCAACAACGTCAACACAGATGACAATATCACCTAATAAATTTAACTCAACTCCTTCAGGTGCTTCAAACTCAAATGATAAAACGTTGGTTGCTTTATCCTTACCGCGGTATTGACTGTTAAGCTGTTGACTCTCATTCTCATCAACCAACCTTATGGTTAATTCAAAATCTTTTTTAGTATGTGCTAACGCGGCATTAACCCATTGTTGAAATTGATCATCGTTAGGTAAATTATCAGCATCAGCAATACGTTGCAAATCAAGTTCAATGGTCATAAGGGGCCTGAGAAAGTTCTATTGTGATTCTTGAGCTTTTTGCTCTTTATGTTGCTTAGCTATGCGTGTCTGCTTTTTTTCAAAGGCATCATACGCATCAACAATTCGCGCAACTACGGGGTGGCGAACAACATCTTTAGATTGAAAAAAATCAAAACTAATACCGTCAATATCAACCAATACATCCATAGCATGGCGTAGACCAGAAGTTTGACCTTTTGGTAAATCAACTTGAGTAATGTCACCAGTGATGACTGCTCGGGCATTAAAACCTATACGGGTTAAGAACATTTTCATTTGTTCAACGGTGGTATTTTGACTTTCATCTAAAATAATAAAAGCATCGTTGAGCGTACGTCCTCTCATATAAGCTAGTGGGGCAATCTCAATAACGTTCCGCTCAATAAGCTTTTCTACTTTTTCAAAGCCAAGCATTTCAAATAATGCATCGTAAAGAGGGCGTAGGTAAGGGTCAACTTTTTGAGATATATCACCGGGCAAAAAGCCTAATTTCTCACCGGCTTCAACAGCAGGTCGAGTAAGAAGAATACGTCGAACTTCTTGGCGTTCTAAAGCTTCCACAGCACAAGCAACTGCAAGGTATGTTTTTCCTGTTCCAGCAACACCTACACCAAAACTTATGTCGTGATGAAGAATATTATGAATATAGCTTTGTTGATTTTTATTACGAGGCTTGATCAACCCTCGTTTAGTTTTAATGGTGATAGCTTTATCAACAGCAATATCAATTTTACTTGGTGTTTGTTCCAGTACAGGTGTTTCGATAATGGCTAAATGTATTACTTCATCAGTAATTATTTTATCAACACCTTTTACGGTAGCGGTTTCAATATATAAGTCTTTTAATAACTTAACAACGGCTTGACCACTTAATGGGCTACCATGTACTTTAAACTGGTTACCACGATAACTTATTTTAACGCCTAATCGGCGTTCAATGGTTTTTAAATTATCATCCATCGCTCCGCACAAGTTAATTTGCCTGTCGTTGTCGACAGGGTCTAAATTAAATTCAATTGTATTATCTTTAGTCAAAGAAGGTTCCGTTACTTAAATGGTTTACTTAGTATCAATACAAGGTTTGTTTTGCATTGACTGATTTATGCAAAGTTATTTGTAAATTTATATCTCTAAGGAGTGAAAGTAGCTACACCTAATTCGTCAGTTTCATCTTTTGTTTTTTGATGATGCGAATTTGCTAGAATATCAGCAGGGGAATGTGCAATTCTTAATCCCATTTCACTTTCTTGACGAACCAATTCGCCCCGCAATGAATTTGCGTAAACATCAGTAATTATTACATCTACAAAACCGCCAATTACAGAATGAGGTGCAACGAAGTTAACAATACGATTATTTTCTGTTTTACCCCGTAACTCCATCGGATTTTTCTTTGATGGACCTTCAACTAAAATACGTTGTTCGGTATTTAGCATTTGACGAGCAAGACGCAGCGCCTGATGGGTAATTCTGTCTTGAAGTAGGTGCAACCGGCCTTTCTTTGTTTCGTCAGTGACATCATCAGGCATATCAGCGGCAGGAGTTCCAGGTCGAGCGCTATAAATAAAACTAAAGCTTAAATCAAAATCAATGGCTTGAATTAAATCCATTGTTGCTTGAAAGTCTTGCTCTGTTTCACCAGGAAAACCAATAATGAAGTCTGAAGACATGGCAATATCAGGTCGAACTTTACGTAAACGGCGAATTTTAGATTTATACTCTAGCGCTGTATGACCACGTTTCATTTGAGTTAGAATACGATCTGAACCACTTTGAACGGGTAAATGAAGGTGGCTAACTAATTCAGGAATTTCAGCATAGACATCAATTAAATCATCAGTAAACTCTACCGGGTGTGAGGTGGTATAACGAATTCGGTCAATACCATCAATGGTCGCAACCATACGAAGTAAATCTGAGAATCGACAAATACTACCATCATGGGTATCACCACGATAGGCATTAACATTTTGGCCTAGCAAATTAACTTCCCGAACGCCTTGTTCGGCAAGTTGAGCTATTTCGTATAATACATCATCGAGTGGGCGACTAACTTCTTCACCACGAGTATAGGGGACAACACAGAATGTACAGTACTTACTACAGCCTTCCATAATAGAAACAAAGGCACTAGGACCATCAGCTTTAGGCTCAGGTAGGCGATCAAACTTTTCAATTTCCGGAAAGCTCACATCAACAACAGCGCCTTTTTGTCCTGTCACTTGTTGGATCATTTCTGGTAAACGGTGAAGAGTTTGTGGGCCAAATACTATATCAACAAAAGGAGCACGTTCACGTATTGCTTTACCTTCTTGAGAAGCAACACAACCACCAACACCAATTAATAAATCTGGATTTTTGGCTTTTAGGTGTTTCCAACGCCCCAGTTGATGAAAGACTTTTTCTTGTGCTTTTTCTCGTATAGAACAAGTATTAAGTAAAATTACATCCGCATCTTCTGCTTCTTCGGCAAGTTCAAAGCCATGGGTCGAGTCTAAAAGTTCTGCCATCTTTTGCGAGTCATACTCGTTCATTTGGCAGCCCCAAGTTTTGATATATAGCTTTTTTCTCATTTACTTTACACTCATTTTTTAGAAAAATAACACTAAGTAGCAACTGAAATTTATCACTACCATATATAAGGAGGCGTATTTTACTCTTTCTTGGCTCGATACGCTAGCAAGAACAATAAAGGGGGATGAATTTTAATGTAGAGCTGGTTTAATGGGACTTTAAGGGGAGGCTAATGACTAACCGACTACCATTGCCTTGTTCATCAAAGGTATTTATAGATGCCTTATGTTTTTTGGCTATTTGACGAATAGTATACATGGCAATATCGAAATCTATCTTATTATTATAATTAGAGAAACTGTTGCTATCATCGGTAATTGTTAACCATAATTTCTCCTTGAACTCCTGTATTAATACCTCGAAATTTCTGCCATTACTATTAATTATTGCTGAAGTTATCGCTTCATAGATGATTTTATAAAGATCGGCTTGCAGTTCATAACTTAATTTACTTTCGACTATTTCAATTTTGTTTTTTAATTTTACGTGATGTTTTTTGTAAACATACTCACAGAAAAATGGCAAAGTTGTCAGTAAAGACTTGCCATACAAGCCATCAGGTGCGTTATTTATTTCGCTTTTGTTAAGCTCATTAATACTTTGTTTTAATATTACTTTTGCTTGATCAATATCATCATCAATAATTTCCATTACCAAATTGAGGTTTCGACTGACATTTAGTGCTATTTTCCCTCTGTTGTTTAGGTCAAGTGTTAAAAGTTGATGAATGTGACTAATTGATTTTGCCCTTAAATACAGCAGCCAAAAAACAACTAAAATAATGCAAATGAGCAATATTGCATATAATAACCTAATGTGGGGCGTCCAATACCAAGGGTAAGCAACATTAATTTCAGTATAAGCTTTGTTACTGCTCCATTGGCCTAAACTGTTAGTTGCCATTATTTCAATGTTATACTTACCTGATGCTAACCCTGTGAGGGTTAAAGTATTACCATTCACTTGATTCCATAAACCGTTATTTATTTGATATTTATACTGCTTATTTTTACCTGCACGGTAATCTAGGCTAGCTAATTCAAGGGTAATAACATCGTTAGCTGAATTTATATGAATGCTTTTATTGCCTAAATGACTCTTACCCGATACTTGGGTTTTACTGATATATACTTTTGGATTGAATTTATTCTCTGATAATATCGGTACTTCTAAAATGCCACCATAATGACCAATATATATATTATTATTCATTTCTACTGGTACTGATGTAAAGGTGAATTGTTCAGTATTTGGTTCTAGTGTTAATTTGTTATTTTGAGGATTTATCTTATATAACCCTGGCTCAGCAGCCGCCCAAATAGTGTCATTAATTAAAGTCATGTATATAAAGTTAATGGTAGTGGCGAAGTGAGATAATAAATCCCCCTGTAGATTATAAACAAACATACCGTCACCTTTTGTTGCTACAAAAATTTTATTTTTGTACTCAAGAAAAGACATCACTTTATTACGACTAGGAATATTCTTTTTTGTTATTTGGTCAGAAAAAGGATCGTAAATCTCTATGCCGGTAGTTTTTGCAATCCAGACAGTATTATTTTTCAAAGATAATATATCGATAGATTCTTCATGTTCAACTTCTTGACCGCCAATGTGTTTTATTATTTGTTTATTCTCGAGATCATATACATAACTGCCATTGTTGTCGGTAGCTAAATATAGTAAATTCCCTTTTAAGGAAATATTAAGTAAGAGTTTATTATTTTTTGGAAATTCAACACGGCTAACTTTGTTACTAACCGAGTTGTACCGCCATAGTCCATCAAAACTTGCAATGTATAAATTATTCCCATGGCTGAGCAGGTCTGTAATAATTCGTGCTTCTTGAGTCAATTGCAGATTAATATCTTCCCATAACTCGCTATTTTGGTTATCAAAACTGCTTAATCCTTTTCCATAACTCCCAATAATTAAATTGTCATTAAGTTTGGCAATGGCTATTCCATTGATAGTAACATCGAATACTTTTTTATGATTTTTAATCGATGTTTTTGATAGCTTTACAATACCTTGATTGGTTAATAGCCATAAAACACCAGAGCGGTCTTGTATCATAGCTCTGGTAAAGTCAGTCGTACTGTTTGGGTAGTAGTGATCAATCTCTTTAGCTTCAGTGATCGAAAACTTTTGTATTATACCGTTTGAAGAAACAGTAAAAATATTATCCTTATTACTTTCAACTGCAATAGCGTTAATTTCGTTGTTTATATTGATACTTTTTTGTTGGCCATCGTCCATAATAAATATTATCTTTTTATTGGTGGCAATAATAAGAGTATTATTCTTTACAGACATGGAATTAATATTATCGGGTATCAACTTCTTAAGTTTGTTATTAACTAATGTGAATAAGCCGTTTGTAGTTGAAATGTACAAATTTTTATTGGTAACTTTCAGATCATCGATCGTAATATTTTCAGCAATGACTGTTGTTTTGTTGTTTATTGGGTCAACTTGGTAGAGTTTATCTGGCACATTTAAATAATAAGAGCCTTGGTACTCAACAGCATGAATAATTTCTTTTTGATGAGTGACTACTTTAATAGGGGTACTTTTACCCGAAGTAGTATTAAATTTCCATAATTTATTATCTTCAGTAGCGAGCAGTAGGTTGTTATTATCTAATAGGGAAATTGAATGAATCCAGTCGAAAGGTGAGGGCCAATCTTTGTGTTTTGATAAAAATGTTATGTTGTTATAATTATCATAGCGAGTTAAACCGTTGTGTCCTGCTGTCCAAACAAAATCTTGATTATCCTGTAGTATAGAAAAAGTATTAGGCTGCTTTATTGATGAGGCATTCGCTTGCAGTGAAATTAGCTCATATAAAAGTATAAGCAGGAAAGATTGAAACCTTAGTTGCTTATACTTTTGTGTAAATTTAATATATTTAGAAATGATAAGACTAAACTATACTTTTAGGGGCTATTTTTGTTGGGTGGCTTTTACTTCCACAAGAGCCCATTACAATAGGCATAGACTCAGAGACTGTTGGCTCTTGAACTAGCATATAAGTAGGTTTACGCGGATCATTTTTATCTTGCTTTTCATCCCACGATTTTCTGATTTTGTCTGCATGTTCTTTACCATACTTTACTTCAAATGCAGTGGCGAGCATTTCTACACCAAAATCATTCATCACTAGCATTGAGGTATTGTGGTAGCCACTGTCACTATCAAAATCGATATCTACAGTTAATATTTTATCGGTAGGCAATACTAAATCAGCTCTTAATTTTGCTACAACGGCGCGATCTTTATGAGCTTTTAATTGGCTGCGATTAGGTTTTTCAGTTAAATCGAAAACAAGGTTAATATCTTTTGCTAATCTCTGTTCTTCTCTTAATGCAGACATCATCTTCCCTTATGTATTGTGATTGGAATTATAAACTTTAAAATATTGCTTATATTCAGCCCCACGAGTATATCGAAATAAAACATTATTGGTAGTGTTAATTAATGCGTATAATCAATGATATAAAACTAATTGATTTAAAAACTAAGGTCGTTATGAAAAGTTTTGATTGCGTGGTTATCGGTGGTGGTATGGTGGGGGCAGCCAGCGCTTTATCCCTTGCCCAACTAGGCTTAACTGTTGCCGTTGTTGAACAAAGGCAACCATCACAATATTTACCTAAGCAGGCCTTTGATTTACGTATTTCAGCAGTCTCTTTAGCATCCGAGCAATTGTTATCTCAACTTGGAGCTTGGCAGCAAATTAAAGCCTGGCGGTTATGTCCTTATCAACGACTGGGAGTTTGGGAGCATGCACTGTCTTATACAGAATTTGATGCCAAGAACATTAAACAAAGCCACTTAGGACATATTATTGAAAATAGGTTGTTACAACTTTCGTTATGGCAAGAAATTGAAAAACATTCAAATATCAAGATGTATTGCCCCAATACACTTCAAGAGATTAATTACCATGATGATTTTGTTGAATTGATGCTCAACAATGAAACAATTACCAGTAAATTAGTTATTGCTGCCGATGGAGCAAACTCTAAAGTACGGCAACTTGTCGGTATTGGAGTTACTGGGTGGGATTATCAACAGTCAGCTATGTTAATTAATGTAGAAACAAAATCAGCTCAAGATGATATTACTTGGCAACAATTCTTTGAAACAGGCCCTGTGGCTATGTTGCCGTTGCCGGGTAAAAGCGAACTGGGTGGTTATGCCTCTTTAGTATGGTATCACCACAGAGATGAAATTAAACGATTGGCTTCGTTAAGTAATACTCAGCTACAACAAGAAATAGCGTTTAGTTTTCCTAAACGCCTAGGGGAAGTTAAAGTTATTGATAAAGGGGCGTTTCCATTAACAAGACGGCATGCCAATCAATATCACAAAAGTAGAGTTTTGTTATTAGGCGATGCTGCCCACAGTATTAATCCAATGGCTGGGCAGGGGGTAAACTTAGGGTTTAAAGATGTTAGTGCGTTAACTAAAGTTATTGCGAGTGCTATTGCTAACGGCGAATGCTGGCATAAACAACAAGTGCTAATGAGATATGAAAAATTAAGACGTAAGGATAACCTATTAATGATGACCGCTATGGATGCATTGTATGGCACCTTCAGTCACCCTTCGCCTTTTATCAAAGCTATGCGAAATGCAGGATTAGTATTTGCGAATAAAGTCCCTTATCTTAAAAATAAGGCTTTAGCTTACGCTTGTGGTATATGAGCTAGTTTTTAGTTCGATTGGTATAAGTTAAGCGTAAAGATAAAAGGGGTATTAATACTCTAAAAGAATGGAAGCTTTAATTCTTATTGAAATTTCTACAATAGACGATTTCAAAATAATGGAATTTCTAAATGGTGCGGGACAAGAGACTTGAACTCTCACATCTTGCCGGTATTAAAAGCGGAACCTACTGTTACCTAACATAAGCAGCGCGTCTACCAATTCCGCCAAACCCGTATAATGACGAAGTCATCAATATTAGCTTTGTTGAGTTTGATAGCAAATAAGAAGAATTTAGTAAGAATAAATAAAGGAATTTCTAAATGGTGCGGGTCAAGAGACTTGAACTCTCACATCTTGCGATACTGGAACCTAAATC
>JALJPB010000013.1 GCA_022969175.1 Colwellia sp. | reverse complement strand
CATTAGGGCCGCCATACTCAATGTATTTTTCTTTACGGAAGCTGATACAGCCGTTGCCGCCATCACCCGCTTCAACTCTGATCTCAGCTTCATCAACAAATTTCATGGTATCTCAATAACCCTAATGTTTTTGTACGTGTACTAATAGTTGCTAGTATAACCGATTTTCTCTTCAGAAAAAATCATCACGACAAGAACGTAATAAATAGGTAAAAAAAAACCTCGCATGAAGCGAGGTTTTTAAAAAAATCGAATCGAAGACTAGTCAGCAATGATGCTAACAAACTTACGACTCTTTGGACCTTTAACTTCAAATTGAACTTTACCATCTGATAAAGCAAATAAAGTGTGATCTTTGCCGATACCCATGTTAGTACCTGCGTGGAAACGAGTACCACGTTGACGAACAATGATGTTACCTGCTAAAACTGATTCGCCACCAAAACGCTTAACACCTAGGCGTTTCGCTTCTGAATCACGACCATTTCGTGTACTACCCGCAGCTTTCTTATGTGCCATGTCAAAATGCTCCTAATTAGCCGTTAATACCAGTAATTTTCACTTCAGTGAACCATTGACGATGGCCCGCTTGTTTGCGTGAATGCTTACGACGTTTAAATTTAACAATTTTAACTTTATCAGCACGACCTTGTGTTACCACTTCGGCCACTACTTTACCACCAGCAACATAAGGCGCGCCTACATTGATGTTGTCGCCATTAGCGATCATTAAAACGTTTTCGAATTCTACTTTTGCGCCGACTTCAAGCTCAAGCTTTTCAAGACGAACGGTCTGACCTTCGGTTACACGATGCTGTTTACCACCGCTTTGGAATACCGCGTACATAGCTACTCCGTACTGCGTCAATGCCCCCTAGAGGGTTTAATATGACGCTTTAATTTTAAAAAATATAGGGCGCGAATTCTACGCGAAGATTTATAGAACCGCAAGTATAATTCACAAGTTTTATACTTTATTTATTTAGCCCTAATTTAGCCTTTGTTTTGGTGGAAATATGACTAGTGAAAACTTCTTTCAAAGAAAAATTAGTGTAAACTTTAGCGGCTATAAATTGCATTAAACAGCTGCAGTTTAACAGAGTAATCAACCTCCCCTCAGAAAACAAGAGTATGAAATAGAAGTTTATGGATATTAAAAGCATTCAATCTTTGACCCAAAACGATATGAGTAAAGTAAATGATCTTATCTATAGTCAATTAAATTCAGATGTCGCTTTAATCAATCAGCTAGGCATATACATCGTTAATGCTGGTGGTAAACGCATGAGACCTATGTTAACGGTATTAGCAGCCAGAGCTTTAAACTATCAAGGTGAAGAGCATTGCGATATAGCGGCTATTATTGAGTTTATTCACACTGCCACACTCTTACATGATGATGTTGTTGATGAGTCAAATATGAGAAGAGGCCGAGAAACAGCAAATGCTTTATTTGGTAATAGCGCTAGCGTTTTAGTTGGTGATTTTCTTTATACTCGTTCTTTTCAGATGATGACCAAACTCGGTAATATGCGCATTATGGATATACTTTCTGATGCAACCAATATTGTTGCCGAAGGTGAAGTATTGCAATTAATGCATTGTAATGATCCTAGCACTACCGAAGCAAATTATATGGAAGTAATTTACTGTAAAACAGCAAAATTATTTGAAGCAGCAACTCGATTAGCAGCTGTTATTTCAAATCAAAGCAAAACAATTGAAAATGCCATGGCAGATTATGGCAAACATTTAGGCACAGCATTTCAACTTGTTGATGACATTATGGACTACACTGCCGATGCAAAAGAGATGGGAAAAAATGTCGGGGATGATCTGGCAGAAGGTAAACCTACCCTGCCACTGCTTTATGCCATGGAACATGGTGATAAAGCACAAAAACAATTAATTAGTGATGCGATTGAGCACTGTAATGGCATGGAACACCTTAATGAAATTATTGATGTGATGAAACAAACAGGATCTTTAGTATATACACAAAAGAAAGCAGAACAAGAAGCGGATAAAGCGATTAACGCCTTAACGATACTACCTGAGTCAGAATATAAACAAGCCCTTATTGAACTGGCTCATATCGCATCAAACCGAAGCATTTAAGCTAGCGTGATTGATTACGGTAACTAGGGGTAATCATCTCTACTTACTTGCCAAATAGCCCTTTCTTATATTGATAAATTCTTGATGGTTTTGCTCAATAATTACATTAATACCTTCAACCATTTCTTTTGATATACTTGTACGGCTAAACATTAAAGAAACATCAGCGTTGAATAATTTATAAGGGTGTCGTGTAATAGCTTTTAATTGGTGTTCATTAACAAAATACAAGCCGGCAACTTCGTCTTCAATAGTAAAATCAACCCGCTTCAAAGCCAACATTTTCATTCTCTGCTCGATCGTTGGTACACTGATTAAACTTAATGAATTGTTAACAGCCATCAGCGATTTAACATTTTCGCCAATATAACTTCCTCTATTAGTAACACCTTTCAAGCCAAAAGATAAAAGTCCTGTTAAGTCAGTTTCCCTTAATTTAGATGGTTGTTGCTCAGACCAAAAAATTCTCACATTTTCATGACGGTATGCTTTAGTAAACATGGCATATTCATTACGATCTTGAGTAAAGGTTGCTGCATATAAAAAGTCAATGTTACCTTTTTTAAGTTCTATTAATGCTCGGCTGCTAGAAGGCATTTGTTTATAACGAAGACAAATATTCGCCTGGGAAAAAATAAATTTAACGATATCAATATCAATACCTCTAATAACCTGCTCTTCTTTAAAATAATAGGGTGGCCAAATATTACCAAGCCCGAGGGTTAAGGTAGACTTACAAGCAGCATGAGCTGGAAGTGAAGAGATAAGAAGAAAAAAGGTAAATAATTTTAATATATTACTAAGCACTGCATATAGCCTACTAAAGAAAGCCTAATTTACAGCATGGTTTATATTAGCTAGCTATTCAAGGTCTAAACTTGACGATAAAAAAAACCGCTGCCCAATTAACTAGGCAGCGGTTTTTTCATCTATTAAGGTGTTATTACTTAGCCGGTAATAAAGTCAATACCTTCTTTGATATCAGCTTTAAGTGTAGCTAACATGTCAACTTTAGCTTTTTCTTCAAATGCGCTAAGTGTGCCGTAAGATAAAATCTCTTTTACGCCATTCACGCCTAAGCGTATAGGTTGAGCAAAGAATTGTGCATCTTCACCATTGCCTTCAACATAAGCATAGTCGACAACATCTTCGCCTTGTAAGCCTTTAACCAAAGACATACAAAAACGTGCTGCAGCCGCGCCCATTGATAAAGTAGCACTACCGCCACCCGCTTTAGCGTTAACAACTTCTGTACCTGCATTTTGAATGCGAGGAGTCAGTGTAGCAACTTCTTCATCAGAGAAAGTAGTACCTTCAACTTGAGAAAGCAGAGGTAAAATTGTAGTACCTGAATGGCCGCCAATAACTGGAACTTTAACTTCAGCTACATTTAAGCCTTTTAGTTCAGCGACAAAAGCTTCAGAGCGAATTACATCTAAGGTGGTAATACCAAATACACGAGCAGCATCATAAGTGCCTGCTTTTTTAAACACTTCAGCAACAATTGGCACTGTGCCGTTTACTGGGTTCGTTATAATACCCACTAATGCTTTTGGACAACTAGCAACAATACCCTCAGCTAGTGTTTTAATAATACCTGCATTTACTGCAAATAAATCAGCACGGTCCATACCTGGTTTACGAGGCATGCCCGCTGGAATTAACACAATGTCAGCCCCCGTTAATGCATCGCCTAACGCGTCAGCACCAAAACCTGCAACTTTTACGTCAGTTGGGATGTGTGATAAGTCTACAGCAACACCAGGAACTACTGGTGCAACATCATATAAAGATAACTCAGAACCTGCCGGTAATTGAGTTTTTAACAATAAAGATAACGCTTGGCCAATACCGCCAGCTGCGCCTAAAACAGCAACTTTCATGTGATTTCTCCGAAGTTTAAAAATTTGAGTAAATACGTAAATAATTTATTGGCCAAAAGATATAGTATAAAGTGCCAAAAAACAATCAATATTAACCAATCTTAGCCTATTTCTAGCTAACTATTATGAGTATATTTAATAAGAATATGATAACGTATTAAAAATTTTTAGAAATTATACTTAGGTATTAACTGCTCAATTAAATTACCTAAAAAAAACACCTTAGATTAATGACAGATAATAGCGACTCATATGACCGGCCAACAAAAACAAGAAGCATTAGTACAAGCATTTAAAGACTTATTAAAACAAGAGCAATTCGGCTCTCAAGGCGATATTGTCGATGCATTAAAATCCCAAGGTTTTGACAATATTAGCCAATCAAAAGTTTCTCGGATGTTAAGTAAATTTGGTGCAGTTCGCACCAGAAATGCCAGACAGGACATGGTTTATTGTTTACCCGCTGAATTAGGTGTGCCGACGGCAAAAAGCCCATTAAAACAATTGGTGCTTGATATTGAACACAATGATGTAATGATTATTATTCGAACTAGCCCAGGTGCTGCACAACTGATTGCAAGGCTTTTAGACAGTTTAAGTAAAAGTGATGGCGTATTAGGTACCATAGCCGGTGATGACACCATATTTATTGCGCCAACAAATGTTAACGCAATTACCGACACTATAAATAAATTAGAAGCGCTTTTTTCTAAAAATCTAACGTAATCTCTTCAATTCCTAACCCATCTATTTCAGCGGCATTACTCTTATTAGACAATGCCGCTAAGAAATTTAAGCTTGGTGCAAAAAATGCTGCACCTGTTTCTGCTTGGGTATATTTGAGCATATGATCAAAGTTGCCTTGGTCATCACCAAAAATCATACTGTCGAGTAATACTTCAAATGACTCAGGAGTATTGCAATAAGAGACAAAAAAGAGCCCTTGTACTTTCATATTTCCATAAGGCATGCTTTGTCTTAAAATTTCAATGCTATTGCCCTGCTTATCTTTTATATTTGCTCGTTTAGTATGAGCCGTTAAAGGTTTTTCTTCATTACTGTATTCAATATTATCGATTTTAGAGCGACCAAATACATCTTCTTGTTTTTTCTGCTCTATCGTATTCCATAACGTTAAATTATGCTTGTAACGTTGGATATGAAGATAACTACCACCTGAAAACTCTTTATCTAGCTCATCGGTGACTAAAGCGACTTTTCGTCTTTGTTGACCTTTAGGGTTTTCTGTTCCATCAACAAAACCAGTTAAATCACGACCATCTAAAAACCTAAAACTTTGTACCTGCTCAATCAGTTCAACACTACTGCTAAGTAAGTCACACACTTTGGTACTAACGATATGATTGGTATCTTGTCTATCACTTCTAATTTCAATATAAAGATCAATATTATTTGATGGTGCGATGCGATCTTCACACTCCATCGCGGGGAAAGATTCAAGTAATTTAGGCCTAGTATCTGGGTGAAACTCATCCCAATAATTAGCGCCTATTGCAACAACACCTATCAAGTTAGCTTCAGAAAATCTGTCAGCATACATTTCAAATAAAGCCGGTAATCGTGACAATGCTTCGCGAATGTAAGGAGTTTTATCATCTAAAACATTGAATAATAAATATGTTCCATGCAGATTAGGCTCTGCACAAATACCGAATTGCTCTCTTGCCATGAAGTTCCCTTATACCAATGTCATTAAATTATTGCCCACTTGTGCTGGTTAAAGTACACCAAGACGGCCTTGCTCTCAATCCTAATAGCTCGCTATTAGTCAATCGAGCGCCTTGCCCTGATTCATTTTACCTACGTAAAACAAGATCATAAACTTAATGAAAATGGTATTACACAAATGTAGTGGTAGAAATTTGTCTTAATATATTAATTTTACACAGTATTGAAGATTAAACAGTAAGAGTTTATTGAAAACATCGATTTATTTAAGTTTAACTGAATATTACCACTATAGAGTACCTTGCTTATTGTGCTGAGGCCAAAAAAAAGCAGCCAATTGGCTGCTTAAAATGCTTATTTATATTTTAGAATACTATGAATAATTAACCACGAGTAAATTCAGGATAGGCTTCCATACCACAATCGGATTTGTCTACGCCTTCATATTCTTCTTCAGCAGTAACTCGGATACCAACAAGTTTTTTCAGAGCAAACCAGACCACAAAACTGGTGACAAATACCCAAACAAATATAGTTGCGGCACCAATGAGCTGCCCGCTAAAGCTTGAGCCTGAGTTAGTTAAAGGTACCAGCATTAAGCCAAGGAAACCAGCAACACCGTGAACAGAAATTGCGCCAACAGGATCATCTATTTTTAATTTATCTAAACCAATAATAGACAACACGACAACAATACCACCAATAGCACCAAAAACAGTTGCTAATAAGGGTGTAGGTGTTGACGGTTCAGCAGTAATCACGACAAGACCCGCTAATGCACCGTTTAAGGCCATGGTTAAATCTGCCTTTTTGAACAAAATTTTAGCCAAAACTAATGCAGCAATCGCACCACCAGCAGCTGCAGTATTAGTATTTAAAAACACCATAGCAACAGAGTTTGCACTGGCAATGTCACCCAACTTAAGTACAGAGCCGCCGTTAAAACCAAACCAACCCATCCATAAAATAAATGTACCTAAAGTAGCCATTGGTAAGTTAGCACCTGGAATAGCGTTAACACGGCCATCACTAGTATATTTACCTTTACGAGCACCTAATAAAAGAACACCAGATAACGCAGCGGCAGCACCTGCCATATGAACAATGCCTGAGCCAGCAAAATCAGAAAAACCTAAATCGCTTAATGTGTACAAGCCAAATACTGCTTGGCCACCCCATGTCCATGCTCCTTCCATAGGATAGATAACTGCAGTCATAACCACTGCAAAAGCAAGGAATGCCCATAATTTCATCCTTTCAGCTACAGCACCAGAAACAATTGACATGGCAGTGGCAACAAAAACAACTTGGAAGAAAAAGTCAGAGGCGGCTGAATAAATAGCGCCACCGGTAAAGCCATCTTCACGAGCAGAAAACTCTTTTAACACAGTTGCAGGGTCAACAACTTCGATGCCCGATAAGAAAATCCCTCCGCCGTACATGATGTTATAACCAATAGCCAAATACATCATGCAAGAGATTGCATAAAGGGCGACGTTTTTAGTTAATATTTCTGTGGTATTTTTTGCCCGAACCAAACCTGCTTCTAACATAGTAAAGCCAGCGGCCATCCACATAACCAGAGCACCACAAATTAGAAAATAAAAGGTGTCCATCGCATATTGTAAATGATAAATATTTTGTTCCATGTTCAGCTCCTATATCGCTTCGACATCTTGTTCGCCAGTACGAATGCGTACGGCTTGCTCAAGGTTATAAACAAAAATCTTTCCGTCACCAATTTTTCCTGTGTAGGCAGATTTAGCTATGACATCAACTAAACGTTCGACAACATCATCGTTTACTGCAATTTCAAGTTTCACTTTAGGCAGGAAATCTACTTGATATTCAGCACCACGATAAAGTTCTGTATGACCTTTTTGACGACCAAACCCTTTAACTTCGCTTACCGTTAACCCTTCGACACCAATCTCCGAGATGGCCTCACGAACATCATCCAGTTTGAATGGTTTTATAATTGCGTTTACTAATTTCATTATTATCCCCTATGTCTTTTCAATATATAGGTTCAAGTGCTATGCCATTATTTTTTAGCATTACAAAACAATCAGTTAGAAAAATATGGGGTATTACCACTAAGAATTACGCACCAAAAAAGTGCACTGTAATTTGTTTATGGTCAAATTGAGGGCAAAAAAAAACCAACACCTTAACGAGTATTGGTTTATTAAACGTTATACAGATAATACCAGATCAGTAAATCATTACTGCACTTGGTTTAAGTACAGATAAAATACCTAATCGTTCTAAATCGCAATAATTAACAGCTGCTTGCATCAACTTATCATCGACATTCAGACTTGATAATTGCTCATTAGTAATAAAAGCACTATAAGGCTGAGCGCTATAAAGACTATTTTTGATCATCACTCGTTTTGCTAGATATAACAATTGAGTTTCTTCATTAGATAAGCCAAAATCATCTTCATCTTGATTACGAATGGGACCAATTAAACTATAAGGAAGTTGCCATACTTTTAATAGTTCAGCACTACATTCCCCATAGGTAAAACCTAAGATGCGCATTTGCTTTTGCCAAGGCACTTCTTGAGGATCATTACCTTGGCATTCTATAACTTGCTCGGGACTAAATTGTTTAACAATTAATTCTCCCAGGTTATGTAAAAGCCCCAAGATAAATAATCGTTCTGCGTTAGGGAAATTAAGATGAGTACCAATGAATTTCACTAATAAAGCACAATCAACACTTTGCTCCCAAAACTCTTCCAAAAAGTCTAAATCTTGTTGAGATTTTGCCGTTAATGTTTTGAATGCTTCTGTAGTGAAGTATGAAATCACTAAGTTATATACTTCGGTGATACCTAAAACTAATACCGCCTTAGAAATAGTATCTATTTTGCCGGGATAATTAAAAAGTGAGCTGTTGGCTAACTTTAAAATTGTACCAGCCAAAGCGGGATCAATAATAATTACATCAGCAATATCATCAATAGTTGATGACTCATCATCAATAAGTTCTTTTATTCTAATAAATGAGTCGGATAATACAAAAATTTCACTGGCCTGCTCGGCATATTCCAGGGCATTCATAACAGGGTGTCCTATTCTACGAATCTAGATAAATTATAGACTCAATAATTAAATTTATTTTACTTTGTTGTCTTTTAATGTGTTGTATTGAACTATATCGGTCATTTAACCAAATTGAGCATCAACCTGGTAAGAGCTGAATTTTCTGATATTAATGACACCCGTATCAAAAATTAAATACTGCCCTTTAATTCCTAATAATGTACCAGAGACAATGGGTGTTTTATCGAAGTTATGAGAGCTAATTTTGGTTAAGTATTCACTTACTGGGAAATGTAAATCTACGATATTTTCATTAAGTTCTTCAACAGCATCAACACCAAACCTAAGGTTAATGTCAGCCAGTTTATCACTAATGAGTGGTTTTAACTCTTTCGATTTTTCAATTAAATCGATTGGCTCAGCACTGCCTTTCAACATAGCACGCCAGTTAGTTTTATCGGCAACAAACTCAGCAAGAGCAATTTCAACTAGCCCAGATTGTAAGCGAGTGCTTACTTTAAAAATAGGAAGTGCTTGAGTCGCCCCTTGATCTATCCAACGTGTTGGTATCTGCCGAGTAATACCCACTTTTAATCCTGAGGTATTGGCCAAATAAACGTAATGTGGGATCATACAATTTTTTATTCCCCATTCTGGCTCCCTACATGTGCCTAAATGATGGTGGCAAGTTTCTGGTTTCATCATACACATGTCACATTGCGCAAGCTTTTGCATGCAAGGAAAACAAAAACCTTGTGAATAACTTTTTTTAGTTTTTCGTCCACATTGCTTACAAGCTATATTGCCATGAAAATGTAACGAGAGGGTTTTACCAATGAGCGGATTCAACTCAATACGCTGATCGCCTATAGGTAATTGGTAAGCTATTTTTCCGTCACTTGATAACTGTGCGGTTAATTTTTGTAATGGGCCGATATCACTTTGCTGCATGGTTCTGCTCTGGATTTTATTTTTATCCATGATAGGTAAAAACAGCTCTCAACGCTATTAGAAGATGCTTTATTGTCAAATTAACTCTGAAGTTATCTTTCCCGATGGCGAATTCAATAGATGTTAAGTTCCATATTTCAGAAAAAACAATTCGTGACAGAGTGGCATACTACTTTTGTTAAAATCTGTTTTAATTTAGCCAACATAAATTAACAAGTTGTAATTGGATATGCTTCATCAATATATGCTAATACTAAGCAAACTTATTAGCTATATCGGCGATCTCATAAGTAAAATTACGGTACCTTGGTCAGTGATTTGGCGACTTAAATAACGGCAAAGTTTTTATTACCTCATAATATTCATTATTGCTTTAATAATATTGATTGCCAATCTAAAAAAGCCTCCTGCTCAAGATAGTATAGGTCAGTTAGATAACTTTACCTCTGAGGGCTTTTACTCCAGCACGTTGCTTTTTATTATCTATCCTTTTTCGTTGTGAACTTCTTGTCGGCTTGGTTGCTCTTCTTACCCTTTGCACAACCATTGCTGCTACTATTATTTCTTTCAAACGCTTGAGCGCATCATCCTTATTCTGATCTTGAGTTCTAAATGATTGTGCTTTAATGACAATGACACCATCAGAAGTTATACGGCTATCCTTTAGTTTTAATAGTCTCTCTTTATAAACAGCGGGTAGTGATGACCTGTTGATATCAAATCTTAAGTGTATTGCTGTAGCTACCTTGTTGACACGTTGTCCACCATTGCCTTGTGAACGAATAGCAATGAGTTCAATCTCCCAATCCGCTAGTGAAACAGCATTCGATAATTCAAGCATGTCTAACCCTAATTTTATTAACCGAGACAATAAAGTTTTCTGTTCTTATATTTTTTAATGAAGCTAGCATATAGTTTGTTTATTCATTAAAAGGTTTGATATCATTTAAGCCAATTCCTCACTAGAAATTAAATTATGTCATCATTGTGGTACGTCTACTTTCTTCGTTGTGCTGATAATAGCTTATACGCAGGCATCACAACAGATCTATCAAGGCGATTAGACGAACATAATTTTTCAAACAAACTTGCTGCAAAATATACACGTGTACGCCGACCTGTCAGATTAGTTTTCTCTGAAGAACTTTCTTCAAGAAGCGAGGCTACCCGTAAAGAATGCCAGTTAAAGAAGTTAACAAAAACCAAAAAAGAAAGATTGGTTGACAATTACCTGCTGATAAATCCCGCCAAATAAATGTACGAATGTACGCTAAATCTTGTATTCCCACTGGTCTGCTGTGTTTGAAAAAAGTACGATTTCTTTCGATTTATATTGCCACTACTGCTAGAATGCGCGCGGTTTCAGCTAATGTAAGTAGTAGTGTTAATATAATGAATATTGAAAATTTTTGCCGTATTTCAAATGATAAAGTGAGTTTTTCTCGCCAACAATCAAGCAATTTTGCCAAACAAATTGCTGATGATTTTAACCCTTTGCACGATGTTAACGCCAAGCGTTTTTGTGTACCCGGAGATTTATTATTTGCTGTCGCATTATCTAAATCAGGATTACATCAAAAGATGACATTCACCTTCTCTGGTATGGTCTCTAATGATATCGAATTAAACTTTCCTGCTTCAATCGATGATAAATTCATTATCAAAGACGATAATGGCAAGGAATACTTAGACATTTGCGTTGCCGGTAGTAAAACCGATAACAAAACATTAATTAACTCTTTAGTTGACGCCTATGTTGGCTTTTCAGGGCATACTTTCCCACATTTACTAGGCCAGCTTATGGCTAAAAACAAGGTAATGATTAACCCTTCAAGGCCTATGATTATGTATCAAAGCATGTCTCTTGAGCTTGACTGTTTAGATATAAATGATATTACGTTAACACTTTCACAAACCAGTCTAACTATGAATGGTAAACGTGGTAGCGCTTGCTTAGAGTTTGATTTATTAGCTTCAGGTAAAGTTATTGGCCACGGTAAAAAGCACATGTTACTTAGCGGATTACGAGAGTATTGCCCACAAACAATGAATGAATTGTCTGAGCGCTACAATGCATTTAAAGAAAACTATGTCGCGTAAAAACCACTAAAAATAAAGGTATTAGGCATTTAGTATATGCCTAATACCCAAAACAATTTCTTATCGTAGCCTAATTTCATCACTTACTTACTAAAACGTCTTTTTAACCAAAGTATTGATTGATCAGCTTTTACTGCACTTACTCTAAACCACTTCTGCACTTTTCGTAACCAAACTTTAGCCCAAGCATATTCAAGACTTAATAATGCGAAACCTAAGGGTAAAAATATTACAGCTGGCCCTGGCAGCAAAATAAAGAAAAGCCCGATAAATATACAAGCACCACCAATAAGGGTTATCAATATTTTTTTTACATAGTCATTCATAAATTCATTATCCATTTAACATAAAACTGATAGTTGGAATTAGAGCAAGTTTCACACCTAAAATTAAATAACCAAATATCAACAAGTTAAAAAAGACGATATTTCTATCATTAAACTTAATAGCCAAATACACTAATTAGTGATTCTTTTAATAAGTTTGTTCAAATTTTAATTGCTGTGCTTGTCTGTCTTCTGTACATCGGGCAAACACTGATAATTTTTTAGGACGTTTACATGCTTCTGGTTGTTGGTAGTAATTTAGCCAAGCAAAGTTTTTCTTACCTTTATATTTTTCCTTTACGATAATAGCACCGCTGCTTTTAAAACTGGGTACTTTAGCCTTTACTTTATAGACATTAACCGCTGATTGGGTTGTTTTTTTCTTTGATTTTGACTTGGTACGTTTTTTAGTTGTTTTAGATGGCGATGTTGTACATTCCCACCACTGTTTTCTTGCCTTGTGCTCTTGTGCATTTAAGGTATTACTTCGTTTAAGAGAATGTCCTTGCCGTTGTTTTATTTGAATTTTATGTAATTTATTTAACTGCTTTTCACATATATTTTTTCCATAACTATTGATTGAAATAAAAAGTAACGTTATTGGCAATATCAGCCATAAAGGGAGGGGTCGCATATCATTCCTTGATAAATGTTAATTCCAGCTTTGAGTATAGCAAAAACTTGAAAGTTGCAATTTTTGTCTATAATCAAAGCATCACAACATTTGAACAAGGAAGTTCATAATGAAACGTACTACCCCATACTCTTATTCATTTTATTTATTACCCTTACTTTTATTGCTCTGTGATATTTCACAAGCAACAGCTGTCAAACCTCTTATTCAACTTGCTAAAACATATTCAATTAAAAACCCGAACCATACTCTTAAAGTCCAACAGTATTGGGTAAGTGAGAAATTAGATGGTGTACGTGGTAGATGGACCGGATCTTCGTTAATTACCCGACAAGGACATATTATCAATTTACCAAAAAACTTTACTAAAAACTGGCCTAAGGTAGCGCTTGACGGTGAAGTTTGGTTAGGAAGAAATCAATTTGAGCAAATATCAGGCATTGTTCGGCGTAAAACGGTAAATAGCGATGATTGGAAAAACATTCGTTTTATGATTTTTGATTTACCCAATCACCAAGGAAATTTCAGTCAACGACTCATAACAATGAACTCACTGGTAACCAAGGCACAATCACCAAATCTACAAGTAATAGCACAAATAAAATTATCCAACTTGCAAGAGTTATCAGCCTACCTAGACAAGATCGTACAACTTAAAGGTGAAGGTTTGATGTTACATCATCAAGAGGCTTTTTATACCACAGGTCGAAGTAATCAACTGTTAAAATTAAAAAAATATAGTGACAGTGAAGCAACAGTGATTGCTCATCTTGAAGGTAGGGGGGAAAACAAAGGTAAAATGGGGGCTATTCTAGTAACCACCACCAAAGGGGTTACCTTCAAAATAGGCACAGGCTTTAGTGATAAACAACGAATGACTCCCCCTCCTATTGGGTGTATTATCACTTTTAAACATTTTGGTAATACCCAAAATGGTGTACCTAGGTTTGCTAGCTTTATGCGTATCCGGCACCTTGGTGAGCAAAGTAGTCGCGCTAAAGAAACTAAATAGAGTAAGGATAATATAGTGGAATTTCATTTATGGTTATCACTGGTAGTGATTTGTATTTTAGGCGCTTTATCACCTGGCCCTAGCTTAGCACTAGTGATTAAAAACACGTTATCTGGTGGACAAGAGCAAGGCTACGCAACCGCTATTAGTCATGGTTTAGGTGTTGCTTTATATGCTGCAATTACTGCAACAGGCATTGGTCTTATTATTGCCCAATCACCTATCATCTACACAATAATTCAGTATACTGGCGCTGCCTTTTTAGTCTATTTAGGAATAAAATCATTACTCGCAAAAAAAGGCAGTTTTTCCCAATCAGCTGAGCACCAAACACGAGCTGCAAAAGTAAATGGCTGGCGTGACGGTTTTTTAATTGCTTTTTTAAATCCAAAGTTAGCCATATTTTTTCTCGCGTTATTTAGTCAGTTTGTTGATGACAATGCTACTTGGCAACAAAACCTGATCATGACGGCAACTGTCGGTACTATCGATGCCGTTTGGTACTGTCTAGTGACCTTTGGCATTTCTCGTGGTTCAATTATTAATAAGCTACGAGCTAATAGCCATATCGTTGATAAAGTGGCTGGCAGCTTTCTTATATTACTCGCGGCACGTGTAGTATTAAATTAGCCTTAATTTTGTTTAGAAACATTACAAAAAATAGCTCGTAAACTAAAACTATAAGAATCATTCAGGACAATAGCTAAAAACAAGTACTTTTAATCCTTTACCCTGATGTGCTTCTTTAAAGACTTCAACAGGTAATATAGCTTCTTTGAATTGGCAATCAGGGCAATGTTCAGCAATTACATCGAATAAAAACTGCTCGGTAAGATCCGGTGAATTTAAACATAAAATCAGCTCACCGCCAGGCTTTAACCATTGTGGAATTTTTCGTACTATTTTTTTGTAATCTCGTTCAATATCAACACTGCCAAACTGCATGGTGGGTGGATCTGAAATAATTAAATCATACAAACCGTATTTTTTTATACGGCTATTGGATTTAAAAATATCAACACCTTCAAATTTTATTTTATCCATTAGGTGTTGATTTAACCTGTGGTTTTCACGGCCTTTGGTCAGTGATGATTTACTGATATCAATATTAACCACTTGCTTGGCATTCCCTGCTATCGCGGCAAGAGAAAAAGGACAGGTATAAGCGAATAAGTTTAGAATGTTCTTATCCTTGGCATTATCTTTAACCCAGCGCCGACCATTACTCATATCAAGAAACAGCCCGCAATTTTGAGCCTTACCAAAGTTAATGTTATAGCTAAGCCCTAGCTCCTTAACTACTGTATGCTCAATATTTTCACCAAGAAGCACCTCAGTAGGTGCAAACTTTCGACTACGGTATTGCACCTGCACTGAAGTGCACTCAGCAGTAAGTTTCATTAATTGCTGAGCTTGAGTTAATAACCAATCATGATCAACTTCTTGATAGAGAGTGATCAATACAACAGGAGAGAACCAATCAACATTTACATGAGATAAATTGGGATAAGCATGGCCACGACCATGAAATAGTCGTTGGCACTCAGTAAAATCGGTAGTAGTAATATATTCAATCATAAAATGCACTGTTATTCCTGATATCGTCGCTCTTTGCCATCCGTGGCACCGCGACATATGATTCATCCCTCGGCTCGTGCATCCTGCTTCGCTCTACCTGCTGCATCCATGCATTCGTGATATCGTCGCTCTTTGCCATCCATGGCACCGCGACATATGATTCATCCCTGAATATAAAAAGCCGCGTAATGATAACATTAAGCGGCTTTATGTTTTCAATATTAAGTATTAGTTAAGCATTATAATCAACAAACTTAACCAAAGAAATGATAACCAAAATAGGTTCTCGCTACAGTATCAATAAAAATTACCGCGACAACAACAGGAATAAAAGTTCCTAGGGCAAAATTAGTATATTTTGCTAAAAATGTTTTACTAAACTCACTATTGCCAATTGAAAGCTCTTCATTAAGATTTTGACTTTTCCAGCGGTAGCTAACAAATAAACAAATCAGTAAACCGTTTAATGGTAAAATAGTGTCGTAAAACATATCAACTATCATATCGAATAAGGATTTTGATTTACCGCCATAAGAAGTTAACGACGTTAAATAATCGACCATACCAGCAGATAACGTTGTTAATATTGCTAATCCGCCGGCCCATAAAAACATAGTATTTAATGCTTTTTTACGGGTGTGGCCTTTCTCATCAATTAAATAGGCAACAGGCACTTCAATAATAGATACCAAGGATGTTAAGGCGGCAAAGAATACTAATAAAAAGAAAATAGAGGCTAATGCACTGGCAAAGAAATAACCAATTGAGACTTCTAAAGCTAAGAATATTTTTGGTAAATAACCAAAGATTAGTGAGACGCCACTATCACTTAGTTCACTAGGGTCAATACTAGGATTAAACGAGAATATAGCGGGTAAGATCATTAAACCCGCAATAAAAGCAACAGATGTATCGGTGATTGCCACCAACTTAGCAGAACCTGCGATATCAGTTTCTTTAGTAATATATGAGCCGTAAGTGATTAATATCCCCATACCTAAGGATAAAGAAAAGAAAGCTTGCGACAAAGCATTACTAACAACTTTAGGCGTTAGTTTATCCATATCAGGAATCAAATAAAACTCTACTCCAGCAAAAGCATTATCTAAAGTTAATACAAATATCACTAACAAGATCAGCATAACAAACAATGCAGGCATCATAATACGTGCCGCTCGTTCTATACCATCTTTTACACCTGAAACTAAAATAAATCGAACTAAAGCCGCGACAACAATCATTGAAAGAAATAAGTAAGGGCTACTGATCACATCGCCAAAAGCATTAGCACTTGCGATATAATCGAGGTTACCTGAAACGGAGAGTACTAGGTAAACAAAAATCCAAACAGTTAATACGGTATAAAAAACCGCAATCATAAAGGGGGTTATGATGCTAAGTAGGCCAGCTAAGCGCCACTTTGAATCATTATCACTTAATTGTGCATAAGCACCTACAGGGTTTTTTGCTGTTTTACGACCGACAGCCATTTCAGCAATCATCACAGGTAAACAAATGGCGATAATAAAAATTGCGTACATTAATAAAAATGCACCACCGCCATTTTTAGCTGCATTAACAGGAAAACCAACCAAGTTACCAATACCAACAGCAGAGCCTGCCGCTGCCAATATAAACCCCATACGGGAACTGAAATGTTCTCTATTTTCGCTCATGAATGTCCTTAATTATAATTTTTTTATTGGGCATGAAAATTCAACTCACCGATGCTAGCAGGCTTTGATAAAGATGTCTTGTTTACAGCTGTCTACTCGCACATATAAGTGTATAAGATTTATTCCAGTACAATTTATATCTTTGTTATTAAATTTAAAACGCACCTTGCTAACTAATAAAAATTTGCATTCATTATTGAAAGAATGTTTTTTGCTTCTTCACCAGCAAACTCAGCGGCTTCATCTAAGTCTTCTTTAGTTAACCCTAGTTCTTGACATAGATTTTCATCAATATGTTCATCGTATGTAAACTCATCAGGGTTACTATCAATTAGCGCCAAACGAGAAGCTAAATAGAGTACTTTAACATCTTTATTAATTTGAATATCTTTCGCCTGATTATAATGACGAATAGGAAGGATAATTTTCTCAGGAAGTTGCCAAATTTTTAATAACTCAGCTGAAATATCAGTATAAGTATAACCCAATACTTGCTGCTGTAGTTTCCAAGGCAATATCTCTGCTGAATATTTTTCACATTGTTGAGCAAGGTCAGGTGAAGTTTTAGCAACTAAAAGCTCACCAAAGTTTTGTAGTAATCCGGTAACAAACAAGCGTTCAATATCTCGAATCCCACCTTTAATTGCTAAGTTTTTAGTGGCTAAACCACAATATACACTCATTCGCCAAAAGCGTTTAAGGTCAATCGCTTGATTAGAGAAGTGTTTAAAAGCACTTGCAGCAACATCCACCAACATCATGTTATATATCGCTTGTGTGCCGATAATAGTAATGGCACGTGAAATGGTACTTATTTCTCCTGGAAAACTATAAATAGCACTGTTAGCAATTTTTAATAACCGCGAGGTCATTGAAGGGTCAACACTAATCACATTAGCAAAATCAGCTGCACTTGAAGTATCATCTTCAAGTAAATCTTTTATCTTAAAACAGGCATCAGGTAAAGCAAATGAGCCATTGGCTTGTACCGCATATTCATGAGCATTCATATCAAGACCTTGAATAAATTAATATTTAAACCATCCTCTCAAAATTTCACTATTAAGTAGAATGAATATATAGAAAAAGTGTAGCTTGCTAGTTAAAGATCGGACAACTAATTTTACTAAAATAATTACTTGTCTTATCAAATGTAAGTCAGCCAAATTAAGGCAATTTAATCTAGCCTTTAAGTTTATCTTTTAGTTCTTTCGCTTTAATTTTTTGGCTTTCCGTTTTTGGCTGTAAATCAGATAAAATTGTTTTAGCTTCATTGTTTCGACTATTTAACAATAATAGTTCAATAAAATTTAATGTGATATTGATATCTTTTGCATTTGATAAACCATACGCATCTCTTGACTTTACTAGTGCTTCACGTTTTTTATTCAATCTCAATAAAACTTGGCTATAAGTGTCTACTACTTTCGCCAATTTGGGTGCTAGTTGATAAGCTTCTTCAGAAAAAACAAGTGCCTCATCCAGGTTTCCTTGATCCATAGTCAACCATGCTAGGTTATTTAAAGCGACTATATTTAATGGTTGTGCTTCAACTAATATTTGATAGTGCTTTAGCGCATTATCTTTATTTATATCAACATATAAACCCGCCAATACGTTTCTTACCCGATGGTCTTTTTGCTTTTTGACTAAGTGATCTTCTAATAATTGAATGGCTTGTTCTTCTTTTCCTAATCCTTGCAATGCGATGGTTACCAAAATAACATTTTGACTGGAGTCGTATGTTTCATAAAAGCGTTGAAGCAGAGGTAGTGCTTTTCCAAGCTTTCCTTCCATCAAATCAATACGACCACTTATACCAGCAATCAATACCTTATCTAATTCTTCACCTTTTAACTCAACTAACAGTGACTTTGCCTTTGTTACTTGTCGGTTATCTAATAATAACTGCATTTTAACCAGTTTGAGATCGAGGTTTGTCGAATGATTTTTTTCTAGAGCATTATTAACAAGCGATAATGCTTTTTTCTTTTGCCCCGTACTATTATAAATATTGGTCAGAAGTAAGACAGGCTCTACATGATAGGGGTTAGTTTTGAGCCATGTTTTTAATGTTGATTGAATATTAGTACCTTGCTGCAGTTTTTGATACGCAAAAACACGTAACTGCCAAACTTTTTTAGGTGTCTGAATGGAATAGGTCAAATCTGAAGAAACGGCTAACAGTGTTTTAAAATTGTCTAATTGAGCAAGTACTTCCATGTATAAAATATTTAACTTAACATTATTTTTATTTTTTTTGTAAGCGCCCTCTATTTTACTCAATGCTTTTGGAGAACGATTTACAATATAATAAAATTTAAGTGTTTTAATATTTTCTGGGTATAAAGAAATGGCTTTATCCGCATATTGTTTTGCCGTATTTTCATCACCTGTCTGATAAGAAATTTTAATCAATTCATTTAGTGCAAATACATTATCAGGCTCTTTCTCAAGACTGAGCAATAATAATTTTTGAGCTTGTTGAATGTTTTCTTGGCGACTATAGATTGCAGACATCAAATTGTAGCTATCCGCTTTTTTGGGAAATTTTTCTTGCCATTTTTTCGCCCTAGTTAATGCTTTTTCATAATTTCCTGCTTGCATTTCTGCGTACGCCAATGCTAATTGAGCTTCTGGGTGTTCACTTATCGTTTGCTCAAGCTGTATAATTCCAGAAGGGTCATCCATCATTAGCTTCAATAAGCCTTGACGCATGGCTGAAGATGAGACGGAAGCCTTAGCTGCATCCTCTGCTAATTTTTTTGCATCTTCTTTTGCCCCAACAGAAAACAAACTAAAACTTAGATTTGACATAAATTTTGCATCAGCTTCAGTAGTTGGAGTGAAATTTTCTAACTTGTCAGTGATATCATCTATTAGGCCTTGTTGAAACTGGCTTATGGCATACATTTTTCGAGCCGGATGATCCGAAATCAATCGGTCGATAATCGGTTCAAGATGAAAACTTGCTTGTGCATAGTTTTTAAGGTGAAAAGCACTGGCACCTGCCACTAACTTTAAATGAGATTTTTTATATTCTGAAGACAAAGCTACTTGTGAAAATTGACTGGCTAAGGTGTAATCTTTCTCAGCAAACCTAACTACTGCTTTGACATAATTAGCGACTGGTTGATTAGGAAATGCCTGTAGTATCAAATCAGCATATTTTTCAGCTTCAAGATAATCTTCTGTTTTCATTAACGTTTCAGCTAATATTAAATAAATTTTTCTAGATAACGGTTGTAAGGCTACGTATTTTTTATAACTTTCACCGGCTTGCTCAAAATCATTTAACTGCGTAAATACTTGACCTTGAAACATAAGCGCTTCAGGATTATTTTCATTAATTGACAAGCTTTTTTTAACAAGTAATTCTGCCTTCTCAATGCTACCGTCTAATAAAGCTAAATAAGCATTTGCAAGAATCACATGTGGGCTACCAGCAATAAGGTTATTCGCTTCTTGAATAGAATTTTTTGCCAATTCAGGTTGATTGGTTTGAATCGCTGACAACGTTTGATAAGACAGGTATTCAACTTTATCTTCATTAGGTAGAGCAATAGACTTTTTAGCCAAACTAAGCACACCGTCATAATCATCACTGATCAAATAAGCTCTTGCTAATGACGTTAACAAAGCACTTTCAGGGTATTTTAATGATTGAGCTTTTTCTAATTCTTTTATTGCATTTAATCCGGCACCTTGTGAAAGATATAAACGGCCAAGCTCAAATCGAGCTTCTGCATTACTCACATCAAGCATAATCGCATTTTTTAGCTCAATTTCACTTTCTTTAATTTTGTCCGCTGCTAGATATTTTTTTGCGCTAGCAAGATGAGTTTCCACTGTGGGTTTTTCACTGCAAGAAGCAACAGTTAATACAATGCTTATATACAAAATTAATTTTACTAGTGTCATGGTAATGCCCTATATGTTCTTATTATTATCAGTAGAATACACTTGTTACACCATACTAAACACCTTTATGAGTTACAACGTCAGTCACCATAAAGTTAACGTTCTGAGTTTTATTGAAAACATATAGCTCTCTGGGATAAGAATAAATTCATCGATTACTCACACTATTATCGAATAGATAAAATTTGCTAATTTTATACTGAGCAACATTCAGGAGTTATTTGATATTACTAATGCCATGAACTTACTCAATTAAAGTGTCAGAAAAATTTACACTTCATTTACAACCACCATATTGAACATTATAATCTATTGTATTTTAAGCATTATATTTTTTGGTTTGATTTTTGCATATACAAAAATCAGTATGACAAGCAATACAATAAATACAATAAATATAATAAATACATATAGAGGAACAAAGATGTCAAAATCTAGTAAAAACCAAATATTAGGCGCGGTTTCAGTACTTGCCTTGACTTTTTCAACACTATCCAATGCCGACATGATTGGTTCACCACTTAGTAACGACAATCTAGAAGCGTATATTTCTGCTGGTAATGGTGATAACTCAATCTCTAGTGCTGCTGCGATTGACGGACGTATTGATGATAATGTTGCAAGCTCACGCTTTACTGGTGTTGTTAGTATTCAAATTACAAAACCAGGCATAGAGGGCCCAGAATATTATATATGTACTGGTACTGCAGTTGGTAAAAGAAAAATATTAACGGCGGCCCATTGTGTAGATAGTGATGGAGAAGGACATGTTATTGATATAAGTGATCCTGATTATGACGTTACTGTCGTTTTTAATGCCAGTAGCACATATTCAGATATTCAATTTGGTGTTCAAGATGTTCAAATTCATGAGGACTATAATGGTTTTGGTGTATGTCCAGAGCCAGGTGGGTTCTGTGTAAATGATGATTTAGCTATTATTACTTTAGATCGTGATATAGCAGATGATGTTGAAATATATGACTTTTATGACCAACAAGTATGGGATACCAATAACTTAGCCCAGTTTGGTGACTTCGACGGTGATACATTTACTATGGTCGGTTACGGTACACGTGGTGATGGTTATTCTGGCTATACTGAAGCTCCTAATTACAGAGAGAAATTAGTTGGTGGCAATATTGTCGACTTTATTGATTTTGATGATGGTGATGGTAATGGCCAAGCTGAAATTTGGTACGCTGATTTTGATGGTACACGTACTGAAGATGGTGTAGCAACTGATGTTGATACTTTTTGTGGTTGGGGCGTATGTAGCTCATGGTTAGGCGAAGACTTTGAAACAGCAATTGGTGGTGGTGACTCAGGTGGTCCATCATTTGTATATGATTCAATTAATGATCGCTATTTACTAGCCGGTATCAATACTTTTGGCGCAACTGGTTCGTCTCCATATAACAATGGTGCATTTGGTCACTACTTTGGTGGTATTTTATTAAATCCATACGCAGCTTGGCTTTCGGCCGCTATTCCTGCTCCTGCAACATTAGCATTATTTATGTTAGCACTAGGTGGTTTAGCGTCATCTCGTCGTAAAGTAAAATAATAGTTATTTTGTCTGTAAAAAAGGCTAGTTTTCACTAGCCTTTTTTATTGGCTAATAATCAGTTAAATTAAAAAGATTAATCAATTATTGGGGAACTATTATGAAGTGGACTATTTTTATAATTATTATATTAAGTTTTGGCAGTGCCGCAATTATGACTATGAAACCGACGTCACAAGATAAAACCAAGCAATTGGCAGAACATCCTAAAACATTTAATCAACAGCATGAAGTCATCATCTTGGTAGATGTGAAGGTGGGTAAAAATGGTAAAGCGCTTGAAGTTAAATTATCTCAGCCTGAACGGTATACCTCATTTAATACATTCGCCTTATTAGATGCAAAAAACCGTCAGTATCCTCAAAAAGAAGCTCAAGGTAAATTTATTGAGTATTGGTTAAACAATGTTAAAATTCAACAACTCATATCGCCGATGGGCACACAAATAAAACCATTAACAATGCCTGAAGCAAAAAAAAATTAATACAACAAGTTATCACTATTTCTCAAGAGGCCTATTTTATCCTATCGGTACTCCATCATCCGGTTTAACTTGCTCCATTACCACATAAGTATGAGTTTGCGATACTGCTGGCAATTCTACAATTACCCCTAATACTTCGCGATAAGCCTCCATATTTTCGAATCGTAGTTTTAGTAGGTAATCAAATCCACCAGCCACCATATGACATTCAGCGACTTCTTTAATTTTCACCACTTCTTCTTTAAAAAGGTTGAAGACATCACCGGTAGTTCTATCTAAAGTCACTTGGATAAAAGCTGACATACCGTACTTTAATTTACTGGCACTTAACGTCGCACTATACCCTTCAATATAACCTTCACTCTCTAATTTTTTAACTCGGTCTAGACAAGGGCTTGCACTTAAACTGACTTTTTTTGCTAATTCTACGTTAGATATCCTGCCATCTTTTTGCAGAGTGTCTAATATTGTCATATCGATACGATCAAGTACTCGAGCTTTTACAGAATTCATAATTCAGTATGTTCCATGGTTATATTGGCATATTTCCCTATAAAATAGCGCAATAATAGAAATTACACCAACACATTCTGTAGTGTTTTCTTTAAAATGCCCTATCAAAATTTATAGGTATAGTAATTAAATACCACACATTTAAGGTGAACTTATGTTATTCAACGGCTCATTAACAACGACCAATGCCATCCGTCAAGCAATCCGCGATAACTATCGTGCAGATGAAAATGCTATTTTGGCAAAACTATTACCCATAGCTGAAATTAACGTTGATGCTAAATCTCGTGCTTGGGAATATGCTCGACAATTAGTTGTCAATATTCGCAAAGAACAAGTGGGTAAAGGCGGTGTTGATGCCCTGTTAAACGAGTTCTCGTTATCTACCGAAGAAGGGGTAGTATTAATGTGCTTGGCTGAAGCCCTATTGCGTGTGCCTGATAAATTAACTACCGATAGTTTAATTCGTGACAAACTTGCTGAAGGTGACTGGGGTTCACACATCGGGAACAGTGATTCAATTTTTGTTAATGCCTCTTCTTGGGGGCTATTAATGACAGGTAAGTTAGTAAATTATTCTGATCAAAAGAAAAAGCTTCAGTTTGGTTTATTGAAAAAAACCATTGGCCGCTTAGGTGAGCCCGTTATTCGTGAGTCTGTTCGATATGCGATGAAAATTATGGGTACCCAGTTTGTCATGGGTAAAAATATCAATAATGCTCTAAAACGCGCAATTGAAGCCGAAACTAAAGGTTACACCTACTCTTACGACATGTTAGGTGAAGGCGCTCGCACTATGAGTGATGCCGACCGCTATTTTGATAGCTACATGACAGCCATTGATGCAATCGGTATTGCGGCAAAAAGCAAAGGGCCACAAAATAGTCCTGGAATTTCAATAAAACTTTCGGCAATTCATCCCCGTTATGAGTTTTCTCATCGTGATCGCGTTATTAACGAGCTTATTCCTCGCTTAAAACAATTAGCCTTAGCGGCAAAAGCTTATGATATTGGCTTTACTGTTGATGCCGAAGAAGCTGATCGTTTAGATATCTCTCTTGATATTATTGAAGCAGTATTTACTGATAGTGATCTTGATGGTTGGAACGGTTTTGGTATTGCCATTCAAGCCTACCAAAAACGTGGTTTAGATGTTATTGAATGGGTGAGAGAGCTTACCTTACAAACTAAACGACAAATGATGGTACGCCTAGTAAAAGGTGCTTATTGGGATAGCGAAATTAAAGAAAGCCAAGCAGAAGGTTATAACGATTTTCCAGTATTTACTCAAAAACCATCAACTGATGTCTCTTACCAAGCTTGTGCAAAAAAACTACTTGAGTATCGCGATAGTATTTATCCACAATTTGCCACTCATAACGCCTACACCGTAGCAACTATTCTAGAAATTGCTGAATCACAAAGTGAAGGTTCTCGTGGTTATGAATTCCAACGCCTTCATGGTATGGGTGAAGCGCTTTATGATCAGGTTGTCACTGAGAAAAAAATACCGTGTCGTGTTTACGCACCTGTAGGAAAACATGCAGATTTATTAGCGTATTTAGTTCGACGTTTATTAGAGAATGGCGCAAACAGTTCTTTTGTAAACAACATTGTTGATGAAGATATTCCTGTTGAATCATTATTAGCTGATCCCGTTGAAACTGTTCAATATTGGGTCAACAAAGTTAACCCTCAAATACCTCAATCGATCGATTTATATAATGACGGCATTAACGGTAATAAACGTATTAATTCTAAAGGCATTGACTTAACCGATATCGATCAAATAACAAAAATGCGTGCAAACATAGATGCCTGGTGTGAAAAGAATATTGTCAGTCAAGCCATTGAGGGTAAGTTACCAGTGACTAACCCAGCCAACCATAATGAAATTATCGGTCATATTGTTCATGCTGATGAAGCTGAAATGGCCAATATCATTGAGCGTGCCGATAATGCCTTTGCATCTTGGTCAACGACACCGGTAAACGAACGTGCACAAGTACTTTTAAAAACCGCAGACGCCTTAGAGGTTCACCGTGATGAACTTATCGCACTGTGCACTAAAGAAGCAGGTAAAACGATACCTGATGGGGTAAGTGAAGTTAGAGAAGCGATTGATTTTTGTCGCTATTATGCTGACAGAGCTAAAGAGTTATTAGCCAATGGTGATTTAGAAGCAAGAGGTGTTGTGCTTTGTATCAGCCCTTGGAACTTTCCATTAGCCATATTTTTAGGCCAAGTTTCCGCTGCTATTGTTGCTGGTAATACTGTGGTTGCTAAACCAGCAGAGCAAACTAGCTTAGTGGCTCTTCGTGCCATAGAGATAATGCATGAGTGTGGTTTACCAACCTCTGTAATTGAACCTGTCATCGCTCGTGGTAGTAAAGTGGGTCAAACCATGGTGCCAGACAGCCGTATTCAAGCGGTAATGTTTACTGGTTCAACAGAGACAGGCACTTGGATTTCTCAAAAACTTGCTGAACGTGGCGGCGATCCAGTGCCACTTATCGCTGAAACTGGTGGCCAAAACTGTATGATTGTTGACTCAACCGCCCTACCGGAACAAGTTGTTGATGATGTAATTGCCTCTGGTTTTCAAAGTGCTGGTCAACGTTGTTCAGCGTTAAGAGTTTTATTTTTACAAGAAGATGTTGCTGATAAAATCATCACTATGCTTAAAGGCGCTATGCAAGAGTTACATGTCGGTGATCCTGCATTTTTATCAACAGATGTTGGCCCGGTAATTGATTCAAAAGCACTTGGCGCATTAAACGAACATGTCGAGTATTTAAAAGACAACGCCAAAATTCACTTTGTTTGTAATGAGGCAGAATTAAACGAAGGTGTAAGTGACAGCCAACATCATTATTTTTTACCTCGTTTAGTTGAAATTAAGAACTTATCCGTATTGAAAAAAGAAGTTTTTGGACCTATTGTTCATATCGTTCAATTTAAAGCCAGTGAGTTAGAAGATGTCATTAACCAAATCAACAACACAGGTTTTGGTTTAACTATGGGCATTCATACTCGTATTGAAGAGAAGAGTCGGTATTTAGCCGCACGTTCTCGCGCGGGTAATGTCTATGTTAACCGCAATATGATTGGTGCAGTAGTTGGTGTACAACCTTTTGGTGGTCGTGGTCTATCAGGAACAGGTCCTAAAGCAGGCGGTCCTTTATACTTAACGCGCTTAGTTAAGGATAAAATGACTATCAAGGAAGTCACTTTAACTCAAAACCAAGAGGCCGTATTTAATGATGAAATTAAGCAGTGCCAAGCAACAGCATCACGTATTGATGGCTTATTGGTTAAAGCCAAAAAGGATGAATTAACTTGGAGCTTTACAGAGTTAAATACCCGTATTTCTGTATTACGCCAATTATTGGCTCAGCTGTCATCAAACAAAGTAGTATTAGCGCAAGAAAGTGCATTACCAGCAACATTAACTGAAGCTCGTAAACAATTACTATTCATTGAAAAAGAACTTGCTGAGCCAAGCTTATTGCCAGGTCCAACAGGAGAGTCTAATAGCTTAATCTTAGAATCTCGTGGCTCTGTTGTTTGCTTGCGTTGTAAAGAGACTTCATTTGAATTTTGGATGATGTCAATTATTTCAGCTATAGGTGCAGGAAATTGTGTCATAGCGCTGGTAGATAATGACTTTTTAAACGAAGCTGAAGCAATTAGTTCAATTTTATTGCAATCAGGTTGTCCTGATGGTGTATTCCAAGTTGCTCAACTTGGTCATCTGCCCACCGTATTAGCTCATCCCTACTTAGCAGGTGCAGTCGTTGATAACTCTAGTCCATTCAAGCGATTAGTGGGTGAACAATTAGCGGCAAGACAGGGGGCTATACTTCCTTTGATTACCGCTTATACCAATCAAGGTTTATTACGCCGCTTAGTAACAGAAAAGACAATTTCTATTGATACAACAGCAGCGGGCGGTAATGCTTCATTAATGACTATGGAAGCTGAAGCACAATAGACTTACATTTAACTAAAACTAAAACTAAAACTAAAACTAAAAAAAGAGCAAATTTATTGCTCTTTTTTTTGTCAAGTCTAAAGGAAGCATTTTAAAAATTACGGCTTAAACTATTCTAAAAGATTGCTTCTTTGAATAAAGTCTAACGCTTGCTCTGCAGGCATAGGTTTAGCATAAAAATATCCTTGACCATAAAGACAATCTAACTGTTGCAATAATTCAGCATCTGCAATGTTTTCAATACCTTCACCGATAGTACTCATTTGCAAGTTCGTAGCTAAATCAATAATAGTTTTGATTATCGCTCGATTATTTTCATGTTCATGGACATTAGTGATAAATGAACGATCAATTTTAAGCACATCGATGGGAAAGCGATGTAAATAACTTAAACTCGAATAACCTGTGCCAAAATCGTCCAGTAATATCTTAATACCTAAATGTTTAAGTGCTTTCATATTACCCAGGACAACATCGCTATTTTCCATCAAAGCACGCTCGGTAATTTCTATACGTAAATTTTTAGGAGCTAAACCTACCTTAACTAAAATATTATTAATATCATCAGGTAAAGTGGTACTAAAAAAATGTTTACAAAATAAATTACAGCTGACATACAAATTATTCCTGCCAAGTTGCTCTTGCCATTTTTTAAGTTGTAAACACGACTTCTCTAATATTTGTAAATCTATCGCCAAAACTAGATTAGTATCTTCTGCTAACGGAATAAAATCGTTAGGGTAAACAAGCCCACGTTTAGTGCTGTGCCAACGAGCTAACGCTTCAAAACCCATGATTTGATTATTACTGAGTTTTAATATCGGCTGAAAATAAGGAATAAACTCTTGCCATTCAATCGCTTCTCTAAGATCTGCTTCTAGTGATAAAGCATTTTGGACCTTGTTATGCATACTGCCATCAAAAACTTCATAACGACCCTTACCATTATCTTTTGCATGATACATCGCAGTATCAGCATCACGGAGCATAGTATTGGCGTTTTCATATCTGGCATCACTAAATAAAATACCAATACTAGTACCAATAAAAACAAGTTGGTTATCAATAGTAAATGGCTGTTTTAAAAATTCAGTGATGCGCTGGGCAACTTCAAAAGCTTCATTATTGTTTTCTAGGTCTTCAACTAGAATTACAAACTCATCACCACCTAGCCTTGCAACAGTATCCTTACCTCTTACTATTTCAGTAAGCTCTCGAGCTACAATTTTTAATAATAAATCGCCAGCATGGTGCCCTAAACTATCATTAACAACTTTGAAACGGTCTAAATCAAGAAACAAAATAGCAAACTGTAAATCTGGCTTACGTTTATTAGTGGCGATTGCATGATTAAGCAAATCTATAAACACCATTCGATTAGGTAAGCCCGTTAAGCTATCGTGAGAAGCGGTATGCTTTAACTGGGTTTCAACCCTTTTTCGCTGTATTATTTCATCTTCTAATGCAACTGTTCGTAATTTTACCTGTTGCTCTAATAACTCATGACTTTGACGCTCATATTCAATAGCTTCACGCCGTTTAATTGCCGTTGAAACATGTTGTGAGACAAAATTAAGCAGCTCAGCATCTTGCTGTGAAAAAGTAATATTAGACTGGTAACTTTGAATGACCATAACGCCAATAACTTCTTTAAAGTATATTAATGGTACACCTAGCCACGAATGACTTTCACTTGACGGTTTAGCGGTTATACCTTGTTGATAAAGAGCCAACATTTGTTGATAGTCTAATAAAACCGTTTCCCCTTTTCGAATAACATAATCACAAAACAAGTTTGAGAGTTTTCTAGGTGATAGGTATTTTACAATCTCTTCATATTCATCTACTTGATAAACAAACTCAGCCGTTTCACTTTCTTGATCATATTTAACGATAAAAAAGTTCGTTGCATTAAGCATTTGACCAACAATATTATGAACTTGATGATAAAATTCATCAATATCTAAACTAGCGTCATTGGTTAGTTCAGATATTTTGAATAACGACTCTTGTAACAAATCAGAACGTTCACGATCTCGTATTTGTTCCATTAACTCCCGAGTTCTGGCATTAACAGCACTTTGTAAGCGCTGATGATCCTCTAGTCGAGTCATAGCGGTCACGAGGTGTTGAGCAGCAAAAGTTAATAAGTTTAAATCCTCGTCTTGATAACGAGTATGTTCATTATAGCTTTGCACCACCATAACACCGATAACTAAACCATCATTTATCAAGGGAACACCTAACCAATCCAGTCCAGAAGTACCGTGTTCTATCACTAACTTTTCATCAGATAAGCGTGAAATTATTTCAGGTGTAGCTAATAAGGCTTGTCCAGACTCAATGACCAAATGAGTTAATGAGCCTTTATATCGTTCATAGTCCACCGGACCATCGGGGTAATCATCATTTTCGTCTACAGAATAAACAAACTCTAGTGTAGAAAAAGTTTGCTCATACATCACGATAAAGAAATTGGGCGCAGTAATTAATGAAGCAATAACCGCATGAACTTGAGGAAAGAATTCTTCGAGGGTAAGGCAATCGTGGGATAATTGGTTGAGTTTAAATAAGGCGGTATGCCTTGCTGCTAAGTTTTTAAGCTCAAGTTGAAGCTTTGCTATTTCTTCAACAGAAGAAATAGCATTGTCAGCACTGTTTTTTTGCTGAATACCTGTACTACTTTCTTTTAAATAATTGGCCATACCAAGTACTTTTACATCATAAATAAAGTTAGTTACTCTCTTTATAATGACGGCTAATGTAAAAAATATCTAGTTAATAAGAGAATCTTATCGATAGATTTTAGTTCTCTTCTTTTTTTAATTCTTCCCTAATCTCATCTAATTTATGCTTATTTCCACAAATAGCAGCTTGTTGACTATCCCTATAATAACGAATATCGATACAATCTTGTTGATATCTACGCTCTAATTCAGTACGCACTAGAGGTTGTCCTTTAGCACTGGTAATTTGTCGTTGAAGATATTGGCAATCTTGAATTTGCTCAGACGCTAAAGTGATATCCTCACAGACATCATCAGATGATGAACAAGCAGCTAAAGTAATGACTAAAGGTAAAGCGATAAAAAATAGTTTTTTCATTGTTGTTATTCACTTTTTATTAATTTAATTGTTACATCTATCGGTGCAACTGATAGTTGTATCGGCATTATAAACAGCTAAATTCAATGACGAAAGTTATTTGTTTCTAACAGATAGTATTGCCCAATCTCTAGAAGAGAGTAAAATTAGCTTTCATAAATTTTAAAACAGCTATTTAATAGGTTCAGTATGCAAGTTCAAGTTGTCGATTATAACAGCGAAGATGCCCCCCAGCGTTTTGTACAAAGTCTTAGAGAAACAGGGTTTGGCGTGCTAATTAATCACCCCGTCAAGCAATCGTTAGTTGAATCGATTTATAAAAATTGGGAAGCTTTTTTTAATAGTTCTGACAAAAATAACTTTGCTTTTGATCCAGAAAAGCAAGATGGTTATTTTGCTAGCGAAATATCAGAAATAGCAAAAGGTCATACCCAAAAAGATATTAAGGAGTATTACCACGTATACCCTTGGGGGCGTATTCCTGACTCACTTAAAGATGAAATATTAAGTTATTATCAACTGGCATCAAACCTTGCGGCCCAATTACTCGACTGGGTTGAACAATATAGCCCAAGTGAGATTGCTAAAGGCTATTCTGAACCCTTATCACAAATGATCAAAAACACCCCTAATACATTACTTAGGGTGTTACATTATCCGCCATTAACGGGAAATGAGGAAATAGGGGCAATCAGAGCTGCGGCCCATGAAGATATTAACTTATTAACGATATTACCCGCTGCAAATGAACCAGGTCTACAGGTTCAACAACAAGACGGTAGTTGGTTAGATGTACCCGCAGATTTTGGTAATTTAATTATTAATATTGGCGATATGTTACAAGAAGCATCATCGGGTTATTTTCCATCAACCAGCCATAGGGTAATTAACCCAACCGGTGAAAACAGTCAAAAACCAAGGATTTCACTGCCATTGTTTTTACACCCTCGCAGTGAAGTAAAACTATCAGAAAAGCATACTCAACAAAGCTATTTACTCGAAAGATTAAAAGAGCTTGGTGTAAAATAAACTATTGTTCAAGGAACAAAAAGGCTGCAGATGCAGCCTTTTGTATATGAGAATTAAAGTTTGGAGAGTGGAATTAAGACGCTAATTGATAAGGGTCTGACTGCTGAACAACATATTTCGCATTAATCTTAGCAGTTAATACTCCTTTACGTTTTGCTAAAGCAACTTGCATTTTTTTAGCTGCACTGGCGATGGCGCTATAGAGTTTTTTATCTGAAGCGTTAACGGTAACATTCACTCCCTCATAATTGGTGGTAACCTCAAATTTTTGTAGATGCGGCTCTACTGTAATAGTTGAATTGAGGGTCATTAGGCTTGGATAATGCTTAGAGATTTTAGCAAATTTATTTTCAATTGCTTGTTTAATACCTTCAGTAATTTCTACATGGTGTCCGGAAATTTGTATTTTCATAATCTTACCTCTGTTGTTATCTTCACCTTCATAATCCACCTAAATTCAAAAAAAATCAATCGTTAAAATGCTGTTTTTTGCAATTAAATGTAATCAGTATTATTTAAGCAATCGTCGCTCTTTACCATCCTTGGCACCGCGACATCTGATTCATCCATGAATATAAAAAAGCCATCGTAGTGATGGCTTTTTATAACACTTGAACTGAGATACTTAGTTAAAAAGTAACGTCTTTAACCGCACTATCTAAATCGTTTGGTAATAACTCTTGTGGTTTCTTCTTACGAGTAAATACTTTTCTTAAGTCTTCAATAATAAGATACAAACAAGGGATAAGCACTAACGTCACAATAGTGGCAAATAATACTCCAAACGATAAGGATACCGCCATTGGAATAACAATTTTTGCTTGTGCGCTGGTCTCAAAAAAGATAATGGGTGCTAAACCGATAAAGGTAGTTAGTGAGGTCAGTAAAATGGCTCTAAAACGCTTTGCTCCGGCATGCATTACTGCATCTTTTAAACGCTCTCCACGTTTTCGCGCTCTATTCACATAATCGACCATAACAAGTGAGTCATTCACCACCACACCTGATGCAGCTAAGATGCCCATAACCGATAAAGCACTTAAGTCCATGCCTAGCATGAAATGGCCAAATACCGCACCAATTACACCAAATGGTATAACTATCATTATCATAATCGCTTGTGAATATGATTTAAGCGGTATAGCAAGTAGTGAGAAAATAACCATTAGAGAGATAACAAAATCACGTAATGAATCATCAGCACTGTCCATTTCTTCTTGAATACGTCCAGATACTTGGCTTTTTACTTGTGGAAACTTTCTTAATAGCTCAGGTATAAAGTTATCACGAATGTCCTTAGCCACTTTAAACGGTTCTACTTGCTCAGCATCAACACTTGCCCAAACGTTTATCGTACGGTTACCGTTTTCACGACGAATGCGAGTAACACCATCTTGTAAGATAATCTCGGCGAGTTCAGATAATGGTAACTCAGCTCCATTTGGCGCCTTGATCAATACATCATCAACATGACCTACTGAACTACGTTGCTCAAGTGGATAACGTACCATTACTTTTATTTCTTCACTGTCACGTAAAATACGTTGAGCTTCTAAACCATAGAAACTGTAGCTCACTTGTGACGCAATATCAGCAAGTGTTAAGCCCATACTATAAGCCAAAGGCTTAAGCTCAAATTGCACTTCTTTCGCGCTAGTTTGACGGCTATCATTAACATCACCAATACCTTTTAACGAGTTAAGTTTAGCTTTTAACTCTTTTGCCGCACCAAGTAATTGGGCATCACTTTGACTTTCTAATCTAAAAGCAATATCACCATCATCACGACCACCACCAAACAAATTATCACTGATAGTTAACGATTTAACGCCTGGGTAATTAGGAATTGCCGCGCGCCACATATCGGCTAATTCAAAGGTATCAATTGGCCTAAGTTCAGGAACAACCAATTTAACCATTACTTGGCCATTAATGCGGCTACGTAAGTCAACCTGCATATCTGAGATCATTGAACTGCCGTATTTTGCTTCAATATCTTTATCCACTTTATAGATAATGTTTTCAAGTTTTAATAAAGTATCTAATGTCGATTTTTCTGAGGCATCAACATTCATTTCTATACTAATACGAGGAAAATCATGAGGGATTTTGGGTTGGCCCACAAAACGGACAAAACCACCACTGAACAAGCCCGCACTTACTAACATCAAGCTAACAAAGAACATTAATACTGCGTAACGATATTCAACACAGACAGCTAAACCTGGGCTATAGATATTTTCAATAAAGCGTTTTAACTGGGTATCAACTGCTCGACGGACTCTATCAATAGGATTTTTTGGATTAAACTCTTTGATTTTCATTTTAACCAAATGCGCTGGCAAAATAAGTTTTGATTCAATCAATGAGAAAATCAAACAAAGCACGACAACAGAACCAATCGCTTTGCCAAAAGCAGCTGATGGACCATCACCAAACAAGAAGGGTAAAAATACCGCAATGGTCGTTAATACGCCAAAGGTAGCCGGCATAGCAACACGTTTAACACCTCGAATTACACTTTCAGTACTATGTCCATGCTCTTCTATTTCGTCATGAGCACTTTCTCCCATGACGATAGCGTCATCAACGACAATACCCAGTACTAAAATAAAGGCGAATAAACTAATAACATTAATGGTGACACCAATAAAGTCCATCGGCATCACTAATAAAGTACCTAAGAAACACACGGGTAAACCCATCATCACCCAAAAAGCTAAACGAACACGTAAAAATAGCGCCAACATTAAAAAGACCAATACCGCACCACTTTGCATGTTGTCGACCATCATGTTTAAGCGGCCTTCAAGGTAATAAGTCATATCAACCCAAGTTTCTAACTTCACTCCTTGAGGTAATACTTCAGCTTTGTCATCGACATATTTTTTGACAACTTTAGCTATATCAGTGATGCTTTGATTATCAGCGGCGCCAATAAATAGGGTTACCGAATTTTTGCCATTAAATTTAGAATGTTGTAAGCCTTCTTCAAAACCATCAACAATAGTAGCGATATCCCCTAACAATATTTTGGTGCCATCTTCAAGGGTAACTACTGGAATCTGTTCAAACTCATGACCACGGTAAGCTTGGTTTTCAACCCGTAAATTGATATAGCCATTTTCAGCACGAATCTGCCCTGCTGACATATTTCGAGAATAGCTACGAACAGCGCGAGCGATATCATTAAAGCCCAAGCCATATTCCCTTAATTTATCTTTACTGACTTCAATGGAAATTTCATAACCTAAACCACTGTGTAATTCAGAAATGTTAATATAAGGTAGTTGTTGAATTTCATTATGAATTTTACGACCTAACTCTTTCAGCTCACCATAGGTTAAGTCGCCATATAAACTGATATACATAACTTCTTGGCGAAACTTCTCTCGCTCAACCTTAATTCGCTCCATGCCATCAGGAAAGCTCGGTATAGAGTCAATAGCTGACTTTACTTCTTCTAAAACTACTTGCGGATCATAATCAAGATCGACTTCAAACCAGCCATTGGAAAAACCACGATTTGAATAGGTAATAACCCGTTTTAAACCTTGTACCGTTTCTAATGCTTCCTCAATTTTAATGGTAATACCCTCTTCCACTTCTTGTGGCGCAGCTCCTGGGTAAGGTGCAGCGTAAGAGATCCAATTAATTTTAATTTGAGGAAACATTTGTTTATTAATGGTTTGAATCGTTAAAAATCCACCCACTAAAATAAAGATCATTAATAAGTTAGCTGCAATACTATTACGTGCAAACCAAGCAATAATACCTTTATGAGTATCTATAGTTTCGTCAATTTCAGCTTTTGACTTAGTTGATAAATCAGTCATATGTTACTCCTCTGATACACTGTCATTAAGGGCAACTTGGGTATCAGTATTTTCTTGTTCTACTTCTTCATCAGACTCTTTTTTATCACCAATCAACGCTAACTTCATACCATCAACAGGGTAGTCTAGAGCAGAAACAATTAGTTGGTCTCCATCTAACAAACCATGTTTAACAATGACATTTTTGCCGTCTTGACGAACAATATCAATATCAGCGTAATGTAATTTAGATTCGCTATCTAAAATAGCCACACGGCCATTATCAACTAAATAACGCGGTACAATACTAGCACTGGCAATTTCAATACCCACTATTTTAGCGGTAACATAACTGCCATAACGCAGTGGGGTAATTTCATTATTAACATTCAAGCCATAAGGGTCACTTACTTCAGCGACCAAATAACTCATTCTACTTTTGTTATCAATAACACCTTCGCCACGGACAATTTTTGCTTGCCATTGAATATCTTTCCCTGCATAAACACCATGCAAGTTAACTTGAGCATTTTCACCCTGAGCAATCAAAAACTGTAATTGATTATCCGCAACAGGTAAGCGTATTTCCGCTACACCCGTACCAAGTAACTTACCAATATTATTGCCAATACCAACAAATGAGCCCAAACCAATACTTCTTGATTCAATCAATGCATCATATGGTGCGACTACTCTAGTTCTTTCAAGGTTACGTTCAGCTCGAAGCACTGATGCTTGTGCCGACTTAACACGAGCAAGTTCTTGAGCAAGTTGAGGTTTACGTAAACTTAATTCAGTAGGAGAGGTATTGGTAATAAGCTTCCATTCACGTTCAGCTACTTTACCTTGAGCAAGCTCAGTTTCAAGCGCAGCACGAGCCGATGCCATACTCGCTTGTGCTTCAATTAATGCCGCTTGATAATCATTGGGATCAATACGAGCAAGTAACTGACCTTTTTTAACAAAACCGCCACGAACAAATATTTCTGATAGTTCAACAATTTGACCATTGACTTGAGCAACAAGCTCAGTTTCATATTTTGGTTTTACTATACCGTATGAATTAACATGTAATGTCATTGGCTCAACTGAAATCGCTTCTATAGACACAATAGGTGTATTATCAACTTCAGCTTTTTCTTCAGGTGGTTTTTTCATTCCAGAAAATACCACAAATGCGCCAATACCTGCCGCAAGCACTATAAAAGGAATAATAATTTGTTTTTTACGTATCACGGTTCAATCCTCGGATGTTACGTTTTGTACTTATTTTGTGAATAATACCTAATTTTAGGTAAGCAAAATAAATAAAGATGTAACCGTCTATTACAAAATACACGCCGAGTTTTCAATTAATTAAAAATAATAATTTTAGTGATAAATAAAACACACAAACACAACAACTTACATGGTAAATGGCAATCATTTGCAATTGACATTTGCAGCACATCGATTCTCTGAAAATAAATAGAGGTTAGTGCTTTTCACCAATTATTACACTTTTATAAAAATTTTTCGGCGATATAGCCAAAACAACAATGACCACTGTATTAGAACTAAAAGAATAACTTGCAATAGAGGCTGCCAACTAATTGGTGTTGCAATAATAAAGCCGCCAAATAGACTTTGGGCGGTGTATTGCCAATTGAGTATACTCGTGCCTAAATAGACAATAATTGAATTGGTGCCGATAACAGCAAAAAATACTGCCCAACGTTGTATTTTCAATACATCAATCAGCCAATAAAACAGGGATAATAATAAAACACTGTAACCACAAGTAACCAAGGTAAATGAACTGGTCCATAAGGTTTTATTGATTGGCAAAACAAGACCCCAGATATACCCTAATACCAATAGTAAACTACCAAATCCAACCAGGTCCCTTAATAATCGTTTAGCATTGTTCTGATGTTGAATTATATGTCGGCCAACAAAAACGCCTAATAGCGCATTAACAATGGAGGATAAATTTGATAACAAGCCTTCAGGATCCAAGGGCAGATTTTTATAGGTAGCTCCAGGTAACAAAGTTTGATCAAACCATACATTTAACGAGCCTGTAGAGCTATAATTTCCTGCGCCATAACCACCAATATCGACAAAACCAAGCAACAACCAATAACCTAATAACAAAGTTGCAGCAATCAACCATTGCATTCGAATACTGACAAACCAAACGATCAGAGCAGCAACAAACCAAGCAATACCAATGCGACCTAATACACTGGCAAAACGTACTGAATCAAGATCTGCTGGTATCCCTGTACCCCAACCATGGTTATATAAAACACCTAGCGTAATTAACAAAAATAGGCGTTTAAACGCATGCTTTATTTTTTGTTGTCGTTGCTCAACAGGATAAGAAGTCATTGGCTTACCGGCAATGCCAAGGCTAACACCAGATAGAAAAATGAATAGTGGAAAAATCAAGTCATAAGCGGTAAACCCGTGCCATGGGCTATGTAACATTTGCCCAGCAGCATGACTAAAAAAATTAATGCCGGTGAGCGTAAATAGTGCAGCAAATATACCCTCAGCTCCTAAAATCCATATCATGTCAAAGCCCCGCAGAGCATCAATTGATAGTAACCGTTGTTTTTTAGTACCGCTTATAGAGGTTGATGAATTATTCATTAGGTAGAGATCCAAATTGATTTTATCTATTTTTTATTGGTTATGGTACTAACCAATTATGTATCAATCACGCAAACAAAGACAGCGCTGTCATTTCTTGGTGGAGTGTAAAAAACATTTTGATAAAAAGCAAATATATCAAAAGTAAAAATATATTTCTTAAAAGTTAGTAATGGCCTTTTTTGGCATTGTTAACTACTCGCTCCGGCATTTTTTCTTCTAAAGCAATTAGTAACTCTGCTATTTTTTTATGAGTAACTTTATCATCGGTAATTGAATGATGTAACTGAGAATACAGCATAGGATAATCAAGAGGACTGCCTTGACCTTGCTGATAAATACTAGCCAAACGCATTTGCGCTGCTAAGTTATCAGTACTAGCTGCTGCTTTTAAGAAGATAATCGCTTGATTAATGTCGACCTGCATAAACTTACCAATATGATAATAACGTCCTAATTGCTCTAAGCCCTCAGGTAAGCCCTGATCCGCAGCAAGCTGCATATAATGCAAACCTAATGGCACATCTTTTTTAATACAAATGCCATAAGCCAACATATCCCCCCACAAAAACTGGTATGACGGCATATTAGCCTTTATTGCTCGTGCTTCTATATCTTGTACTAACTGGCATTCATCTAAAACAACTTGACTTAAATGCTTGTTTTCTCTTATTAAATCAAGCAGCTGATTATCAGTATAAATCTGAACTGCTTGTAAATTCGCTGCCTTGGCAGAAGGTAATGTACAAATAAAGATAAATAGTACTAATAATATATTACGCATAAAAAAGGTCCTAAATTGGAAAGCAAAGCCATATAACTATCGGTATAGTGTCAATATTACATCGGCTTAATTAGATAAATATTGAGTAGTTTTAAATAAAGCAATTTTAATACCATTGTTAAACGCGACAAAAAGCACTATATTTACTGCCAATGATAGAAAACTTATTTTTAGTTAACCATTAGATGACCCAATATTAATGATCGTAGAAAAAACGCTTTCAGAGCTTGTAGTTGGCCATTATGTAACAAAAATAGCCAAGCAAAATAGTAGTTTTTCTTTGAGTGCCCCTGGGCATATCAAAAGCGAAGCAGTGATTAATCATTTAAAATCAAAAAAAGTATTATCAGTATTTATTGATGAGAGCAAAACATTAGTTGCTAAGCCTAAACTTCCTAAAGATAAAGCGACTATCATTGCTGAAGTAAAAGAAGCTAAAGAAATTTTTGAACAATCAAAAGCGATTCAAAAAGAAGTCTTTGCTTCCGCTCTTAACGGTACCACTTTAGATCTAGAGCCTGTCATTGAGATTACTAACAAATCTGTAGATGCTATTTTCAATAACCCTGACTCACTCGCTTGTATGATAAACATTCGAGAAAAAAATGAGTATTTATTAGAGCATTCTGTTGCCGTCTCTGTTTATATCACTATTTTTGCTCGCCATTTAAAAATAAGCAAAAAAATTGTTCAACACCTATCAATTGGTGCTTTTTTACATGATGTTGGCAAAATCATGATCCCTGATGAGATACTAAATAAACCAGGTAAACTTACTGATGAAGAGTTTACCATAATGAAAACTCACGCAAGTCACTCTATCGATATCATAAAAAAAACACCAGGAATATCAAAATTAAGCTTGCAAATAGCAGCACAACATCATGAAAAAATAAATGGCTTTGGCTATCCTAATCAACTAAAAGGCGATGAAATAACCCGATATGGCCGTATGATTGCGATATGTGACATTTTTGATGCGTTAACTGCCACTCGAGTTTATAAAAAAGGCTTTACTCATGCCAAAGCCTTTTCCATCCTATTAGAGTTAGCTAAGCAAAATCACTTAGATTCCGGCTTAGTTGATGAATTTATTAAATGCGTTGGTACTTTTCCTGTCGGATCCTTAGTACAGTTAAACTCTAAAAAACTAGCGATTGTTGAACAAAGAAACGATGGCGATATCACTAATCCTAAGGTTCGATCCTTTTATAGTGTTAAACTGAATCATTTTCTTAATACACAAGATATTGACCTAACCGATACTGAAGACTTTATTGTTAAGGGCGTCAGAGCAGAAGACTTTGACCTTGATATGAATAAAATTATTGAAATGTTATTAATGCAGGGCTAACAATCTTAGTTGTCTATTAATAATCAATTAAAAATTGATTGATTTTTCTACTTGATTATCAGCACTAAAATGATAACAATGAGACTTGGTTTACCGAACAGCTTTAACTAGGGTACAATGTCTGAATTACAGCAACTAATTGATAACTCAAGAGTTAATGAGGCAATAGCTAAAAAACTTTTTGATATAGAAACTGAAATTCTAAGCTGTCAATCAAGTAATGAGCTATTAAAGCGCCTACTTGATTCGATAAAGAATAAGTTTCAGCTGACTAATGTCGCTTTATTACTTGTTGACCCCACCCCCATTTCCTATTTACTTAGTGGCAATATGCAAAGTACCTGGCACCAAGAAAATTGCCGTACTGTTTCAGAGCATATACTTCATAATTTTCATGCTGATAACAAACCTTTTCTCACTAATAACATGCCGCAGTTAACTCAAGTAATTCCCGAAGACTTACTTAAAAACTCAGCTTCTGCAGCGATTACGCCACTAAACCTTGAAGGTAAACTATTTGGCAGTTTATTATTTACTGATGAAGATAAAGAACGCTTTACTCCCCAACTTGGCACTTTTCATTTAGAGCAACTGTCAGTAAAAATCAGCCTGTGTTTATCTAATGCATTAATTAGAGAACAACTTGAACACATGGCAAATTATGACCGGCTAACTGGGGTTGCAAACCGCCGTTTAATGGAAAAATCAATCAACGAAGAGTTAACTCGACAGCGGCGATATGATATCCCCTTTTCGCTTATTTTTATTGACTGCAATAAATTCAAGGCAATTAATGACACTTACGGTCATGATTGTGGTGATAAAGTATTAACTTATGTCGCTAATCAGTTACAAGAGCTTATTAGAGAAAATGATCAATGCTTTCGCTATGCTGGTGATGAATTTGTAATAACTTTAGCAGGGCAAACTTATAAAGAAGCTCAAAATATAGCACAACGATTATGCCAATTCTTTATTGAACACCCCATGCCATATGAAGGCGAATCTCTAGCTATCACCATTAGTTGTGGTGTATCCGCCAGTGATGGTAGTCAAAATATGGATCAGTTATTAAAACAAGCAGACCAACAACTCTATCTTCATAAAAAAGTAATGGCCAATTCAATGTAGACAAAGGAGTGTGTTAATGATCGTCGAGAAAAAAATTGAAGAGCTTTTAATGGGTCATTACGTTATTGCCATTGTTAAGCAAACAGGCACTTTCACCCTCAACAGTGCTGGCCATATAAAAAAACAAGCCATTATTGATCATTTCAAAAATAAAGGTGTATTATCAGTATCGATTGATACCAGTAAAACATTGCAAGAAACACCTTCAAAGGCGACCTTACTCGCTAATAAAGCTCCTGAAGAGTTTATAGCATCAGTTCCAGTACCTGCGCCACCAAGTATATTAGAAGTCACCAGAGCTAAAGAGTTGTTTAATCACTCTAAAAGTATTCAACAACAAATATTTAATGATGCTTTTAATGGTAAAGCTCTCGATTTAGAACCAGTAAAAAATATCACCAATAAAACCATCGAAGCAATATTTAATAACCCTGATGCATTGGCTTGTGTCATAAACATTAGAATAAAAGATGAATATTTATTAGAGCACTCTGTATCAGTGTCTATTTTAATGAGTATTTTTGCCCGTCATTTGAAAATAGACAGAAAAATTGTTCAAGAACTCTCCATCGGAGCATTTTTACATGATGTAGGTAAAATAATGATCCCTGATGAAATCTTGAACAAGCCTGGTAAACTCACGTCAGCTGAATTCACAATAATGAAAACTCATGTTAACCATTCAATAGAAATTATTAATAAAACCGCCAACATTTCAGAAATCAGTTTAGAAGTCGCCGCTCTGCATCATGAAAAACTTAACGGTCAAGGTTACCCCTACCAAATTAAAGCAGATGAAATATCTCTTTATGGCCGAATGATAACGATATGTGATATTTTTGATGCTTTAACTTCAGACCGTGTATATAAAGAAGGCTACCCTCATATTAAAGCGTTTAATATTATGTTGAAACTCGCACAAGACAAACATTTAGATAATGAATTAGTGAATAAATTTATTAAATGTATGGGCGTTTACCCTGTTGGTTCTTTGGTTGAATTAAGCTCTAATAAACTTGCTATTGTAGAAGGGCGAAATCAAGATAATCCAGTCAAACCTAAAGTTCGCTCATTTTACAGTGTAGAACATCATCATTATGTCATGACAGAAGACGTTGACCTCTCTGACGATAAAGACTTCATCGTAAAAGGAGTTCGAGCCAACGACTTTGATTTAGATATGAATAAAATTGTTGAGTTTTTATTGATGCAAGGATAAAACAACAAGCCCTCGACACTAAAAGCTTGCTGTTTAAATTAACGGTTCACGCTGAGCATATTACTTTCTAAAATCTACCGCAGTCTGCGCAGCAAAATAAGCAAACATAGTATAAACAGCAGTATTTTGTTGTAAGTCTTCTAGGTTTACCTTATCAAAAGTATCATTTTCAGTATGGTGGTAATCAAAATATCGACTACCGTCAGGTGAAAAATTAATACTAGGCATTCCCGCTTTACTTAATAACCCCATATCCGATTGAGCTTTAGCATCGTTACTTGCAGCTAAAGAAACACCAAGTGGCGCTAATTGTTGAGCAAATTCACGAACTGCGTTTAATGCTGTTGCCCCAACTCCCGTTTTCATTTGATAGATTCTTCCTAAGCCAAAGTCCCACTCAGCTCCAAGTACATGATTTTTTATCTCATCTTTATGATCAATCATGTATTGCTTTGCTCCTAACAAACCGATTTCTTCGCCAGCAAATAATACCACCCGTATGGTACGTTTAGGGCGCACAGTTAATTTAGATATTTGATGTGCTGCAGATAAAACCATCCCTACGCCCATACCATCATCTAATGCACCAGTACCAACATCCCAACTATCTAAATGGGCACCAATAGCTACAATCTCATTGGGCAATTCACTGCCAGTAATTTCACCAATAACATTGGCAGACTTTATAATAGTTTTTGGCTCGATGTGTGATGTCATTTTCAAGTAAAAACTGACAGGATTTCCGCGATTGAGTTGATTAACGAGTAAATCCGCATCTGGATTTGAAAGTGCTGCTGCAGGTATTTGATTAACGCCTTCTTTGTACCTCATAACACCAGTATGAGCGACACGGTTATCATCTGTTCCCACTGAGCGCATAATAAGTGCTACAGCACCTTTCTGTGCGGCAATACTTGCACCATTTACCCGTGTACCAACAGCTTTACCGTAACCATTGCCATCAATGTGTCGTGCCATTCGATAAGAGACGAATGCTATTTTTCCTGTCAAGCTGCCTTTCTTTGCAGCTTTCAAATCAGCTAAAGTATTAAAATGTACAACATTAGCAGTAATACCATTGTCACCAGTACCTACACTACCACCAAGCGCAATAACAACGATTTTGTGTGCATAGGGTGCGACAATTCGGGCCAATGCTTCCCCTCTATGCCATTGAGTATGAGTGACTTCTTCTGTCCATACTTTGTCAAACCCTAGTCTATTCATTTTATCAACAGCCCACTTTACTGCTAACTCATCTCCTACAGAGCCCATCATCCGATGCCCTACTTCTGTCGTTAATGACTCAATAATTTGATAAGACAGCGTTGATGATAATGCCTCGTTTTTTAGCACGTTCATTTGATGAATATCTTTTTCAGTTAAAAATCGTTGGCTTGTATTCACATTTTCAGTGCTGGCATAACTATTGGCAACAAACGAGAGGGATATAACAATGATTGATTTAATCAATAATTGTTGAGCATTTGTAAACATGTATTCTCACTTATATTATTTTCATCTTTGCGATACAACTAAGTATCTTTAAAGTTAGACAAATATGCAATCAATCTCACTAACATTAAGTTGGATCAATTTATTGGCTCGCGTAATTGAATATTTACCACTGGCTTTAGGGAGATAAACCAATAGCACATTAACTTTAAAGTAAAAACAAATTGAGGTCGTGACTTAATGGAGCAAGCTATGTTTGTTGCAGCTAATTTATAATTTGCGACAAAATAACAAAGAATTTATCACTAATAGCTAAAAGTGATTGGATAAAAAGAGTCAGAACATTAGATATTGACTATATGGCACTACAACATGGACGAATATTTACTGGCGATAACATGACAAAGTTTTTGATTGGTTTGAAGCCCTTGTAGTAGGTATTACTAACTCAAGCAGCTTAGGCGTGTTGATCCTAGCCATAACGTAAAAAATCGACATAAAGTCGATTTTTTTAAGTCATTGTTCAACTAAATAGAAAATGAAGAACCACAACCACAGGTTGCCGTCGCATTGGGATTAGTCACTAAAAAACGACTGCCTTCTAACCCTTCCGTATAATCAACTTCACCACCGACAAGGTACTGTAAGCTCATAGGGTCAACAACCATAGTCACGCCTTTTTTAACGATAGTCATATCACCTTCATTGACTTTCTCATCAAAAGTAAAGCCATATTGAAATCCAGAGCAACCACCGCCGGTAACGTAAACACGTAATTTCAATTCAGGGTTTTCTTCTTCTGTCACTAGCGCTAAGACTTTATTAGCAGCCGCATCAGTAAATTGAATAGGTAATTCAGGGTTTGACATCTAGCTCTTCTTACTACAAACATTATTTATGAAAGTCAATTATCTTAAACTTGACTAATTTAATCAAGTATTACTTCTTTATCTTTGTACGGAACAATTATTTCTTTGATAAGTTTCTCCTCAATTAACGAGTTTTGAGCAGGTTCAATTGGCCATGAATAGGTTTTGTCGAGCTTATGATATTTTTGCCATTTACTTTTTTGTAATATAGCTGAGACGTTCACCTGTTCAACAATAAAACCTTTTGGTAAAGTGAATTCACCGTCAATCAATTGGAAATATTGAAAGCTAAAGCCAAGATCTTTTTTAGTTAGGGTAGTGATATCGGTTAATTTGATTTTACTGGGTTTATTATTCAAACTACCAACAAAGATTAACTCCACATAGCCTTTTGCATACCTTTTCTTTAAGCGTTGTTGCACCAAAACCACCTGAAACCGGTAATGGTCTGGGCTTTCGGTAGTTACAAAAGTTGCGTTATCTATTGCTAAGCCATCAGCTTGCTTTTCTGGTGCCATCACTTTTTCATAAAATGCTAACTCTTTCTTTACTTCGTAATGGCTATTTTCCATTTCCTTTAAGATAGTTAGTGACTTTTGATTTGCCAAACGTTCAACCTCAAGTTCTACCTCTAGGGTATTTATACGACGTGTTTGTTCATTTTGCTGATGATATAAATCGTTAAGCCTTTGTTTTTGTGCGTTAAGTGTTTTTATTTGATGACCATGATAATAATTACCTGTACGGTAACCACCATATAAACAAATACCAACAATTAGCAATAATAATAAAGTAGATCGATAGGGACCAAAACGTCTGATCATAGTTTTAAAACTAATTTTAGCTAACCAATTCATTTGTAAAATATTATGCTGTCCAATGTATTTATATCCAAACAGCTCGGATATAATAAAAATAACAAAATGCTCACTAAGAATATTTGACTCACTATGGCGTCATTAAATCCATTAAGAAAGCGTTTAGCGCTACCAAAAACATCTTGGCAATTATGCGTTTTAGCAATAATAGGTGGCAGTGTTTCTTCGCTACTTATTGTACTCTTTCTTTTTTGCATACGCTCAATACAACAACTCTACTTAGCTGAGCGCGACAACTATAGCAGCTTAGATATGGTAAGTCGTTTTGATTTACCTATCGTCGGTGCATTAGTTATTTTGTTGTTTGCCTGGCTCACCGGGTACAAATACCTACGCAGCGGTATCCCTTTTGTTCTAAATCGCCTAAAAGTAGCTCATGGTGTTATCCCTTTACGAAATACCTTAAACCAATTTTGGGGCAGCGTAGTTGCCCTCGCCTCTGGGTTCTCAGTAGGTAAAGAAGGGCCTGCGGTTCATTTAGGTGCAGCTTGCAGTGGTTATTTAGGCAATATTCTAAGACTGCCATACAATAGTATTAGAACCTTATGTGCTTGCGGTATTGCTGCAGGTATTGCTGCAACTTTTAATACCCCTTTAGCTGCGGTAATTTTTGTCATGGAAGTTATTTTACGAGACTACAAGGTACATATTTTCATTCCGGTAATGCTTGCAGCCCTGGTCGGCTCTTTAATTACCAGCAGCATATTTGGCCCTGCCCACGAATACGAGTTTCTGCAAGAAATAGCACTTGGCAAGGAATATTACCCGTCTTTAATTTTGCTTGGTATCGCTCTGGGTGTACTAGCATTCTTATTTAACCGCTACCTAATATTAATAATTAAACATTCAATAAAATTTCATATCATTACTCGTTTAATGATTGCGGCTCTGATCACAGGACTACTAGGTGCAGCAGTTCCCTATGCCATGGGGTCAGGTTTAATAAGTTTAGATTTTTCTTTATCCCATAGTTTTGAACTAGATCTTTTAGTGGCTTTATTGGTGGCTAAATTTTTAATGACTATTTTTGCTTTAGGTTTAGGTATACCTGGCGGAATTATAGGTCCCATTTTAAGTATCGGCGCAATTGCGGGTGTTTGTGCATCAAGTATTGCTGTTGGGATTATTCCTGGAGAGCACTTAGGCAGTGACTTTGCTTTAATGGGTATGGCTGGCTTTTTAGCGGCCACGTTGAATGCGCCACTAACAGCCTTGATTACCGTTATGGAGCTATCATATCAAATTGAAATCATTATTCCCGCCATGATCATTATTACCACCTCAAGCTTAATTTCAGGCCAATTACTTAAGAATCGCTCGATAATTCATATGCAATTAGATATTCAAAATCTAACTTACACCAAACCACCAATAGAAAGATCGTTACAAAAAATTGGCGTTATGGGGATCATTCAAGATAACATCTCTTTGATCGAACTGAGTGATAAACCATTACCAGAAACTGACAACCAGAAATTCGCGGATCACTCTCAGCCCACCATTTTCAAAATATCAACAGGCAATATCACTGAATTTTATTGGCCTGAAAAAGCTGATAAAAAAACTGATAAAAAAACTGATAAAAAAACTGATAATGAAAGTAAAAATGATAAGTTCATTCATCACAAACTTATCGCTATGAATAGCCAATCAACTTTAGATCAAGCCTACCTAGCACTGGTACAGCAGCGTTGTGGTGGCATTTATATTTATGATAAATCTGCCAATGAAATCATGGGGTTTATTACTTTTGAACAGATAAGATTATATTTAGTAGAAGGAAAATTAGTTTAATGACAATATTACTTTGGCTTAAAGCTTTCCATGTTATTTTTATGGTTGCTTGGTTTGCTGGTATTTTTTATTTACCGCGTTTATTTGTCAACCATGCAGAAACACAATCAACTGATGTGAGTGAACAACTCAAAGGCATGGAGAAACGGTTATTATATTTCATTACTCCATTTGCCATATTAACCGTTCTTTTAGGTGGTGCTATAATTTATTTTTATGGGTATGCTTGGTTTGTTGCAGCTAAATGGCTGCATATAAAATTAACCTTAGTGATTTTTTTACTTGTCTACCACGGTTACTGCTTTAAGTTGGTTAGTACTTTTCAACAAGATAAAAATACTCGCTCTGGAAAGTTTTATCGACTATTCAATGAAATTCCGGTACTAACATTATTTGCCATCATTATTTTAGCCTATGTAAAACCCTTCTAAAGCAGATAAAATGTCGTTAGGTTTAATGTGAGACCTCAATCCACAAATGCTTTTTAGTGAATAGTTCTTTAGACTTTTCAGATAACAATGGGTTTTCTAAATCAAAGATAACCCGTTTTCTTACTTTTGCTTTTTCAAGAATACCTGACGTTATCGGGTGATTTAAAAATAACTTTTCAAACTGCCCTGATTTGACTATTTTCTCAAAGCCATAAGTTAATCTTTGATGTAAGCGCTTATTGGTTTTATTAACAAAAAAATACATAGGTGCGGGGTATCTTAACATCAAGTTTTTTTCGATAATAAATTCTGGTTTATCTTTTATTTCAAGCCAAGGCTCATGAAGAGCCCGAGGGAAATAGTCAAATCGTTTCTTGGTTAACATCGTCATTAAATAATCATCATAACCAGAGGTAACTTTAAAGTTATTAGCGATTAAAATTTCAGTATCTGGCCAATGTTGACCTTGTCCAGCAACTATTTTTTGCAAATCTTTGAGCGAGATGTTTTTATCAAAATTTACCTGTTCGTCCGCCCGAATAATAAAAATCCGGTGACCCATCAAACCTTTCAGTAATGGAAAATAAATGGCTTGTAACTGTTGTTCTATTGCTTTCGAGCTCATTCGCCAAGTCAAATCAATCATTTCATTGCGCTCAAGAGTCAACGTTGTGCGTGCCTGAGACATTTCAGCAACCACACTCATTAATTGATAATCACCATATTGGTCAAAGCTAGACTCTAAAACAAGTGTTAGTAAATCAACAAAATAACTTTGTTTTGCATCAGGAAACTTTTCTGACTCAACATATCGAACAACATCAGTGGCTGACAAACCACTTGCATAAAACAGTAATAAAAAAACACAATAAGTCCATTTTATAAGACCCATAAATCCCTCAAGTTTCTGATAAAAAAATCACCTCAAATGTTTTTAAACTATACATCATGAACACTGTATTCGCGAAATTGTTTAAATTCGTTCTAAAATACTAAGCAAAGTTAATCAAGGACATGATTATCCATTCTAAAAGCAAGCAATTTATGCTATATTTCTGCGGCAAATTTCCTCTTAGGCAAGATGATTAGGTAATCTTTTATGATGAATTTCCAAGGCAGCCATATTCTGTCGGTATCACAATTTGACCGTACAGCTATCTCTCGAATTCTACAAGTTTCTGCCTTGATGGCACCTTACGCTGAGCGAAAAAAACGTTGTCATGTCCTTGATGGGGCGATATTAAATAATTTATTTTTTGAACCAAGCACTAGAACCAGAGTCAGTTTTGGCGCAGCTTTTAATTTACTGGGTGGTTTTGTTCGTGAAACCGTAGGCGTTGAAAATTCATCATTAAGCAAAGGTGAATCACTCTTTGATACTGCCCAAGTGATCAGTGGTTATTCAGACGTGATAGCCATGCGTCATCCAACCATGCATTCAGTGACAGAATTTGCCCAAGGTAGCACAGTTCCGGTTATTAATGGCGGAGATGGCGCCAATGAACATCCAACTCAAGCATTATTAGACTTATTTACTATAGAGTCTGAAATGAAGCGCTTTGGTAAAAGTTTAGATGGCTTGAACATTGTACTAATGGGGGATTTAAAGCATGGCCGTACGGTTCATTCATTATCAAAATTATTAAGTTTATATAACAAGATAAAGATCACTTTAGTTTCGCCTATTGCCCTACAAATGCCAGAGAGCATAGTTAGTGCATTAAGCAATGCCGGCCACCAAGTAATTATTACCGATAAAATTGCTGGTAATTTAGCGTGTGATGTAATTTATCAAACACGTATTCAGCAAGAACGCTTTGCGAGCAAAGATGAAGCTAATTTATATCGTGGTCATTTCAGTTTAAATAAAAGGATTTATCAGGAATATTGTAAGGAGCATACGGTCATTATGCACCCTTTACCTCGTGATTCCCGCCCCGAAGCAAACGAACTTGATACTGATTTAAATGATTTAGAAAACCTGGCTATTTTTAGACAAGCACAAAACGGTGTTTTAGTACGTATGGCATTATTTGCTCTAACTTTAGGCGTTGACGAAAAACTAAGCCAGTATGAAAAACCCGTAACCTGGTTTACCAAGAAGTAAATTGAAGACAAACTAGCAACAAACCCTATTTTTCAGTGTAAGAAATAAATTCTTGCACTCAGTAGATAAGAAGTGACTTTATTATGATGAACAAATCTCAACAGTTATTTGACCATGCTAAAAATGTTATCCCTGGTGGCGTAAATTCACCTGTTAGAGCCTTTAATAGTGTTGGCGGTACACCTTGCTTTGTAAAACGTGCTGAGGGTGCTTATATTTATGATGCTGATGATAATGCTTATATTGATTATGTTGGCTCTTGGGGTCCGATGATTCTAGGTCATAACCATCCAGCAATTCTTGAAGCCGTAATTGAAACAGCAAAAAATGGCTTAAGTTTTGGTGCGCCAACTGAAATTGAAATTACCATGGCTGAGAAAGTACGTGAGTTGGTACCGTCCATGGAATCATTACGTATGGTAAGTTCAGGTACAGAAGCGACGATGAGTGCAATTCGCCTAGCTCGTGGTTATACCGGACGTGATAAAATATTAAAATTTGAAGGCTGTTACCATGGCCATGCTGACTCATTATTAGTTAAAGCAGGCTCTGGCGCATTAACACTTGGTGTTCCTAGCTCTCCTGGAATTCCAGCTGATATTGCTAAACATACACTCACGGTTAGCTATAACAACCTTGAACAAGTAAAAGAAATATTCAACCAATTTGGCGATCAAATTGCTTGTATTATTGTTGAGCCTGTTGCTGGCAACATGAATTGCATTCCTCCTGTAGAAGGTTTTCTTGTGGGCTTACGCGAAGTTTGTCACCAATATAAAAGTGTGTTGATTTTTGATGAAGTCATGACTGGCTTTCGTGTGGCTTTAGGTGGCGCGCAAGCCCATTATAATATCACGCCAGATTTAACTACTTTAGGTAAAATCATTGGTGGCGGCATGCCTGTTGGCGCATTTGGCGGTAAAAAAGAAATCATGGATTACATTGCTCCTGTTGGCCCGGTTTACCAAGCAGGAACATTATCAGGTAACCCATTAGCGATGGCTGCAGGTCTTGCCGCACTAACAGAACTTGCCAAAGGTGATAAACATCAGCAACTAGAAAAAGCTACAGAAAAATTAGCGATGGGCTTTCAAGCTGCTGCTGAACGGAACGGCATATCATTAAGTGTTAATTATGTCGGCGCAATGTTTGGTTTCTTCTTTACTCCTGAAGGGTTTACCTCTAGCGATTCGATCACCACTTATGAACAAGCAACCTCTTGCGATGCAGATAAATTCAAACGTTTCTTTAACTTGATGTTAGCTGAAGGTATTTATTTAGCGCCTTCAGCATTTGAAACTGGATTTTTATCAATGGCTCATACTGATGATATTATTGAAAAAACCTTAGTTGCTGCTGACAAGTGTTTTGCTCAACTGTAAATAAACAATAAGAAGCTAAACAAAGTAGTTTAAACAAAAAAACCGACTAAAAAAGAAGGCTCATTTATTAACGTATCTAACTAATGTTAATAAATGAGCCTTCTTTATTTATAACGTGAAACTGTTAAGAAACTTTTAACTTCTCTAGTTCTTGTTGTAACCAAGAAAATGCTTTTTGCCAGCCCATTTCCACACCTGAAAACTCTTGTAAATTCCAGCCATCCATAGCGCGTAATTTTTTAATTTTCTCGGTCGATCTTTTACTTTGTTCACTGTAATTTACTACGCCTATTGCTTTAAGATTTTCATGAGAAGCAATACTTAACTGTACTTCATAACTATAACTATATTGATGTACCCGATTGATTAACACCCCAAAGTCATGATGAAAATGTTGCGATAAAAATTGATCATATTCATCCATCATTTCTAATGAAAACTCAACACCTTCATCTATTATCACTTCAATAATGTCTTCACTAAGAAGATTAAGATCAGCAAAACTTAAACGATATTTCATTTTACCTCCTCATAATTATTATTATTAACAACTTACATTTTTTAATCATAAAAAAGTTGAAGTCAAAATGTAAGCAGTGAGTATAGATTAAAAATTAGCTTTTATTTGTCTATTTTTCACTCTTTTTAAAAACTTCCACGAATACCAAGTGTTAGCCCTCTTCCTGGTAAAGGAGCAACATTTTTTATAAATGATGAGTGGACTCGTGCATTAACATTTGTGAGGTTTTGTCCTTTTACAAACAACACCACATCACTCTCAAGGCCTATGTCATCTAAGTAATAATTAAAATTAGCATCAAGCATGGTATAACCATCAGTCGGCGTTTCTAATGGTCCAATATCAGTCTGATCAAAATAGTGACTAATACTCATCTCACCAGAAAATGCTTGGTTTTGATAATTTAGCACTAAACCAACTCGCATTGGCGGAATTCTTGGTAAAGCGTCATTATTCGATAAGTTTGCCTGAATTACATCAGTAAACAAGGTTGCTTTTAATGGCTCAGATAGCTGATAAACAACCTCGGCTTCTATGCCATACATATCGACATCATCCTGTTTGAATGCTAATACCGGAAGTTCTTGCTCGCCTTCTACAGTAATAAATCCAGTATCTTGTTGATAGTAAAAATCGTCTATTTGATTATAAAATACACTGACGACAAAACCAAAATCCCCGGTGAATTTACGTAAGGTTAAGTCAACATTCGTTGATGTTTCTATACTGGGTGATTGCTGAGTAACTATCACGTCAAACTCACCATGACCTAAGTCAACAACATCGTATAAAGCGCCAACTTCAAAAGTATTGGTACCGATATGTGGGCCATAAGAATACAGCTCTGGTGCTGAAGGTGCCCGCTGTGAATAAGCGATAGAAGCACCAAGATTATAACCTTGAGTAAAATCCCATACCAAGCCAAGTGAGGTACTTAGTGGCGTAAAGTCTTGTTGAGCAACAGTGAACAACTTTACACTGTCGGCATTAAGTGATACTTGCTCAACCCTAACACCAAACTGCAATAATACTTGCTCTGAAAAATGCTTTTCCTCCAACCATGCAAACGCCAAAGCTTGTGTACTCGACGGCGGAGTAAAAGCTTCATCGCCAATGGCTTCAAAATCCGATTTTTTATAGTGCACCGTCCACGCTCCATTAAATCCATTTATTTCTCGATGATATAAATCGATTCGCGTTTCTAGGCTGTCATTATTAAACACAGTGCCAATCTCGCCATGCTCAATCTCTTGATGTTGGTAATCGGTAAAAGCTAATTTAACTTGCATACGATTAATAAATTGTGCCGAAAAGTTCAGCTCACTTAATAGCTGAATACGTTGTTGTTCCATATCCGCAGCAACACCTTCATCGTGATCATCTTCACTTTCACCACTAACAGCATCGTCTTCATGAAGTGCATGCCCAGGTATGCCATATTGACGATTCATATATCCATAAGAGATACCGGCATAACCATTATCAAAAAGATAACTGCTACCTAAGGTAAACCCCTGTGATTTCGACGCACTATTTTCCAATACCCCCTTACCCTCATCATGGTGCTCTTCTTCGCCACGATGTTCGCCTTCGCCATGATGCTCTTCATATTCCAAAGCAGCTTCACCAGCAATTTTATAGTCTGATGACTCTCGCCAAAAACCATCAAGGTGAAATGCCATACTGCCTTTACCTGTTTGTAAACTCAATGACGCTTGATTCTCAGTTGCGACACTATTGTGCTGCACTAACCACTCAACAGTGTTGTCTATTGATGTAGGAATTCGGTTATCAACTACATTAACCACACCACCAATGGCGCCACTGCCATAAAATAAAGTCGCGGGACCTCGCAGTACTTCAATTTGAGTCGCGGTTGAAGTTTCAGAGGCAGCAACGTGATCGGGTCCTACTCGAGAAGCATCGCCAGCGTCCAAACCATTTTGAGTAATTAATACTCTCGGACCATCTAAACCACGAATAATAGGACTACTTGCTACTGGCCCATAATAAGTAGAATGAATACCGACTTCATTTTTTAAAGTCTCCCCTAAAGTGGACGCTTGTTTTAATCTCAGCTCGTCACTTGAAAGCACGTTAACAGGTAAAGCGGATTCAATAGATGATGAATGTAAAGGTGTAGCATAAACATCGATTATTTCAAAAACGGTTGGGCTTAACTCAATTACCAAGTTTGATATGTCTTGATTATTAACAACAACTCTTTGACTTAAATGACTATAGTTTTTTTCACTGAGATGTAACTCCACTATACCCTCAGCAAGATCATCAAGGACAAAACGTCCCTGGCTATCAGTTAGTATCACTTGATTATTCACTGAGTTTGTTATTTTAACTTTAGAGAGCAACTCTCCATTTTCTTTAATAACTTTACCAGAAATTTTTTGAGCAAGCGTTTGTTGACTAAATAAAACACTCGACAGCAGTACTGACCACGAACACGCGGACACTATTTTACTAAATTGCATAATGACACCAAATTTATTTAACGAATTTTAAAAGAACAGGAAAAGAGCCTGCAAGGAAAAATTAGTAAACGGGCGGTGCTCTAAGGTGAGGTCTTTGATGAGCTGTTGAAATAAAACAGCAAGTAATCGAAGTATTGACCAACAATTGATAACAGACCATTGTTGGTAGAATGGATAATGAAAGACTAGGCGGTGTATCAATATTATTTTGACACAACTGACATTGCTGAGTTTCGTTAACATCAACAACCAAATCAAAATGCTGCGCATGACTGACAAAGGCACACAAATAGGCAATTAGCAGAATAACGCTAATTTTTGATAGGTATTGATTAGGAAAACGAAGTATATCTTTCATGATTAAGTGATAATATAACATATGTTACATTATCACAATTGATATTTGATGATTAAAATTAAAGACCGTCAATGACACAACTAATAGCATGGCTGTTCACACATATAGGCGTTAACAACAAAAAATAGCATTACCATTGAGGGTAAAATAATTAAAGACACAGATATAGTTACCAGACATAATCATTAAAAACAACAAAAGGGATGTTATATGACCATCATGCAAATAGTTTATTGGCTAATCGCAAGTTTAGGCAATGTACTCGCATTATATTTTTTTAAAGAAACTAGCAGCATTTTTAGCGCTATTATTTTATCAGCTAGTTTGGTTTATACCTTAATAGGTTTCTACGATTTACGTTTTAGTCAACACAGTCTTAACCGTCTTTATCCTGTTGTCGCTTATTTACGCTACTTCCTTGAATCTTATCGTGTTGAAATCCAACAATACTTTATTGCTAACGATACCGAGGAGCGACCTTTTAACCGAGAGCAAAGAACTTTAGTTTACCAACGAGCAAAAAACATTCGCGATACCATTGCCTTTGGTACTCAAAGAAATTTAGTTGAAGACAACTACCTGAGTTTGTGGCATTCATTAGCCCCTCAACATATCAATGAGGAAGCAAAACAAGTGAGCATAGGTGGTCCTGATTGTACTCAACCTTATTCAGCTTCTTATTTAAATATCTCAGCAATGAGTTTTGGCTCACTAAGCACTAATGCCATTGAAGCATTAAATTTAGGTGCTAAAAAGGCCGGTTGTTATCACAATACTGGTGAAGGTGCCGCTAGTCCCTATCATTTAAAACATGGCGGTGACATTGTTTGGCAATTAGGTACTGGACTTTTTGGTTGTCGCGATGAAAATGGTCGGTTTAACCCTGAAACTTTTACCAAAACAGCTAAACTTCCACAAATAAAAATGATTGAAATAAAGCTATCTCAAGGGGCAAAACCCGGTCATGGTGGGGTATTGCCGAAAGCTAAAATTACCGAGGAAATAGCTAAAATCCGCCATATCCCTATGGATAAAGACTGTATATCGCCGGCGGTCAATCCAGAATGTACCTCTCCCAAAGCGTTATTAAGTTTTGTTAAACAATGTCGTGAATTAAGTGGCGGTAAACCTGTTGGCTTTAAACTTTGCATTGGTAACCCAGCTGAATTTTTGAGCATTTGTAAAGCTATGCTTGAAACAGGGATAATACCTGATTTCATAACTGTAGATGGCGCTGAAGGCGGTACTGGCGCAGCTCCAGTTGAGTTTACTAATCGCCTTGGTATGATTTGTCTCGAAAGTGTTAACTTTGTTAATAATGCCTTAATAGGCGTTGGCCTGCGCGATAAAATAAAAATTATTGCTTCAGGAAAAACTGCGACAGGCTTTGATTTATTGACAAAAATTGCTGCCGGAGCTGATGTGGTAAATGCTGCTAGAACTATGATGATGGCGATTGGTTGTATTCAGTCAAGGCATTGTAATACCAACAACTGTCCAACGGGGGTTGCTACACAAAATCCAGCAAGAGCCAAAGCAATAAATATTAAAAGCAAAAGCGAGCGTGTTAAAAATTATCACCACAATACTTTGGCCAGTTTCTTTGAGTTGGTTGGTAGTATGGGCTTGAGTGATCCGAATCAATTAACCCCAGGGATGATCAAACGTCGTTCACCTTATGGCGCTCAAATGTCGACAGGCAGCTTGATCGCAGCATTAAAACCAGACGCCTTAATTAACAATAATATTGTTGATGAAGCTTGGCAACATTGGTGGCAGAGTAGTAGTGCTGAACAATTTTATGTTGAAGATGTTTATATTTTATCTCCGCCAGAATTTAGACATTCGAACTAAAGCACTAAAATCACCAAAGACACTCAAACCAATAAAACATATAAGGTCCCCAATGTATGGGGACCTTATACAGTCCAACGTTTAAATACACGACAAAAAGAGACAGTTTCACGAAATTCTATTCAGAATATTACTGATTAAAAAATAAAAAACTTTGTAAACACTTTATACAACTCAGTCCCCTGATTAACACTTGCTGAAGCAAAATGTAGAATAGGAATCACTTGACGGTCTAATGTTATATTGTGTAGCGCATCACCGTCACCATAATTATCCATTCGTAAAATTCTCACTAAAGGCTCTCCCGCAGCCAAAAGTTGACCAAATTCAGCTAAATAATCAACCATGCCCCCCATCGGTGAATATAGCGCTTTATAATCTTTAAGGTAACATCCGTAGCGTGTCATAGTTTGTGGGATAAACTCCTGAGCATGTTGCTCAGCTAATACCCCTTTATAATTTAAATAACTTAAAATTCCTAACGCGTCTTGATGAGCCTCAGCTAAGTCAATTTGTTCTTGTGAGCCAAGCTCAACAGTGAAGCTTTCTTTATTTAACACACCATCACTTAAACTTAGATCTCTACCAAGATTTTTAAATTTCTCTTGTAGTGTCCACCAAGGGCAAAATGTTGCTTCATCTAAAGCACCATCAAAATCATTTGGGATGATCAAGGTATGCGGAATATCAAAATAGTTTGCACTTTCTTGACAATACTCAGGACAATATAAATGTTTACTCGATATCGGCCCGGTATGTAGATCCAATACTAAATCAGCTTGATGAGCCAACCGTTGCAGCTGATAAGCTATACGTTGTCCGGTAGTTAAACCAAAAATATTGTGATCAAGCTTTTGTTCAATATCAGTTAACATTAATTGCTTGAAACTTGCTTCAATTTCACTATCACTACTACCAATATGTTGCTCAGCAAATGGTTCTATCACCGATTCATCAAAGTGATACATTCGATTCCAGTTAACACCAGTAATAGGATCAAATCGGCCTAGAGTATACTCACCATTTTTATGGTTACATGCCACGGGATTAGCATAGGGTACTAAAGTTATATCGCCATTGATTTTTAAGTTTTTCAACAGCTCTAGCAACTGATAAATAACCGCATTACCTTGTACTTCAGCACCATGCATATTGGCTTGAATATAAACACTTGGGCCTTTGCTAAAATTAGCGTTACCCTGGGCCTTTAAACGATAAACGGGCACAGTAAGCTGTGCACCACTTGCCATTTCACCAACATGCATTAGCTCTTTTGAAACTTGGTTCATATTATTACGTTTCCTAACTCTATCTTAAATACCAAGAAGCAGGCTGTGCTGCTCTTATTTCTTCAAGTTCGCCATTTTGATAAACATATTCAGCGGCAATTTCATGACATAAAAAAAACGGCATGCTTTCGGTAAAACCATATGCACCGCAATAACCAAAGATAAGTTGATCGCCAACATCGGTATCTTTTGGTAATTCAAGCTGACCAAGTTTGTCCATGCTCGTGCATAACGGGCCATGAATTTCGAAGTTATGCTTACCTTGTTTCGCTCTATTGTCTCGCAAACGAGTAACTGGGAATGGTTGTTCGGTTATCGCTGGGCGTAATAAATGGTTTATTCCTGCCGCTAGCACTAATTGCTCTTGCTCGAAATTTGTTTTTCGATCAACCACAGGTACCACATAATAACCACACTCAGCAACGGCATAACGCCCAAGCTCTAACCAAAGTTCTTCAACGCCCGCTTGCTCTTTGATAAGCGCTAAGTCTCTAATAATTTTTTGCCAAGAAAGCTGTCTGCCCTCTTGTAAATAATCAATACCAAGACCACCACCTAAGTCTAAAACCTTTAGAGTCATACCTATTGTTTTAGCTAAGGTAGTTAAAGGCTCAACCATCTGTGACCACAATGAATACATTTTTTCGTTACTGAGCATATTGCCCCACTGAAAAATATGCAGTCCAGATATATCAAGTGAAGGATAATCTCTAACATTTATCTGTGACCAAATTTCTGTTGATAAGCCAAATGGCGTAACAGTATTACCACCGAGAGGGTTTTTTCCATCTTCAGGCCATTGCAATTGCACACGAAGTAAAACTTGCGGCCGACATTTTTGCTCTATGGCAACGTCATTAAGCCAGTTAAGTTGATTTAAACTCTCAACAACAAAGGTATTAACCCCTTGTGTTAAGAACCTACTTAGCTGATTTTTTGATTTTGCAGGTCCGGTATTTAGCACTCTTTCAGGTTCAATACCTTGCGCTAAAACTTGGCTTAACTCCCCAGAGCTAGCGACATCAAAATTAAAACCTTGGCTGTCCAAAGCTTTAATAATACTGGACAGAGGGTTAGCTTTTACCGCAAACCACAACTTGATTACATCTTGATTTTGTAACTGTGCTAAATGTGCTTTTAAAGCATCAAGCTGATAAACGAAATAAGCTGTTTCATGCCGATTCGCTCGACGGTGATTTTGCAAACTATCACGAACATTTTCATCAAACCAAAGTGGTGCTGTATTCATCTTATTGTGCTCTTTCAATGGCTATGTTCTAGCGAAGTACTGCTTCTAACTCTAATGACGCATCGCTTTTTTCATCGCGATATTTAACGATTAGTGCACAGGCAATAGTTAATCCTTGAGATTGCGCCCACTCACCTTTCATTGGACGTGTACCTGGCACTACAATGGCACGCTCTGGAATTGGAGCACCTTTTTCAAGCATGACCTCATTCACGCAATCATAAACGGGAACAGAAGCCGAAAGTGATACACCTGGCGCAATCACTGCGCCTTTTTTAACAACAACACCTTCAACAATAACGACACCGGCACTTAAAAAAGCATCATCTTCTATAATAACTGGGCTAGCGCCAACAGGCTCTAATACACCACCAATTTGAACAGCCGCAGATACATGTACGTTTTTACCGATTTGTGCACATGAGCCAATTAACGCATGACTATCAACCATAGTGCCACTGTCAACAAATGCACCAACATTAATATACGCTGGGGGCATAATGATAACGCCAGGTGCGACATGAGCGCCACGCCTTACCGATGAACCACCAGGGACTAAACGGACATTATCACTAACGGTGAATTGTCTTGCTGGTAAATTATCTTTATCAACAAACCCTTGATAAGCGCCAACTAATTCAATGTTTTCACCGGCTTTAAACGCCGCTAAAATTGCTTTTTTAGCATCAATATTTGCTTGCCACTCCCCTTGCTCGTTTTGTGTTGCTGAACGTACCGTACCGGCTTCAAGTTGTTCTAAAGTATCTTGCCAATTCATTGTTAGATCCTGATTTTAAAAGTTTGATTGATATAATAATTGCGTAATAATTGATTAAATCGTTGTAGCGTTTTGCCAATTTTGTTGGCTAAACCATTGGCCAATTTTTTTATTTGCCGCAATTAAGGATTGGTTATTGCTTAGTTCTAAATGGGTTAAAGGCGCTCGTAAAACCGGCGTTTTAATGACTTTTTGCTCAGCCATTAAAGCTTTTACTGGAATGGGATTAGCGACTTGAAACAATAATTCTATGGCGTTTTGCCAAAGGGGAAATAAGCTATCAACGTCTCCGCTAAGCGAAAGCTCAACATAGCGGTGAGTTGCTTCAGGCCAAGCATTAGCACAAACAGAGACTAATCCTTTCGCTCCAGCTTTAGCCAAATATGGCATCATGGCATCTTCACCACTAAAAAGAGCTACCTGAGGGCAATGTTGACGGTAACTAAGAAACTTATTGAGATCGCCACTGGCTTCTTTCATCGCCCAGCAATTTTTATGATCTTGAACACTGGATAAGGTACTTAGTGGGATTTCTACACCACTGCGCGAAGGGACGTTATATAACATACAAGGGAATTTAGCCGTATCTAATAATTGACTAAACCATTGGGTTTGCCCCACAGGACCTGGTTTTGCGTATAGTGGGGTGCCCAGTAAATAGGCTGCGATAGGCAGTTGGTTACAGGTTTCAATCCAGCACACTTGAGAAGCTAAATCGTAACCGCCAACGGCAACCATCAGTGGTGATTTTAATTTCAATTGGCAAACATATTCAACAATACTGAGTTGCTGTTTATTGGTTAATGCTAACCCCTCACCCGTACTGCCTAGTAACAATATGCCATTACCAGCATCACTTTGGTCGCTGGCAATAACTTTTAAGCTAGCAAAATCGATCTCGCCTTTATTATCAAAGGGAGTGATTAATGCTGTCCACGTGGTGAATTGATTTAATTGCTCATACACGCTACTACCGATAATTTTGTTCGGTGTGTCGGTTTGAATTTCATCTGTAATATTTGTTTTCATTGCTCTCGAACTCATCTCGTTCGGAGAACTTATAGGCATTTATAAAAGCGGTAAACATCAAGGCAGATGCTTAAGGCACTTTTACAAAGGCCAGAAGCTCTCCACCAATTTCAGTTTTATTGACTTACTAAAATAAAACTAAGGTGACAATCGTCAGGATTCAACCTGATCGACCGACAATTACATTATCAAAAATGCATTTATCTCGGCGTTAATCCCCCTCATTATCAGTCGTTAGAGTTTGATCTCTTCATGATAACTACCTGGTTAACGCTCCTCTTCTGGCCCTATTATCACCAAATAGTCTAAAAATTTATTTAACAGACGATTTAATTATAATTAGGATCAACGACATTAGACACTTTTTAAAGATCACTGTCAACAGACGTCTATACGGTTATTCGTAAGTCTAGGATTTCTTTATTAATCTCTTTGGTCATCTTTATCTTTTCTAGTAGAATAACCACTCTCATTTGATTTTATCGATTTAAATTACTAAATAAAGCGACTAAGTTAAACCCTGTTTTCTTAATTTTGTTAGGTTAATCATGTCATTAACAAACCCAAGCCAAGTCTTGTTACGCAACAGTGAATTACTCGAAGCTAGTAAACCATTATTAATTAACATGCCCGCAGATAATCTGATCACTGAATATTTGTCATTATACCCCTCAAGCAAACTGACCTGTCTAAATACTAATTATGAAGAGTACCAATATTTAAAAGAGCATTATCAACAAAAAATCAACTGCCTTTTTACCAGTCACTATCAGAGTGACTCAGAACATGATTTAGTGGTGATAGCGTTTCCTAAAAGTAAAGCAGAGCTTGGCTATACCCTTGCGATGATTAATCCTTTGCTCGCCAAAGATGCAAAAATTTTATTGGTAGGAGAAAATAAATCGGGAATTAAATCTTGTCAAAAGCTAACGAGTAACTCACTTAGCCATTGTAACAAAGTTGATTCTGCTCGCCACTGCAGCTTATATTTTGGCCAGTTCAATAATTTACACCATAAGTTTAATTTTGACTCTTGGTTTAAAAATTATCAAATAACCATCGGTAATACAAAATTAACAATCGCTTCTTTACCTGGTGTTTTTAGCCAAAACAGTTTAGATGTAGGTACACGGGTTTTACTTAATAACTTACCTAAAAAGCTGTCAGGTAAAATTCTAGACTTTGGTTGTGGCGCTGGCGTAATCAGTTGTTTCATAGGTAAAAAATTCCCCGATAGCGATTTATCTCTACTTGATGTCAATGCACTAGCACTTAGCTCAGCTGAAAAAACATTGGCACTTAACGGATTAACAGGAAAGGTTTTCCCTTCGAATAGCTTGTCAAACGTTACCGAAAAATATCAGCATATAGTGTCTAACCCCCCTTTTCACCAAGGTGTAAAAACTAATTATCAAGCAACAGAAACATTCTTAGTAAACATCAAAAAATTCATAGCTCAAAAGGGTTCTATCACCATAGTCGCTAATAGTTTTTTACGCTACCAAGAGATTATGGATAGAGCAATTAGCTCAAGTAGAATTTTAGCTAAAGAGCAGGGGTTTACTATTTACCACTGCAATCTAGCCTAAACACGCATTGAAAAATAAATTATGTCGACGATTTTTTCAAAGATTTGTTGATAAAATGTGTTTTTTCAATAACTATTCAAGAGTAGTTTTAAATTTGTTAAGGCCCTTATGCCCGCCACCATAAAAATACACTCTATTTATCGCTCTTTGTTTATGTACATTGTTAGCTTTATTTTGTTAATAATAATTACTGGAATTGGTATAATTAGCAATTTAGCCATCGAAGATTCGAAAATTAACTTAGAACAAAATGCGGCTAATTGGTCCAATGTTATTGCAAAGCAAAGTATCGAATTTATTGAAAAAGACCTAGATCAAGTTTTAGAATTGTCATTGAAAGCTTTTAGTCAAAGCAATTTAATTAATTATATCCATATCTATAAAATTCAAGCGTCACCACCGAGTATTGAATATTTCACAAGTTATAAAAAAGGTGGACAATACCCTTCAATTCCAGACAAAATTGACGAAATCGAACATTTACAACAAGCTAAACACAGCGATAAGTATATAGAAATAATTACCCCTATTGAAAAAAACAATCACATATTAGGCTATGTTTACTTACAGATAAGCAATCAAAGATTAGAACAAATTACTAATCAAATATTGTTCGCAACTATCATGATAATCATATGTTGTGTTTTACTGTCTATGATGTTTATTGTCCGTTTATTACGAAAGATTACCGAACCCTTAAAGAGTATTACCCGTACAGTTCAACACATTTATCAAAGTAAAGAATACAATACTCGATGTGGGCCTGAACCCTATAAAGAAGTAGATATTTTGGCAAAAAACTTAAATATTTTGCTCACTCGAACCGAGGTAAAGTTCAATAAATTAAAAGTTATGGATCAAGAAAAACTTGTTATTAATCAGACTTTAAAAGACAAAGTTAATCTTCGTAGTGATGCATTAAAAGAATCGAACCAAGAACTACTGACTACCTTAGAAAAGCTTCATCAATTTCAAGGACAACTCGTTGAAAGTGAAAAAATGGCCTCTCTTGGGGATATGGTTGCGGGAGTTGCTCATGAGGTAAATACACCAATAGGCTTAGGTGTTACAGCTTCTACCCTACTGTTAGATCGTATCAATGAACTCAAAGACGCTTTCGAAAACAAAACACTCAAATCTAGCCAACTTAAAAAATTCTTATCTGAAGGGCAAGAAAATGTCAGCATTATTTATCGTAACCTTAACCGAGCAGCCGATTTAATATCGAGCTTTAAAAAGGTAGCGGTAGATCAATCCAGTGAAGAGAATAGAAAATTCGATGTAAAACAATTAATTAACGATATTTTATTAACCTTAGCTCCACAATTAAAAAAACAACCCATCACAATTGATATACATTGTCCTGAAAACTTAGTAGTAACCAGTAAACCAGGACCCATTAACCAAATTTTAATCAACCTTATTTTAAATTCACTGTTACATGCTTTTGAAGGTATAAGCGATGGCATAATAACAATCAGCATTATGGACTTAAGCGGTCAGCTTAATATCACTTATAGTGATAATGGTAATGGCGTGGATCCGAGTATAAAAAATAAAATTTTTGATCCTTTTATTACCACTAAAAGAGGCTCTGGTGGTAGTGGCCTTGGTTTACATCTGGTCTACAATCTTGTAACACAAGCACTTGGAGGTCATATACACCTTGAAAGCGAAGTAAATCAAGGTGTGATATTTGAAATTAACTTTCCAGTTAAAATTGAAAAAAATTAACCATTTATAGGTATCTACACTATACTATTACCATGAAAAAAACAGTAAAATGGATCTAGCTTATTGTTATTTAGAATAAGGTTATATAACATGTGTTCAGTAGTAATTAACATATATTTACCAATTATTAACAATAGCCATAAATATATACTCGACAGAAACTGATGGAAAATATCACATGCAAAAATCTCATATTCTTATAGTTGAAGATGAAGACGTAACCCGCTTTAATTTAAGGCACTTATTTGAAGCAGAAGGATACCAAGTATCAGAGGCTACAGATGGTGAGAGTATGGATAAACAACTTCGTGATAATGCTATCAATTTAATTATTATGGATATTAACCTACCTGGAAAAAATGGCTTACTCCTTGCCAGAGAATTAACTAAAAATAATGAGCTAGGGCTAATTTTCTTAACCGGTCGTGATAGTGATATTGATAAAATACTCGGCTTAGAAATTGGTGCTGACGATTACTTAACCAAACCTTTTAATCCTCGTGAATTAACGATTAGAGCGAGAAATATTCTCTCAAGAATAGGCCAAACTCGAAATGAAAATGAAAACGCCATTATTAAATTTAATCAATGGACACTGGATGGTAACTCTAGAAAGATGATATCGCCAGACGGAGAGTTAATTTCGATTCCGCGTGGTGAATATCGAGCATTAAAACTCTTAATTGAAAACTCTGGCCAGATAGTGACAAGACAGCAATTGATCAAAGAAATGACTGGCCGCGATTTACGATCGAATGATCGAACAGTAGACGTAACTATAAGACGTTTACGTAAACACTTTGAATCAATGAAAAATACACCAGAGCTTATTAATACCATTCATGGTGAAGGTTATCGGTTTGTTGGCTCTGTTGAATAACATAAGCACTGATGAACAACTATCACAATAACCCCTTTACACAGCATTTAACCATAAATTAAATGCTGTTATTCCTGAAGTATTCAACTGATTTATTTGAGCCATTATTGCTGATTTATCAACGCTTGATGCTTGCGATTTTTCAACTTCAGCTAAATATGTATGCAGCTTTTTCAATCCGACACTACCTGCTGCCCCCTTCATTTTATGACAATGCTCTTGCCATAAAGCATTAGATTGCTGAACTACAGCTTTGTTAATATCGTTAAAATAAATTTCTGACTGTTGTATATATAACTCGATCATTTGTTTTACAATATCTTTATTCAAATCATTAACGTAACTAGTTAATAAAGTTTCATCTAAAACAACATGATTCATAAAATTTAATCCTAAAGCAGTATTTCTATCTATTTCACTATAATCGAGCGAGACAGATAAAAACACCATTAACACAAGAAAACGTAATCACCAAAGCACAATCTGAATATTTATCCACTAGCACTATTTTCACTTTCGTTGGTAATCCTTGCCGGTAATAATATACTTACTTTCATTCCTTTTCCTTCTTCACTACTAATTTCTATTGTACCTTGTAGCCGTTGTTTTATTTGGCTGTAAACCGCATACATACCTAAACCTACCGAGCCCTGTCCTCGCTTACTAGTAGTAAAAGGCTCAAGAATAGCCTCTTGTTGCTGTAGCGATAAACCACAACCATTATCTTGATATTCAATAAGATATTGCTGGCCTTGCCTCTTCAAGTTGATTGAAATGCAATCTTGAATATTTCTCATTTTAGAGAATGCATGCTCAAGTGAGTTTTTTAATAGTGCATTTAAAATTTTATCAATAGATTTAGGATACGTTCTAGCAGGTGCGTTGGTTAATAAGTTAAGTGTTACCTCAATGTTTCGCTCACTTAACAAAGCATCATGCAATTTTATTGCTTTATTAATAACATCGCTGACATCAAAGTCATCAATATCACCGGCAGTATGCATAACCACGATATTTTTAAGACTACTAATAAGATCACTACAGCGGCTAAGTGAATTTAATAAGAGAGTAAAACCACTTTCACTTTCAGATATAAATTTAGTAAATTTAGTTTGAGAAAGGCTTTTATCTTTATGCGATGTCGCCAACTTTATTAACTCATTTTGTAAATGGCTTGCTGCTGTTATGCCAATACCTAAAGGCGTATTAACCTCATGAGAAACTCCCGCGACTAAATTTGCAATACTTGCCATTTTTTTACTTTCAATAAGCTGATCTTGTGCTTGCTGTAATTTTGCATACATAGTGGCATTCTCTAGGGCATTAGCGGTGTAGGTCGCTAATGTGGTCATCATGTTTACATGCACGGAGTCGAAAGCATTTTTTTGTTCACTTTGAACGGATAATACGCCGAGTATTCGATTATTTACTAAAAGAGGCACGTAAATCATTGAAAGGCTTTTTGTTATTGGTTCATAAGTTTCGGGCTCAACAACAAAGTGCGCTTTTATATCACCCATATATTTATCGTTAAAGTATTTTTGTGCCTCAAGGATTGCGTCTTTAATTAAAATTGATTGTTTATTTTGAATACACCAAACGGGAAACTGCCCTGTCTCGTGCATTGTTCGTATATAGGGCGTATAACGTTTCCCTTCATAAATAACTAAGTCATATTTAATCTCTTGCTTTTCTTGATCGTAAATTCCAATAGCAAAATTTGTCGCCCCAAATATAGCGTTTATATTACCAAAGAGACTTTGCAGAATAGTTTCCAAGTCTAATGTTGATGTTACTTCTAAACCAATTTTACTTAACAAGGCAATACTTTCATAGGAAGTTTCTAATTTCTGCTTTTGAAGGTTGATGGTCTCAGTTCGCTCTAATACCAACGTTTCAAGTAAGCTTTGTTGCAACTTAAAATAACGAATTCTCCACCAATAAATAACAAAAAGTAGGCCTGCGACTAATATAATGGCCAAGGTTTTTGCCCACCAAGTTAACCACCAAGGCGGTAAAATCGTTATCCGTAATTGATATTCTTTATCACTCCAAATATTGTCGCCGTTACTGGCTTTAAGGCGAAATAAATAAGATCCTGCTGGGATTTTAGTGTAGGTTGCTCGGCGATTTCTAGCATTAGTATAAATCCACTCATCGTCGAAGCCTTCGAGAAAATACGAAAAATTATTATTATCTGGTGACATGAAATGTAGGGCGGAAAACTCTAATGAAAAATTAGACTGTTCATACCCTAGCTCAATCTCCCCTCCTGTTATTAACGATTGCTTTAAAATCGTATTATCTAATTGGATTTGCTGTCTTTCATTAGAAATATATAAACTAGTAACAACTGGAGAAGCATCAGTGAGGTCGTAACTGATTTTGCTGGGCTGAAACTCGTTGTAGCCATTAATGCCGCCAAAAAGTAAGCTGCCATCTTTAGCTTTAATTGCAGCGCTTTGATTAAACTCATTATTCTGTAACCCGTGGCGTTGGTAATAATTATTAAAACTTTTTGTCGCAGGGGTAAATAGGCTTAAACCGTTATTTGTAGAAAGCCACAAGGTGTCATTGTCACTGGGTAAAATTGAATACACATTGTTATTAGATAAACCTTGTGCTTCTGTAAAATATTCTATTTTACTACTCTCTGGGTTATATTTATTTAAACCTCCATTTGAAGTAGCAACCCATATTCCTTGCTTATCTATATGTATATCATAAATGAATTGATCGTTTAATGGACAGATAGACTCCTCTTGAGCATGTCGGATAAAGGCATCGTTTTTATAGTCATAGCGATTCAGGCCATTTCCCGTACCAATCCAAAGCTTGCCCGTTAAGTCTATCGAAAGTGAGCTAATCAAACTTGACGATAGGCTAGTTGGATCGTTATCGTCATGCTGGTAAGTGTAAAACTTGTTAGCTTCCCTATCGAAGCGTACAAGGCCATCATGAGTACCTATCCAAAAGTTATTCATGCCATCTTCCAATAGAACTTTGACTCTATCGGTTTTTATAAACGAATGAGGGTCATTTTCAACATTCGAATAAATTTCAAAATCTTCTGTTTCAGGTCGATAACGATGTAAATAACCGTTTTCTGTCCCTACCCAAATATCATTATTTTTATCAAGGTACATACTTGTAGGGTAATTTGAACGTAAACTGTTTGGATTATGTTCATCGTATTTAAAATAGCGAACCACTTGGCCATTTTCTATGACATTAATGCCCCCGTTATTGGTACCCACCCATGTTCTATTGTCTTTATCTTTTATTAACTCAAAAATAGCACCATTATTTAATCTCCCTTTGCGTGCAGGCTCTGGAGGGACAAAGCCAAATTGTTTATTGCTTGGATTAATAATATTAATGCCAAAACCGAAAGTGCCAATCCAAATCAACCCAGTGTTATCAACAAATATCGAATAAATTGAATCGGAGGAAATCCCATCTTTTAAACTAGGGTTATATCGGTAATGCAAAAATGATTTTTTACTGGGATTAAAAATATGTAACCCGCCCGGCATTGTACCGACCCAAATTCTGTTATCGTTATCCAAAGCTAATGAATACACATGGTCATCAGCTAAGCTTTCAGGTTGGTCAATATTATGCTGATAACAAGTAAACCTTTCTTGTTCAGGAATAAATTGACAAAGACCACCACCACGGGTGCCTAACCAAAGTTGGTTTTCTGAGTCTTCTAATATATCGTACACTCTGCCATGTTTCAGATCAGGGTATGCTTGGGGAGTAAAATGTTTGAAACCGTCAATTTCAGGTTGATATAAACTAAGACCTTGGTGTTTATTTCCTAACCAAAGTCGATTTTTACTGTCACGGAATAATTTATAAACACTATTGTCGCTAATACTTTTAGGCTTGTTTTTATCGTGAAGATAACGTTTAAATTGATGGCTTTTTTTATTAAATCGCGAGATACCACTACCTAGGGTGGCGATCCAAATATGATCTTCATCGTTGTCATCAATAATAGAAAAAATTAAGTCTTCTATCACATCACCTGATTCAAGAGGAAAATGGGAAAAATCATCAGTTTTTTCGTTATAACGGTGTAAGCCTGCACGTGTACCTACCCAAAGGATCCCTGTTTTATCAATATGTAAAGCGGAGATGTAATTTGAACGTAAGGACCCTTCATTATTATGCTGACGTTTATAAACAACAAATTCATAACCGTCGTAACGATTTAAACCATCATTCGTAGCCACCCATATAAAACCATGAGGGTCTTGCACCATTTTGACGACAGTATTTAAAGACAAACCATCGCGCACAGTTAAATGGCGAAAACGTAAATCACTTTCTGTTTCTATCGCGTCCGATGCATAAATAGGTGTAAATATGAAAAAAGCAGCCATGCTTAACATACATAAAAATCGACACATAATACTGCTCGAAATGCGGTTTGTTAATTATAGACCAAAGCCGAGTTAGATAAAAAATCTAACTGATCATCTAATACCTACAAAGTAAACCAAATAGGCAACCTATGTAGATAACAGCTGAGGGAATTAGTAAAAACTAATATATGTTATAAGTTATTTGTCTGGCCCTGTATAGGAGATATTTCGCACAAACTCGCCATAAACATGAAAATTGAATAAAAAACTCTACACGTTCATCTAATGTAAAATTTTTCTGTCTAAGACGCTATCGCCATTTATAGCTTGATTTACTTAGCTTATTTTTCAATTAACACTTTGTGTATACTCGACTGCGATCAGAACTTATTCATTTTTAAGATATCACTACAACCCCCATCTTTATTGCTTTTAATTTAAATTTCGTTCAGAATACCCCACCTTTTTAGTAGGTCTTTCAATTAATTTAAAAATAACATTAATGGTCTCTACTAAAAGTAAGATAGAATATGCGCCCTTGAATTTAGATATTCTTTTGTTAAATAACAAACTTGATAATGTACGAAAGCGGAGTAAAAATGCCAACATCAATGCCTGATATTGCCCACCAAACTACAGCTCAAACTGAAGGTAAACTTGACTGGGTTGGTATGAGTAATATTGAAATGCCCCTGATGGTTGCCTCAGATAGTGCAGCGGAACGTATGGTTTCAGCGCATATCGACGCCTTTGTTAACCTTAAAGAACCTCAAGCTAAGGGCATTCATATGTCTAGGCTTTACTTACAACTTGATGAATTATCGAGTAATGGGGTATTAACTTATCAATCCCTTGTTACTTTACTCGACGGGTTTATCAGTAGCCATCAAGACTTAAGTGATAATGCAAAAGTACAATTTAGTTTTGAATACCACTTACGCCGTAAATCATTAATCAGTGGAAAACAGGGCTGGAAAGCCTACCCTGTAACTATTACAGGTAAACTCAACCAAGGAAAATTAGACGTTGAGCTTGCTGTAGATGTCCGTTACTCTTCTACTTGTCCATGTTCTGCTGCACTTGCTCGTCAATTAATTCAGCAAGCGTTTCAAAATAAATTTACTGACGACAAGCAAGTCGATCTAAATGAAATTCATGACTGGCTAGGTACAACGGAAGGAATTGTTGCAACACCCCATAGCCAACGGTCAGTTGCTGAGATTAAAGTAAAATTAGGCAACAATGTGAAAGAGTTTCCAATTACTGATTTAGTAGACGTAATTGAGCAGTCTTTGCAAACTCCTGTACAAGCCGCAGTTAAAAGAGAAGATGAACAAGAATTTGCTCGTTTAAATGGTCAGAATTTAATGTTCTGTGAAGATGCTGCCCGTCGCTTACAGCACACCATGAATTTATCTGAGCAGTATGATGATTTTTGGTTGAAGATAAATCATCTTGAGTCTCTTCATGCACACGATGCGGTATCCATTACTACTAAAGGTATTACGAACGGGTATCAACCCTAATAGAATTTATCTTAAATAAAAGGCTGTATTAATACAGCCTTTTTTTTGCCCTAGTCTCCTTGTTCTCTCGAGTAATTTATCCCCTTGTCTATACAAGGTGAATAAAAAATGAATAATTATTGAATACTCATCCATCACTCATTTATGTAATTAAATTACATAAACTTAGTTCTTTTGAAAACTTACCTCTCGTACAACAAAATCAGAAAAGCCTTAAACTACAAGACATACGGTTAAAGTCGGGTGTTTCAAGTCTATAACATGCAAAGTTACTGATGTATAAATATTACGAGCAAATACTCTATTATGGTTGACCTTTGGCCAACAAGTGTTTAGTGTTAAAGGTTCATCTTGGCTGAAAACGGGATAGTTATGCATTTTAATTATAACTCTATTCTTTTTTATTATTCCGTAACCAAGGCGATATTTAATTAGGAGATAGTACATGCAGCTTTACGATCACAGCGTTCAAAAAGACAATTGCGGTTTTGGCTTAATCGCTCATCAACACGGTGAGTCAAGCCATAAACTAGTGAAGACCGCGATATCAGCACTTGATCGCATGCAACATCGTGGTGGTATTGCTGCTGATGGAAAAACCGGTGATGGCTGTGGTTTGTTATTGCAAAAACCTGATAGCTTCTTCCGCTCAATCGCCGAAGAAAATAATTGGCAGTTAGGAAAAAAATATGCCGTTGGCATGATCTTCCTAAACACAGATCCTATTGCAGCTGCATTGTCTAAGAAAATATTCGAAGAAGAATTATCTCGTGAAACTTTAACTATTGTTGGCTGGCGTGAAGTTCCCACCGACAAAACAGTTTTGGGTCCTATCGCCGCTGGAAATTTGCCTTCAATAGAACAAATTTTTGTTGATGCTCCTCCAGGATGGCGTAATCGTGACCTAGAACGCCGTTTATATATGGCTCGTCGTCGAGCTGAAAAACGGATTACCGATAGTGTATTTTACGTTGCCAGCCTTTCATGTTTAGTGACTATCTACAAAGGTTTAGTTATGCCGGTAGATTTACCTCATTTCTACTTAGACCTCGCTGACATTCGTATGCAAAGCGCTATATGTGTTTTCCATCAACGCTTCTCCACTAACACCTCACCACAATGGCATCTGGCACAGCCATTTCGCTATTTAGCACACAATGGTGAAATCAATACCATTAAGGGTAATCGACAGTGGAGCAGAGCTCGTACTTATAAGTTTAAAACACCGTTATTACCTGATTTACAAGATGCTGCTCCTTTTGTTAATGAAAAGGGCTCAGATTCATCATCCTTAGATAACATGCTTGAGCTTTTCTTATCTGGCGGCATGGATTTATACCGGGCAATGCGACTGTTAATGCCACCAGCTTGGCAAAACAGCCCTCGAATGGATGATGATTTAAAAGCATTTTATGAATTTAATTCAATGCATATGGAACCTTGGGACGGTCCAGCGGGTGTGGTCATGACTAATGGTCGCCATGTAGCCTGTAATTTAGATAGAAACGGCTTACGACCTGCTCGTTATGTTATCACCCGTGACGGATTTATTACCCTTGCCTCCGAAGTAGGTATTTGGGATTACGGTGAGGATGAAGTGGTTGAAAAGGGCCGTGTCGGGCCTGGTGAAATGCTAGCAATAGATACCTATACCGGTAAGATTATCCACTCTAGTGATATTGATAAAGATTTAAAAGTACGCCATCCGTATCGTCAATGGTTAGATAAAAACATTCGTCGCTTAGTGCCTTTTGCAGAACTGGATGCTGAACAAATCGGCAAACGTGTTTTTACCGATCATGAAATGTCTCAATATCATAAAATGTTTAATTACAGCTATGAGGAGATTCAGCAGGTAGTGAGAACTCTTGCTGAAAATGGTCAAGAAGCAACAGGATCGATGGGCGATGATACGCCAATGGCAGTACTATCTAGCCAACCACGTACACTTTATGATTATTTCCGCCAGCAATTTGCTCAAGTGACTAACCCTCCGATAGATCCGTTGCGTGAAAAGTATGTCATGTCTTTAGGGACTTGTATTGGCCGTGAACATAACGTCTTTAATGAAACCACGGGTCATGCTGATCGTATTTCATTTGCTACACCAATATTAATGTATACCGGTTTAAAACAATTACGTGAACTTGACCCTGAACACTACCGTAGTGATACCTTAACGTTAAACTATAGTGCTGATGAAGGTTTAGAGGCTGCGGTTACTCGACTTTGTAATGAAGCAGAAGATTTAGTGCGTAATCACAATACGGTAATATTAATCTTATCAGATCGTCAGATTCATCCTGGATTATTGCCCATTCCAGCAGCTATGGCTGTTGGTGCAGTGCAAAAGCGTCTTGTTGAGCAACAACTAAGATGTGATTCAAATATTATTGTTGAAACAGGGTCGACAAGAGATTCACACCAATTTGCCGTGTTATTAGGCCTAGGAGCGACCGCTGTTTATCCTTATTTAGCCTTAGAAACGGTTGAACAACTTGTTGAACAAGGACAAATTGAATTAAGCGCTCGTGATGCGGTAATTAATTACCGTGAAGGTATTAATAAAGGCTTATTAAAAATACTCTCTAAAATGGGTATTTCCACCATTGCCAGTTACCGCTGCGCAGGTTTATATGAAGTGATAGGTTTAGGTGAAGACATCATGCAGCTGTGTTTTCCTGAAATCCCTAGCCGGCTTAAAGGAGCAGACTTTAGTGATATTGAACAAGACAACATTAACCTTGCTCGTAAAGCCTTTTTACCTCATCAAAAAATGAGTCATGGCGGTTTATTAAAATATGTTCATGGTGGTGAATACCACGCCTATAACCCCGATGTGGTGACCCATTTACAAAAAGCGGTACAAAGTGGCCAGTACAGTGACTATTTAAAATTTGCCGACGAAGTGAACAACCGTCCAGTAGCCACTTTACGTGATTTATTAGCGCTTAAAGAAGATACCACTGCCATTGACATTAAAGATGTTGAACCAGAAAGCGAAATGTTTAAACGCTTTGACAGTGCTGCCATGTCTATTGGTGCGTTAAGCCCAGAAGCTCATGAAGCATTGGCAATAGCAATGAATCGTTTAGGCGGTTATTCAAATTCCGGTGAAGGTGGTGAAGACCAACGTCGTTTTGGTACGGTAAAAAATTCGCGTATTAAACAAATAGCGTCTGGTCGTTTTGGTGTAACACCACACTATTTAGTCAATGCAGATGTATTGCAAATAAAGATCGCACAAGGGGCAAAGCCCGGCGAAGGTGGTCAATTACCTGGAGATAAAGTTTCACCATTAATTGCTAAATTGCGATATTCAGTGCCCGGTGTTACCTTAATTTCGCCCCCCCCCCATCATGATATCTATTCAATTGAAGATTTAGCGCAACTAATTTTCGATTTAAAACAAGTGAATCCACAAGCCGTTGTATCAGTAAAACTGGTATCTGGCCCAGGTGTAGGCACAATTGCATCGGGTGTTGCTAAAGCCTATGCTGACTTTATTACCATTTCAGGATACGACGGCGGCACTGCAGCTAGTCCATTAAGTTCGGTAAAATATGCAGGTTGTCCTTGGGAAATTGGCTTAGCTGAAGCCCATCAATCTTTAGTTAAAAATGGCTTGCGTCATAAAGTACGTTTACAAGTTGATGGCGGCTTGAAAACCGGTATTGATATTGTAAAGGCAGCAATACTTGGCGCTGAAAGCTTTGGTTTTGGTACTGCTCCTATGGTGACTTTAGGTTGTAAATTCTTGCGTATTTGTCATTTAAATAACTGTGCTACCGGTGTTGCTACTCAAGATGAAGTTCTACGTGAACAGTTCTTCAAAGGATTGCCAGATCAAGTAATGAATTACTTCAAATTTGTTGCTCAAGAAGTGCGTGAAACTTTAGCTAAACTGGGTGTTGAAAGTTTAACCGCACTGATCGGCCGTACTGATTTACTAGTACCATTAAAAGGGATAAGTGCTAAGCAGCAAAAATTAGATTTATCACCCATTATAGCGCCAGTGGTGGCCGGTGATAATACTACTCTTTATAAAACTCAAGAAAACCCCCCATTTGATAAGGGCTTACTAAATAAAGAAATGCTCAAGGTTGCTACCGAAGCTATTAATTACAGCAGTGGTGGTGAGTTTAGATTTTCAGTGCAAAATACCGATCGCTCTGTTGGCGCCTCATTATCAGGTGAAATTGCTCGTCATCATGGTGACCAAGGTATGGCAAGCACCCCGATTACCATTCATTTAACAGGTACCGCAGGGCAAAGCTTTGGTGTTTGGAATGCTGGCGGTTTGAATATTATCTTAACCGGTGACGCTAACGATTATGTCGGTAAAGGTATGGCAGGTGGCAAGTTAACCATTAAACCACCAAAAGGTGTTGAATATAAAAGCCATGAGGCAATGATCATGGGTAATACCTGTTTATACGGTGCTACAGGCGGAAAATTATTTGCTAGTGGCCGTGCTGGCGAACGTTTTGCAGTTCGTAATTCTGGCTGTCATGCAGTTATTGAAGGTACCGGCGATCACACTTGCGAGTATATGACCGGTGGTATTGTTACTGTGCTTGGCGATGTCGGTATTAACTTTGGCGCAGGCATGACCGGCGGCTTTGCTTATGTTCTAGATGAAGATGACGATCTAGATTCTCGTTTAAATAAAGAATCTATTGAGTTATTAGAAATTGAAGACTTAATGATTCATCAAGAACATTTGCGCGGTATTATCAATAATCACTTTGAAGAAACAGGCAGTTGTCGTGCCCAAGAGATCTTGCATGATTTTGATAAATTCGCACCATTATTTAAGTTAGTTAAGCCTAAAGCGACTGACGTTAAAACATTATTAGGCCATCGCAGCCGTTCGTCTGCTGAACTTCGTGTACAAGCACAATAGAAGCTCTTGCTTTATAAAAGCAAACAACAGATCGGTAAAGGCGTAACGCCAAGTGTAGTAACAAATTAAATGAGTGAATAAAGATGAGTAAGAATGTTTATCAATTTATCGACGTAAAACGTATTGATCCTCCTAAAAAGGCGATATCACAACGTAAAATCGACTTTGTCGAAATTTACCAACCACTTAGTAACGACCAAAGTGAAGGCCAAGCCGACCGCTGTTTAGATTGTGGTAATCCCTACTGTGAATGGCAATGTCCGGTGCATAACTACATCCCACAATGGTTGGAATTGGTCACCGAAGGTAAAATATTTGAAGCAGCCGAGCTCTGTCATGAAACCAACAGTCTACCTGAGATGTGTGGCCGTGTTTGTCCACAAGACAGGTTGTGTGAATCGGCTTGTACACTCAATGATGATTTTGGTGCTGTTACTATTGGTAATATCGAAAAATACATTACCGATACTGCTTTCGATCAAGGTTGGACTCCTGATTTATCTCACGTGATAAGAACAGGAAAACGTGTTGCTATTATAGGTGCCGGCCCTGCAGGTTTATCTTGTGCTGACGTATTAACCCGTAACGGTATCGACGCTGTAGTTTATGATAAAAATGCTGAAATTGGCGGTTTACTCACCTTCGGAATTCCTTCATTTAAACTTGAAAAAGAAGTTATTGTTCGTCGCCGAAAAATTTTTGAAGGCATGGGCATTGAATTTAAATTAAATATAAATGTTGGTGAAGACATAAGTTTTGAAGAGTTAAGTAATGAATACGACGCGGTATTTTTAGCATTAGGCACTTATACCGATATGACGGGTGGTTTTGAACATGAAAATGCGCCTGGTGTTTATAACGCATTGGATTTTTTAATTGGCAATACTCAAAATTTAATGGGCATTACCGAAAAAGAGTCAAATAACGTAAAACCTTATGTCAGCTTCAAAGACAAAAAAGTTATTGTACTAGGTGGTGGTGATACCGCTATGGATTGTGTTCGTACCTCAATACGTCAAGGCGCAACAGAAGTGACTTGTGCTTATCGTCGAGATCAAGCCAATATGCCAGGCTCTCCTCGCGAAGTGCAAAATGCTAAAGAAGAAGGTGTTAACTTTGAATTTAATATTCAACCACTTGATATCGCTATAGACGATACAGGAAATGCAATCGGTATTAAATTCGTTAAAACTAAATTAGCTGCCGCAGATGCTAATGGTCGTCGCAACCCAGAACCAATTGAAGGTAGTGAGTTTGTCATGGAAGCTGATGCGATAGTGATTGCGTTTGGCTTTTTACCAAGCCCACCACAATGGATGATTGATGCCGGTGTTGAACTTGATAGTCGTGGCCGAGTGGTGGCAGTTGATAATAGTCAGTTTGCCTTACAAACCAGTAACGCTAATATTTTTGCTGGTGGTGATATGGTATTAGGATCTGATCTGGTAGTTACTGCGGTTGATCAAGGTCGAAAAGCGGCAATGGGCATCTTAGATTTCGTTTTTGAACAACAAGCTATCGCTATTAGCTAATTTTAAATTTCGTAGCATATATACATCTAATAAAAAGCAGCTTCGGCTGTTTTTTTGATCTGGCTAAAACTTACTCGCCGATGCTACACTTCATTATTAACATTAAGCAGTTGCTATTTTTATCATTATTCAAAATGAATAACCCAAAGATAAAAATTCACAGACCATTCTATTGAGATTAGCATGCCCATAGTAAAATTTTACAAAAACCTTAGCCCTTTTAAACGCGTAATTATCGCGCTACTTTTAGGTATTTCATCGGGTATATTTATCGGTGAACCAATGGGTAATTTAGAAATTATTGGTAACGCTTATATTCGATTATTGCAAATGACCGTACTGCCTTATGTACTTGTTTCCATTATCGGGGGACTTGGTCGATTAGACAGTAATATGGCCGCCAGTATAGGTATACGGGCAGTTAAGGTTATTCTGATAATGTGGTTAGCAATAATGTGCACTTTATTATTATTGCCACTCGCTTACCCTAACTGGGAAACGGCAGGCTTCTTTAGTTCCAGCATGGTCGCAGAACAGACAAAATTTAACTTATTAGAACTATATATTCCCTCAAATATTTTTTCCTCTCTATCAGAAACCATAGTACCAGCAGTGGTACTTTTTTCGTTATTAATGGGGGTTGCTTTAATCAATGTTAAAAATAAAGAAACCTTCTTAATCCTAACCTCAAATATTGGTGATAGCCTAATGAAGGTTGCTTCTTACGTAGCTAAATTAGCACCTTTAGGTATTTTTGCTATTTCTGCCGCAGCCGCAGGTACATTAGAAGTTGCAGAATTGGGTCGATTACAAGTGTTTTTATGGGTTTATCTTATCGCTGCAGCACTGCTAGCTTTTATTTTATTACCGTTAATTATACATTGGGCAACACCATTTTCTTACCGAGAAATATTATCAACCGCAGGTGAAGCCGTAATAACCGCACTCGCGACAGGGACGGTGTTGGTTGTACTGCCCATGATCATTGAGCGAAGTAAAGCCTTGCTTGCTAAGCACGATATGGACTGCGAAGAAACATACGCAACGGTAGATGTACTGGTGCCCACAGCATATAGTTTTCCAACCGCAGGTTCATTGCTGGGCCTAGGCTTTATTTTATTTTCTGCATGGTATGTCGGCTCTCCATTAGGACTTGAACAATATTTCTCTTTTGTCATCATGGGCGCGTTAACCGCTTTTGGTAAAATGGCCATTGCAGTACCTTTTTTACTTGATTTTTATGACTTACCCGCTGATCAATTTCAACTGTATTTATTAGGTAGTGTTATCACTGGGCGATTTGCCACAGCGTTAGCTGCACTGCATGGTTTCGTGGTCACATTACTGGTTGCTTCTGCGGTACTTAAAAAGCTTAATTGGCGTAAGATGACACAAGCTATTGCTCTTCATTTAGTGATAACATTTGCTGTTATGGTCGCAGCTGGTATTTCATTAACACATTTAATTCCATATCAATATGATGGTATCCAAACCTTTGAAGCCATGCAACCGATGAACAAACCCGTTCTCACTGAAAAATATAATGAATTATCGCCCCTTAGCAATGAAGATTTACAAAAATCTCGTATACAAGTAATAACTCAAAGGGGTTCAATTCGTATTGGCTATTTTGCAACATCACTACCTTACGCTTTCAGAAATAAAGACAACATTTTAGTTGGCTTTGAAATGGAAATGTTAAATGAGTTAGCTCGAGATCTAGACCTGAAATTGTCAATTATTCTTATTGAAAACCGTAAAGATGCCCCCGCTTTATTAGCTAATGGTAGTATTGACATCACGGTCGGTGGACAAGCCATTACACCTCAACGTGCATTAAATGTTACCTTTTCTGACTCTTATACTCACCATACTGCAGGTTTGTTATTAGCAGACTCCAAACGAGATGACTTTAATGACCTGTATGCGATTCAGTCTATGAAAAAATTACGCTTAGGGGTGTCTGGTGATGGTTATTATACCAAAGTTGTTGAGCAGTACTTTCCAAATGCCACATTTGTTAATACTCCAAACGTAAGAATGTTCCTTAAAGGAAAACATAACAATGTTGATGCGCTAATTTTTTCTACTGAGGCAGGCTCAGCTTGGTCAATGTTATATCCTCAATACTCCGCAATTGTACCTAAAGGGCTAAAACTAAAAGCGCCTGTCGCTTTTAGTTTACCCAAAGGTGAAATTGAATTCGCAAGGTTTATTAATACTTGGTTAAAACTAAAAAAAGAAAATGGCTTTCAACAGCAAGTTTATAATTATTGGATTTTAGGTAAAAACCCTAAGGCTAAAAAACCACGCTGGTCGGTTATCAAAGATGTCTTTGGCTGGAGAATTTAAACATAAAGGGCTGTTATACCAAGTCACTTAGTTTAATATTTTTAATAAATTCATTTGTAAGTTGTACAAGCTCCAACCTAAAACTTAACGAAAAAAAAGCACTACTTAATCAAAGATAGTGCTTTTAAAATATTCAACTGTGTCTTGTGTGATTAACACATATCATCAAACGGATTAGTCTTTGGTAGTTCAATTAAGTGCTCAAAGCCAGGCATTTTAATGCTATCAGTAGTTAGCTCTAATTGAGATTCATCAATTAAACCATCACCAAATTTATAGATAATATTAAATTGTCCCAAATCAGCACTTTCTTGGTAGCTTTTCTGCGCTAATTCAACATTGATAAGTTTTTCTCGATAATCAGCCATCGCCTGCTCTCCATGGCGCTTGCTGAGCATAGATAAACTTACTGCAGGGGAAAGTACTGGTGCGGTAGCGTTATTACCACCAAAACCTTTTGAGTTGATAAAAGCGATGTCCATCGCACTACAATGCCAATGTTTGGTGGCGATGTTTAAGTGTTCATCAAAAACGTCAGCGGCGACTTCATCAATAGTGGTGATACCCGGCATAATGTTATGAGCAAAAATGCCTAACGCCATCGCCATTTGATCGCCACTCGCAGGGCCAATGGTATGACCAACAAATGCTTTTGGCGCAGCAACCGGCCAATTATTTATTTCAAAAGTTTCAGCCACGCGATGATAAATTTTAGATTCAGTCACTCTGTTTTGCGGGGTAGACGAGCCATGAGCCAAAATAAAGCTGCGCTCTTTTAACGCTTCATCCCCTAAAATATTTTTAGCTAAAGCCACAGACTTGGCCATAGTAATATAGTTACCGGGGCCAGGCGCGGTAATTGATTTTTTAATACCATCAGCATTAACAAATACATCAGGCACAGAGCCTAATACTTTAGCGCCAAGCTCTAGTACTAACTTATCATCCATTAAGATAACAAACTGTGCGCCTTCACCAATAGTAAAACCACAATTATTACCAAACGGTCGGCTGGTACGACGGTGATCTGCTTTATCTGAACCATCAAGTTTTTTCAGCCCTTCTTCGTTAGCTAACGCGCTCATGTTACCAAAGCCCTCAACGACTTCAGGGGTAATTGGTGACTCAGCACTGCCAACAATGGCAACACGAATTCTGCCCGCTTGCATATCTTGCACAGCCGTTCTTAAATTATATAAAAATGTCGCGCAAGCTCCCGATGAAGTAAAAGTAGTACCAACACTACCGGTAACATAAGCATTGATAAAATCCGTCGACATGGTATTTAATCCAAGTGCTAGGTTTTTTGTCGAAACCCTATCGCCTTTTAAACGATTACGGACTAAACCGCCCAACCCTTCACTCTGCATTTGACCAACAACAGATGCAGAATATGTCCCTACTTGGTCAGGACTAATTTTTGCCATAATTTCAGACCAAGCAAAGCCAGTTGAGTGAATGGCATCAGAAGCACCAAAAATCGTTGTTTGTAAACCTCGTGGTTGATAACGGCTATTATAAAGTTTAGCGGGTTCAAAACCTGTGGGTAACTGACCTGCTGCTTTTATTGGATTATCACGATAAGCATTATGTTTAATTTCAACTTCACCAGGGATTTCAACCTTCACTCGGCCATCTTCTAAATCAGTGATTAACCAAGTACGTGGTAGAGGAGTCGGCAGTTCTTTACGTTTAGTTTCAAAAGTAATGTTTTGATCATCACTAGTAGATAAGGTCATTTTTTGATGCCAAGGTGTAGCATCAACATCGAAATGATTTTTCTCAATTTTACGGATTAAGGTACCATCAAGAATTTGCTGACCAAAACGTTGCTCAATATCTTGCTTGGCAACAATATTTCCTTCTTGATCGATGAGTTTACCCTCTTCAAAGCTAACTAACTTCATTAAAGAAGCTAATCCTAAAAAGGTCTCTTGACGTGCTTCATTGTTAAGACTGTCGATAACAATGCGGCGATATCCTTGATGAAAAGAAGTACGGCCTGCAGCATTAACGCCGCCCATACCAACAATAAGAGGTAATGCAGTCATGAAAGCACCTTTTAATAGTAATGGAAAATGAGAATAAAACTTATTAAGGCTATTTTAGAGGATAAAAATAAAAATAATCGGCTATTACAGCCAAATAACATGGTATAAAGGACATAATTAATCTTTTGACTGCTATTTTGATGCCAATTAAAATAAAACAACCAAAAACTGTAAAAATTGCCTTAGTGCTTTACGATCAAATGTTAGCAACCAGTGTCAGTTTACCTGTTGAAATGCTACGAGCAGGAGAAGCTTTAGCGCTTAAACAAAATAAAAACAATCCTAAACTGGCCATTCAAATGGTTGCAGAAAATAACAACCCAGTGACCACAAGGGCGGTTATTCGACTACAGCCAGACACCACAGTTGCAAATGCGAGACTACCTGACTTTGCCTTTATCCCAAGTCTTTGGCGTAATCCCCGTCCTATATTAAGAAAGCACCCCAAAATGATTGCTTGGTTAAATGAAATTTGGCACCAAGGAGCAACTCTGGTAGGAGGAGGCACCGGCGTTTGTTTTATGGCGGAGTCTGGCTTATTAGATCATCACCCTGCAACAACCCATTGGCATTACGAACAACAATTTAAGCGTAACTATCCATTAGTAGAGCTTAAGCCTGATTTTTTTATCACTCAATCGCAGCGTATATACTGTGCGGCAAGCCTTAACGCCTTAGCTGACATTATAGTGCACTTAATTGAACAAATTTATGGTAAAGCCATTGCTCAACAAGTTGAAATGCACTTTTCACATGAAATACGTAAACCCTACAAGGAACAAAGATATCTAGAAGGTAGTGTCGATATTCACCCAGATGAACTTATTGCACAAATTCAGTTTTGGATGAGTAACAACCTTAACTCAACAGACGCTTTAATCGACATTGCAGCGCAATTTAATCTCAGCACTCGGTCATTAACAAGACGATTTAAAGCCGCAACTGGTATCAGTGCAACCCAGCACTGGCAACAACTGCGTATTGAAGCAGCCAAAGATTTATTAGCTTCAAGTAATCTTTCCATTCAAGAAATTGCTTATCATGTCGGTTATCAAGATCATGGTCACTTAACTCGACTGTTTAGAAAATCATTAAACTTAACGCCAAAAGATTACCGTGCTATGGTGCGCAAGAAACTATTTAGTTAACCTGAACACTGGATAATGAGTACTTGATGTTAAAGTAAAAACAATAGTTTACGGTTGTTCAGAATAAAATCTACAAGATTAAGTAGCTATATACTCTATCAATGTTTCAATTTATTCGATTATCAAGACAAAACGTATATCAATAACGGGTTATTTATCGACGTTTTAACGCTGAGAATCGGATAAAGGGGAATATTGAGCAAGTGCTGCTTATCCAGAGTTCAGGTTAATCAATAATTTGCTAGGAAATTAGACGATGAGTAGCGCATTACAAGGTATTAAAGTTATCGATTTAAGCCGTATTTTAGCCGGGCCTTGGGCATCACAACTATTAGCAGATATGGGCGCTGAAGTGATTAAGGTTGAACAACCAATAAAAGGTGATGATACCCGATTTTGGGGGCCTCCCTTTATTAAACAAGCAACGGATAATCAACCGCCACAAGCGGCTTATTACCATTGTACTAATCGTAATAAACAATCCATTGCCATTGATATCACTCAAGCTAAAGGCCAACAAGTTATTAAAGACCTTGTCGCTAAGGCTGATGTTTTTCTTGAAAATTTTAAAGTCTCTGGCTTAGCAAAGTACGGCTTAGATTATCAAAGCTTAAAAAAGATTAATCCACAATTAGTTTACTGCTCCATTACAGGGTTTGGTCAAACGGGCCCAAGTGCCCATAAAGCTGGTTATGATGCAATGATTCAAGCAGAAGGTGGCTTGATGAGTGTAACAGGTGAGCCTGAAGGTGAACCGATGAAAGTTGGCGTTGCCGTTATCGATATTATGACGGGTTTGTATAGCAGTAATGCTATTTTAGCTGCGCTAATGGCTCGCCACCATACCAAACAAGGACAGCATATAGATATCGCGCTACTCGATGTTCAATTAGCAACACTCGCTAATCAGGGCATGAATTATTTAGCCACTAAAGAGAATCCACAACGCCAAGGCAATGGCCATCCCAATATTGTGCCTTACCAGTGCTTTGCTACCCAAGACGGTAATATTATTTTAGCCATTGGTAACGACAAACAGTTTCAACGTTTTTGCCAAGTAGCAGGTGTTGAAGAGTTAAGTAGGAATGAACTATTCAATACCAATGAGCAAAGAGTCATTAACAGAAAAAACCTCATCCCCTTACTTGCTGAGAAGTTAGCTCAACAGCCAACTTTATGGTGGATTGAAACGCTAGAAAAAGTGGCTGTGCCTTGTGGCCCTGTAAATACGCTGGCAGAAGCAATGAATCATCCTCAAATCCAACATCGCGAAATGATCAAACAACTACCCGACAGTGACGGTCAACTCATTGAAACGATTGCCTCCCCTATCCATTTTTCTGATACACCACTACAATATCGTCATGGCGCGCCAAACTTAGGACAACACAGTCATCATCTTTTGACTGAAACGCTAAAATACGATGAACAGAAGATTAATCAGCTATTTATAGATAATGTTGTTAGTTAATTTAACCTAAGAAATAAATAACTTAGATATGAACAACTTAACTCGATGAAGCGGCAGTTCCTGCCACTACGGCTCCTGCAGCAGTTGCCTGCTGAGCCACAATTTGGCTGGCAATCACCGTAGAGTTCTGATGTTCGCTGGCGATGATACAGGTGCCGTAGCCAAAACCTTTCAGGGTGTTTTCCCAAATAATTGAGCCATCACTAGCACTTAAGCAGAAAAGGTGGCCTCCAGAGTAAGAAAAAACAAAACCTTCTTCATAATAAACATTGGTTATAGTTGAGCTTTTAAGTTTTGTTGTCCATAGTTGCTCACCTGTTTTTTTACTGAGACAAACCACATGATTATTAATACCTAAGAACAATTTATCCATGATACATTCCAATTATAAAACGAAAAGATTCATGTAGATTACTTCAGAAAGTAGCTAGATAGTATTAAAAATATAGCTATTTCATCGCCTTTCAAAAAAATTTCGTCACAAATCCTTGTCTGTTCCCTTCCCCTACGGCACACTATAGCCATAAAATATTCACCAATTTATTTCAGAGAACTCCATGAGCGAAAAATCAACAGCGGTCAGTCAAATTAATCAAATGTTAACCATGCAAGATGCGATGAATTCACGGGTGAGTGAAACATGGCGTACCAATGGCTATGAATGGTATCGTGCCATTTGGGTGGAATGTGCTGAGATGTTAGATCGCTTATAGCCAACACCTTTTAAACTGATTTGTAAGTACTCCTCTTGTTCCCCTATATTCTATTGCTCTAACAGACTTAATTTGAATTATTTAATACTTACAAAAATCACTTACAATTTATAAACGTATTTGACATTAAAATACAGACACAAATCAAACTAAAGAGAAGAACATGAAAAATATTGAAGTAAAAATTCTTAATCCAAAAGTTGGCAAAGAAATCCCATTACCTACTTACGCAACTGAAGGTTCAGCTGGAGTCGATTTACGTGCATGTTTAGACGAAAAGTTAGTTTTAGAACCAGGTCAAACCGAATTGATTCCAACAGGAATTGCTATTCATATTGAAGACAGAAATATAGCAGCTACGATATTACCTAGATCAGGGCTTGGGCATAAGCATGGAATAGTTTTAGGAAATCTTGTAGGTTTAATCGACTCTGATTATCAAGGGCAATTGTTTATCTCTTGTTGGAATAGAGGTAATACTACCTTTGAAATTGAATCTGGCGATAGAATTTCACAGTTAGTTTTTCTACCTGTAATTCAAGCCAAATTTGATATTGTTGAAGAGTTTGATCAAAGTGACCGTGGCGAAGGTGGTTTTGGACACTCTGGTAAAAGTTAATATCAGACTAACTTAACGTTTGTCTGATAATTACAGGATCATCTTTAATAAAACGAAGATCGTCTCAGAAATGAAAATGCTTATTTAAAGGCATGCTCAAGCTTGAATGGTTAATGTAAACTTTTACT